>CAYPOZ010000022.1:5722-6281 GCA_964412415.1 uncultured Isosphaeraceae bacterium | reverse complement strand
CGCCGCGAAGGCGGCATCGCATGCGGAGCGCGCCGCCCGCATCGACCCCTACGACCCGGCGATGAGGGAGCTTGCGGCATCGACGGCGATCGAGGCTGGCGACATGCGTGCCGCGCGGCGACACATCGCCGCGCTTGTGACGCTCGAGCCGTCGACGGCGAGGCATCGCGAGCGCCTGACGCGCATCGACGCGCTGCTTGAGCAGCAGGTGGCGGCGCCCGGAACGGCGTCAGGAGGCTGAGAGGGCGCGTGGGCCCCTCGGAAGTGGGGTTACGGGCCCCACTTTGCGTCAGATTGCCCCTAGGCAATTTTGACAACGCGATCCAACGGCTATGTTGCTCCCTTAGGAGACACCAGCCAATGCCCCAAGATCCAAGGGAGCTCACACGCTCGCTCATCCTCGTCGGCCCCATCCTCGGGGGGCTCGTTGCGCTGCCGGCAGCGAAGGCGGACACGTACGTCTGCGAACTGGTTGCGCCAAGTAGCGCCAGCAGCGTCGGGCAGGTGAATCTCCCGCTTTCAGGGACGTTCATCGGAAACTATGACGCGGCGACGAATC
>CAYPOZ010000022.1:0-5708 GCA_964412415.1 uncultured Isosphaeraceae bacterium | reverse complement strand
GGCGGCAGCGGCAACAACCCGATCAGCTACACGTCGACGATCGTCGCCGATGCCGGGTTCAGCGCATCTCCGACCGGCTCCTTCACCATGGCAATCACGCCGTTTGCCGGCATCATCACGGGCCTTGCGATGGACCTCACCGGTGGTGCGGCGCAGGAGCTTGGCGTCACCTTCAACATCAACTACCAGACGTTCCGGACCATCAACCCGGGCTCTGCCTATCCCGGCGGCTTCACGATTCCGATTCCCATCATGGGCGGCGTGATCACCGCTGCGACTGTCACGCAGACGTCGACCGCGATGGTCATGCTCGGCATCCCCGATGCGGAGGGCACGCCGTTCATGTCGGTTGTGCCGGTTGACATCGCTCTTGAGGGTGAGGTCATGGGCACGCCGCTCGGCGGCGCGCCGCAGCCCGGACTGTTCGCGCTCGCAGGTCGCATCTCAGGATCGGGTGCCTCGATCACGGTGACCTCAACGGTCGCTGTCGATGAGCAGTCGGTGAGCCTGCCCGCGCTGCCTGCGGTCGAGGGCCAGCCATTCTCCCTCCCGACAGTGCTTCCGCCCGGCGGAACAGCAAACCTTCTCTTGAGCGGTGCGTTCGGGAAGAGCACGATCACGACCGGGCTCTCCGTGGCGCTCGTTGCCGAGGGGACGCGGCAGGTCAGCGCCGACATCAACGGCGATGGGAACGTGAATGCGCAGGACCTTGCCGCGCTGCTTGCGGCGTGGGGCACCGCTGACGCATCCGCCGACCTGGACGGCAACGGCACCGTGGGCGGGGTTGACCTCGCGACCCTGCTGGCGAACTGGGGCTGAGCGTTCCGGCGCGCTGGCCGGGCGTGCGCCGCTGCGCTACGCCAGTGCGGCGACGTCGACGTTCCCGCCGCACAGCACCACGGCGGTCACGCCCAGATCGCCGCGGGTACGCACGTCATCCCGCATCACGGCGGCGACGCCCACTCCTGCGCTCGGCTCGATCACGACCTTGAGCCGCTCCCACACGAGCCGCATCGCCGCAACGATCTCGCGCTCCTCGACCACGATCACCTCATCGACGAGGTCGCGCACGATGGGGAACGTGAGCTCGCCGAGGCTGGTGCGAAGCCCGTCAGCGATCGTCTGCGGCGACACCATCGGCTGCCGCACGCCTGTGCGCTTGGAGAGTGCCGCGTCCGCTGCGCCCGCAGGCTCTGCGGCGATCACGCGCGTGCGCGGCGAAAGCGCGCGCGCAGCGATGGCAATGCCGCCGATCATCCCGCCGCCACCCACTGGCGCGATGATGGTGTCCACGTGCGGCACATCCTCGAGGATCTCGCACGCGATCGTGCCCTGGCCCGCGATCACCATTGGGTGGTCGAATGGCGGGATCGCGATGGCGCCTGTGCGTGCGACCACCTCAGCGAGAACTGCCTCGCGTGCGGCAAGCGTGGGCTCGCACGTGGTGACGATGCCGCCGTAGGCCTCGACCGCAGAGCGCTTCACAGCCGGCGCATTCGAGGGCATGACGATGTGTGCAGGGATTCCGCGAAGCCGCGCCGCAAGCGCCAGCGCCTGCGCATGGTTTCCTGAGGAGTGCGTGGCGACGCCACGCGCAGCAGCGGCATCGCCGAGCGACCGCACGGCATTGGTCGCGCCGCGGAACTTGAACGACCCGGTGCGCTGGAACGGCTCGGCCTTGAAGTGAAGTGTCCGGCACGCGAGCGCGTCGAGCGATGCGCTCCGCATCACTGGAGTGCGACGCGCCCACGGCGCAATCCGCTCCCGCGCGGCGAGCACGTCATCCACCGACACTGCGTACGTCTGTGCCGCGGGTGATGCCATCCGTGCACTCTACGGCGGCGCCGGGCCAAGCCCGGACGGGTCGCGCAAGCGAGGTCAGCCCTTCACGGCCCGATGGCTCCAGTCGAAGGTGTCCTTGTGCAGCGTGCGCACGATCGCACCGCGCACGCTCTTGACTCCATTGATCTCGCTCATGGCCGATCGGAGCTGGTGCAGGGCAGGCTCGTCGGCCACATTGAATCGCATCATGATCGGATGCGTGCCGCCGACGATTCCCATGTGAAGCGGCGTGACGGTGCTGGCGAGCCTTGAGGCGATGTGAAGCACGGGGCCCTCAACCTCGACCTCCGCGATCGCAGAGAGCGGCGCACCCGACCGCAGCGGCTCGACCTGCACGAAGGGGTCCACGGCACTTGCGGCGAGGAGCCGGCGAAAACGCTCCGCGGCCGCGGTCGCGCTGATGCCCGAGACCTCGCCCATGCGCGCGAAGCTGGCGCGGCCGTCGCGCTGGAGCTCTCCAAGGATCGCGAGATCGATCTGGTCGAAGTCACCGGGCGGGTCGGTGAGCGTCGCTCCCTCGCAGCGGAGGATGCGCGCAGGGTCATGGCAGTCGCGTGGGCTGAAGATGTGCAGCAGCGGGCGCAGCACGACCCGCTTCACGCCTTCAGCGGCGGCGGCCACCTGGTCACACACCGTCATCAGTTCGCGTGGACTTCGCGCAAGCGCAAGCACCACGATCGCCGCATCGCCCGAGATGGACACCACCGCATGGAACTCGGGGATGCGGGTGAGGCCCTGTGCCACCACATCTGGGTCGTGATTTGTCTCGACAGACACGATCGCACCGGCATGGGTGCCCATGAGCGCTGGCGGCACCCACGCGCGAAACCGGAGCCCTTGCTCGTCGACGAGACGTCCGAGTCGCCTGCTGACGTTGGCTTCGGAGAGTCCGGTCTCCTTTGCCAAGTCGCGCCCCGACTTGCGGGCATCCGTCAGCAAGGAGTTTGCGATGGACAGGTCGATGTCGTCGAATGTCTGCGCATCGGGTCCGCAGAAGCACGAGAGTGTCTTGACCAAGGCTTGCTTGTTGCTCGCTATCGCGGGGGGGGGGGGCGACCCATTTCCCAGGGGAAGCGCCCCCCGCATCGGGTCTTCCGAGGACACACGATCGACCGACGGGCGCCCGAGCACAGCGTTGGGCGCACCCCCGAAAGGAGCAGAATCCATGGAACTTACATGGATGATCGATTCAACATATCTGATTCCTTGCGATTTGGGGTAGCTACACTCACCCCTGTCGCTCGGGGCGCCCCTCCGAAGGGGGGCTGAGATGCACCCGTGGAACCTGATCCGGTTTGCACCGGCGTAGGAAAGCGAGTTCCGATAATGATTCACCGTAACCCCTCGGTCACCGTTCCCGCGAACGCTCACCTTCCACTTCATGGGGCCACCAATCCCAGCTCGAGCGCGGAGGGCACCACCCCTGGCAGCTTCGCCAACCGGTCGCAGATCGGCGGTCCGCTTGCGTTCAGCTCGCCTGACACGCCGGGTATGCCTGCGCCGAGCGACAAGACGGCGTGGGACTTTCTCCCCGAGGGATGGCGCATCGAGGCCGTGACCTCATGGCACGACGGATGCGCGGGCCACAACCATCCTGATGCCGGTCTCTACATCCGGGCTGTTGCGCAGGCCGGCTTCGTGCCGGTCACACAGCTCGAGCATGCGCGGCTTGGCATCGTCACGCCGCAGATGCGACGCGTCGCCGATCGCGAGCCGCACCTGAGCGCAGAGCAGGTGCGCGACGAGGTGGCCGCGGGCCGCATGGTCATCCCGGCCAACCGCGTGCACCTGGGCTACCAGCTCGACCCGATGTGCATCGGCCGCGCGAGCCTGACAAAGATCAATGCGAACATGGGCGCGAGCCCGGTGAGCTCGGGCACCGACGAGGAGGTCGAGAAGCTCAAGTGGGCCGAGCGCTGGGGCGCGGACACCGTGATGGACCTGTCGACCGGCGGCGACCTCGACGCCTGCCGTGACGCGATCATCCGCAACTCGTCAGTGCCCATTGGCACCGTGCCCATCTACTCGATGATCATTGGCCGAAAGATCGAGGACCTCGACGAGTCCATCATCCTCGGCACGCTGAAGCACCAGGCCCAGCAGGGGGTCGACTACTTCACGATCCATGCGGGCGTGCTGCGGGAGCACCTGCCGTACATCAAGGACCGCCTCATAGGCATCGTGAGCCGCGGCGGAAGCCTTCTTGCCAAGTGGATGCTCGTGCACAACGCGCAGAACCCGATGTACGTCGCGTGGGAGCGCATCTGCGACGTGATGCGCGAGTACGACGTCACGTTCTCGATCGGCGACGGCCTGCGTCCGGGCGGTCTCGCTGACGCGACCGACCGCGCGCAGCTTGCGGAGCTTGCGACGCTTGGCGAGCTGACCGAGCGCGCGTGGCGCAAGGGCGTGCAGGTGATGATCGAGGGTCCGGGCCACGTGCCCTTCGACCAGGTCGAGTTCAACATGAAGCTGCAGCGCCGGCTCTGCCACGGCGCGCCCTTCTACGTGCTCGGCCCGCTCGTCACCGACATCTTCCCCGGCTACGACCACATCACCTCGTGCATCGGCGCGACGTCGGCGGCGTACCACGGCGCGAGCATGCTGTGCTACGTGACGCCGAAGGAGCACCTTGGGCTCCCGAAGAAGGATGACGTGAAGCAGGGGTGCATTGCCTACAAGATTGCAGCGCATGCGGCCGATGTGGCACTTGGCATCCCGGGCACGCGAGACCGCGACGATGCGCTCACCAAGGCGCGCGCGGCGCTGAACTGGGAGCGGCACTTCGAGCTCTCCTTCGACCCCGACACTGCGCGCGCGTACCACGACGAGGACCTCGACGTTGACACCGACTTCTGCGCGATGTGCGGGCACGACTGGTGCAGTGTGCGCATCTCGAAGGAGATCCAGGAGTTCGCCAGCGGCAAGGCGGAGGGCTTCGAGCGCGGCAAGCCCACGCGCAGCGCGGCACTGACGCCCGAGCAGCAGGAGATCCTTGCAAAGCGCGGCGTGCTGAGCCCGGACGAGATCCACAAGCTCGCCAGCAAGACACGCAAGGCAGTGGGCGCCGACGAGGGCAAGGCGAGCTGCCACAGCGACTACGTGGACGCCGATGCGGCGAAGGCTGCGCAGGGCGGCAAGCTCGTGCAGCTCAACACCGCGCCCGCGCACAACATCCCCAGCCACGACTCCGTGATCTGAGGCACGATGGGCGGGGTCGACGAGTTTCCGAGCACCCACGGCACGTGGATCCTTTCGCGGCTCGATGAGATGCGCGGCGGCGGCGATGAGGCGGGTGCCGCGCTCGCCGAGCTCAATGGTCACGTGATGCGCCGGTATGCGCAGCCGCTCGCGGCGTATGCGCGTGCGTCGAGCCTGCGGAGCGTCGAGGAGCCGGATGAGCTCGTGAACGCGTTCTTCGCGAGCCGGCTGTCGCGCGATGGGTACCTCGCGCAGTGGCACGCGAGCGGCTTGCCGCTGCGGCGGTGGCTCGTGAACGGCATGCTGCTGCACGCGCGCGAGCGTGCGCGGTCGCGGCGGATGGTTGCGGGCGAGGCGGAGCGTGTGGCGGCAGCCGATCCGGCGTCGCTAGAGCGCCACGAGCCGAGCGCCTACCAGACCTTCGAGCGCGAGTGGGCGCGGCATGTGCTGAGCGAGGCGGCCGCGCGCGCAGAGCGGCAGCTGGTGGCCGAGGGCCGCTCGGATGCATGGCATGCGTTCAGGCGGCACGTGATTGATGGGGTGCCGTACGCAAACGTCGCGGAAGGGATGGCAGGCGGAGGCGGAGCGGGAGAGGCGGAACAACCGCGTACGGCGGCCGGTGCCGACAAGACCGGCAAGGCCGAGTCGGCTCGGGCGCTTGCGCG
>CAYPOZ010000021.1:0-20293 GCA_964412415.1 uncultured Isosphaeraceae bacterium | reverse complement strand
GCATTCGTCGTGCCCGGGCAGAACAGCGCGCCCGTGGCGAGCGTGAAACCGTCGCCGTCCGCGTCGCTGAAGAACTGGACCTTGTCGGCCGCGTTGGCATCTACATCCGTCGTGCTGCCGTCGCAGTTGTTGTCCGTGCCCACCGTTGCGCACAGCTCAACCGCGCCCGGGAACACCACATTCGACGAGTCGTTGCAGTCGAGCGGGCTCGAGGGCGACGCGAGGTAGCCGGTGTTTGTCGTGCCCGGGCAGAACAGCGCGCCCGTGGCGAGCGTGAAGCCGTCGCCGTCGCCGTCGCTGTAGAACTGGACCTTGTCGGCCGCGCCGGCGTCCACATCGCCTGCGTCACCGTCGCAGTCGTTGTCGACTCCGAGCGTCGCGCACAGCTCCACTGCGCCTGGGTACTCGTCGCCGGCCGCATCGTCGCAGTCGACCTGCGCCGACGCCTGCGCGAGGTAGCCCGCATTCGTCGTGCCCGGGCAGAACAGCGCGCCCGTGGCGAGCGTGAAACCGTCGCCGTCCGCGTCGGTGAAGAACGTAACCCGGTCGGCCGCGTTCGCGTCCACGTCGCTCACGTTGCCATTGCAGTTGTTGTCCGTGCCCACCGTCGCGCACAGCTCAGGTGCACCCGGGAAGATCGCTCCCGATCCGTCGTTGCAGTCGCCAGCCACTGCCGAGTAGCCGGCCGGCGGCGTCGTGCTGCAGAGTGCCGCAGATGTCGCCGACCCGTACCCATCGCCATCCGAGTCGACGAAGAACGACACCGGGCTCGTCAGCGCTCCATTGCCTGGGCACGCGTCGCCGGCAACAGCCACGTAGCCCGATGGCGCGCTGCACGCGCTCACGGTCACAGCCGGATCGCCCGCCCCATCACCGTCGAAGTCGGCGTAGAAGGTCTGCGTCACCCCCTCGTCGACCTGCAGGTCGCAGTCGTCGTCGATGCCGTTGCAGACCTCAGGCGCGCCCGGATACGCATTGGGGTTGCTGTCGTTGCAGTCGCTGCTGTTCGTGGCGAAGCCCGACGGCGCAGTGGTGGCGCACGCAGTCCCCGTCAGGGTGCTTCCGAACCCGTCGAGGTCGTTGTCGATGAAGTACGTCAGAGGGCTGGTGAGATCCGGGCTTTGCGGGCATCCATCCTGGTCGTCGAACACGCCGTCGCCATCGCTGTCTCGGTCGACGCGCAGCGTGAGCGCCCCAACGCTCAGCGGGAACGGGTCGGAGGTGGCCATGTACGACCCGACCGCGAGATAGACGGTGTCGCCCGCGCCGAGCGCGATCTCGAATGCGGACCTCGCGCTGCCCGATGTGCACAGTGAACTGTCGTTGTTTGCGGCGATCGCGGTGACAGGCTGACTGCACCCAGTGGTCGCCACCATCACCGTGTTCGGCACCGAGCTTCCACAGAGCTGGAATCGGTGCACGCCCGCGGCGGCCGCCGTGAACACGACCTGCCGTGCGGCGCCGACCTTCTGGGCAACCGAGGATCCCTCGAGCGACACGGGGCTGCCCGCGAGGTTGAGCGTCGGGAAACCCCAGTTGTTGTAGAAGGAGACGGAGCCAAGCTGCGATGTGACGAGGCGGTTGCCGCAGACGCTGTCGGTGTTCGGGATCGTCCCGTTGGGCTGACCCGGCGTGGCGTAGTACTCAAGCCCGCCGATCGACGGATAGATGAAACCCGGCTCCCAGCAGTAGGGTCCCGACGTGAGAGCTGTCGGATTGACGAGCGTGGGGTTGATGCCGAGCGTGCGTGCCCCGTACCAGGTGCCGCCCGTGCCGCGCGCCACCGCTCCGGAGTCGAAGCCAGACACCGCACGCGAGATCACTGCCGAGGGGAAACCGAGCGACGGCGCATACGCCACCGACTGGGAGATTGGTGCGCTGCTCGAGTTGATGATGCTTACCGCGTCAACCACTGCCGACCAGGGTGTCACATCAAGGATGCCGTCGTCGTTGGTGTCGAGATCGTTGCCAGCAACGCCAGTGAAGTCGCGCACGAGCAGGACTGTGATGGAGCTGTTCTCGAGCCCGAGCGTCATGTTGCCGAAGCCGGACGCCGACGACGCCGATGCGAGCACCACCACCGACGTGCCCGGTGCGGGCCCCGTCGCCAGGGACGGATCCGGATTCGTGTCGATCGTGCCCGCGCCGTCGCGAAGCAGCAGAAGGCCGTTCGATCCGAGCGCCCTTCCCGACAGCGAGATGACGTTGTCGATGCGGCCCTTCTGCGTCGGCGATCCAAGTTCCGCATCACCCTCAAGCACCACGATCGTCAGGCCGTCGAGCGAAAGGTTTGGCTTGCCGCTCAGCTCGATGAACTCCTGGCCAATGTCAGTGCCAAACGGGTTGGCCATGACCTCATTGATCTGCACCACGTCCCCAGATGAGGCGTGAGCGACCGCAAGGCTGAGCAGAGGCGCGAGGCTGGAGGTGGGGATCAATCGCATGGGGCACTACATCCCAAGACACAACGTCGACCGCTCTCCGTGCAGCCTTGAGCCCAAATATCAGCGGGAACTGATTCGAATCAAGGCTTTAGGGTTCGAAATGGCATCAAGATTCAAATCGTTACCCAAAGTCCGACAAGATGTTGCGGCTCGGTCCATCTGGTGCCCATCGCAGATATAGGACGTGTCCGGCCGCTATCCCCACCACAAGTGGATGCGTTAGCGTCCGAGACGTGCGTCCTTCCGTTGCGCTGATCATCGCGCCCCTGCTCGCTCAGGTGGGGCATCCGGCCTCCGCTCAGGAGGCACCCGATTCCCTAGAGGAACTCCCACTGCGCTGCCATCCTCGGCTCGCGCCCTATCTGGCGAGCCTGAACCTGCTTCCCGCGGACGTGAACGTCGCCGGGGCACTCATCGCAGATGACCCGATCTCGAGCGCCAACGCGAGCGTCAAGCAGACGCTGCTCGAGTACGGCTTCTCCTACATGCTGTTCCAGAGCTTTGGCATGTCTGTCACCCCGAGCCGCGTGCGTGACCCTGCAGTCGGCGGCCTTTGGGCAGGGCAGGGATTCGGCTTCCTTGAGGTCTTCGACCATTCGCGCGAAGGCGGCTCCGCTGGCTGGGTGTCGACTGAGATCAACTGGGTCACTGGTCTCGGCGGTTCTGTCGAGTACGAGGATCCCTCGGCGCGCATCGGCACCGTGAGCCAGCCTCAAGGCCTGCTTGTGGGCGACGGATTCTGGATCGCAGAGCTCGCCTGGCAGCAGTCATTTTTCGAGGGTTCGCTGGTCGCGACGGTCGGCATGATTGACCAGCAGAACTACTTCGATGTCAACACATTCGCCAACAACCAGTTCACGCAGCTGATGGCGAACCCATTCGTCAACAGCCAGGTCGTCGCCGCACCGCCGCAGGGGTTGGGCATCAACTTGGCGTGGCAGCCGGCGGCGTGGTTCTACGCCATCTACGGCTCATTCACCACCGCATCGACTCCTGGATCCGCGCCCTTCGCCAACCTCAGCACCTCCAACTGGGCGAACCAACTTGAGCTCGGGCTCATCACCGACGACTTCCTTGGCCTGGGGAGGAATGTGCTCAGGATTCAGCCCTTCGTGGCAACCGTCGACGATGTGACCTCCGGCGGCATCGGATTCAATCTCGAGCAGGGGCTCGGTGGATCGGATGGCCACCTAGGGTGGTTTGGGCGTTTCGGCGTATGCAACCCCGATGTCGCCATCAACGGATTCGCGACCGAGATCGCTACGGGACTGGCGTGGGAGTCGGCGTCAGACCCGCAACGGCTTGTGGTGAGCGAGGCGGACCGGTGGGCGCTCGGTTTCTTCTGGGGTCGTCCTGCAGAGACCGGCGCGTACCTCCCGGACGAGTACGGAGTGGAACTCATGTACTCCATTCAGGTCACCCCAACCCTGTCGCTTCGACCCGATGTGCAGTTGATTTGGACAGCTGGTGATGCGGCAACAGCAGAACCCGCCACCGTTTTCCAGCTTCAGGCCACGCTCGTCTGGTGACGGTGCTCACGCAGCAATCAAATTGCAGTTATCGGTGCCGAGATGATTTTGACGGTCCTCCCTCGTAAGTATGCGTGATCAAATGGCTATCTTCGTTGTTACGTAACTCCTCTTAGACCCATGGTGCAACGATCCGCTGTGTTGAACGCTGCGGAGCGTGATGTTGACTGCCAAAATGCTTGATACTGTGCCTTGTTTCACAACTTGGGCTGATTCCGTGCTAGGTTGGGTACATGAATCATGGGGTACGACCAGATTTTGACATGGTGGAGCTCAAGGACGGGCGTGGCGCTGGGGCGCCAGACATGCATTCCGTTGAGATAGCGACACTTGACATCGGACGGAAGGCCGTCTTCGCCGTTGTGGGCTCGCCACTAAGGATGCGGATCTTCGAGATCATCCGGCGTTCTGGAGAGTGTTCAGTCCGAGAACTATCGATCCACTCCGGGCTATCGACGACTGGTCTGTACTACCACCTTCAAGCTCTTGAACAATTGGATCTGATTCGTCAAGTTGGGGTCCGCAAAGGGGACGCCCGACGGGCGCCAGCCGTGTTTGCCGCCACCTGCGAGCGCATCCGCGTCCTCTACAACCCAGATGACGGGACTCATCGCTCCAGACTGGCGTCGATCCGCCGACGATGGAATGACGAGTCAATGAAGAGCGTGGACGAGTCCATGGATCTCATCCGGGAAGGCAAGTCAGCGCAGGTTCGGACGCGCCTTGACTGGGAAAACCTCACCCCCGACGAGATCGACCAGGTTGGCGAGCTCCTCGGCCAGATTGAGGAGATCTGCCACCGCGCGCGGTCCCGTGGGAGCCTGCTCCCAGATGATGCCCGGCCGATCCACCTGGCCCTGCACATGTGCGAGCTCGGCAGCTCCGTGATGCCAAGTCCTGCCCTTATGCCGGAAGTTCTTCGCAGGTCGGGCGTGCTCGGAGAGCTGGTCGACCGGATCGACCACGCCCGGGATCGCCAACGTGTGGCGACCGCGTAGTTCGGGCCACCGTAGACTCTCACGTTCCTCGTTATTGCGCGGGGCGTAGCTCAGCTTGGCTAGAGCGTCTGGTTTGGGTCCAGAAGGTCGTCGGTTCGAATCCGGCCGCCCCGATTCGCGCGCATCCGTATCCCCTAGACTCCCGCCTCCATGCCGTCGCCTGCGGACATTGGCGTCATCTCGTACGCCCCGATCGCCCTGCTCTTCGTGATGGCCGCCGTCTTCGCGGCCGTGAACATCATCGCGAGCGCAGTGCTCGGTCCTCGGGTCGAGAGTGTGGCCAAGGGCACCGCGTACGAGTCGGGCATGGACCCCTTCGGGTCCGCCCGCAAGCGATTCAACGTGCGCTTCTACGTGATGGCGATGACGTTCCTGTCTTCGACGTCGAGATCGTCTTCCTGTACCCGTGGGCCGTGTCGTTCGCGCAGCTCGAGCCGCGCAGCGACGAGTCGCTCATGTTCCTGGCGCGCATCGGCTTCTTCGTGGGCACAAGCGTGATCGCGTACATCTACGCGTGGCGCAAGGGCGTCTTCCGCTGGGATTGAGTGGGATCCCCCGTTCACTGGGGCGATGCTGCTGGTGTCCCGTCAGCCGTGCCGCGCACTGACCACGACACGGTGTCGCCGCCGTGACGGGGCAGGTTTATGGAGGTGCGCTGAGCCGATGGGTCCGAGCCGGCGGGATCGACCGGTTCGCCGTCTCGGGTCACCTTGGCGATCGTGCCGCGGCGACCGAGGCTGAGGCGAAGTGTCTCGCGGCCGGATGTGCGGATCGTGGCGTCCATCACCTGCCCGCCCGCCCACGCGAAGTCGATCTCGGCTCCACCCCTCAGCCGCATGCCGCGGATGCGCCCCTCGGGCCATGCATCGGGGAGTGCCGGCAGGAGGTCAATGATCCGGATGCGGTCCGCGCCCGCGCCCTCGGTGCGGTGGCTCTGAGCAAGCATCTGCAGCACGCCCTCCGCGAGGCCGAACGTGCCGTCGATCTGGAATGGCGGATGCGTGCCAAGCATGTTCGGCAGCGTGCTCTGCCCGAGCAGCAGGCGCACGTGCCGCTCTGCCTCGTTTCCGTCGCCCAGCCGCGCGCAGAAGCAGATGAGCCATGCGCGGCTCCAGCCCGTGTGGCCGCCGCCGCTCGCGAGCCTCGCCTCAAGCGTGCGTCGCGCCGCGGAGGCGAGCTCAGGCGTGCCCGCGGGGGTGATCTGGCCTCCCGGATGCAGCGCGTAGAGGTGACTCATGTGCCTGTGGCCCGGCTCGACCTCGGTGAAGTCCCGGCTCCACTCGCGGATGCGGCCATCGGCGGCGATGCTCGTGGGCGCAAGCTTCACGAGCGCCACGCGTGCGCGCGACACCACAGGGTGTGACGCGGCGTCGCCGCCAATCGCATCCGCCTGCTCAATGAGGCTCGAGAGCAGGTCGAGCGCAATCTGCTGGTCCATCGCATTGCCCATGCCGATGCTCGCGCGCGTGCCGTCCGGGAGCGCGAACTCATTCTCGGGCGATGCGCTCGGACCGGCGACGAGCAGGCCCGTGTCCGGATCCGTCACGAGCCAGTCGAGCACGAACTCCGATGCGCCAAGCGTGAGCGGAAACGCGCGCAAACGCAGGAACTCGCCGTCTCCGCCGTGAAGCCAGTGCTCGTGCGCGTGCCGCACGAGCCACGCGCCTCCCATCGGCCACAGTCCCCAGATCACGGCACCGGTCGGTGCCGTGTTGGCCCACGCGGTGCTCGCGTGGTGCGCGCACCATCCTCCGCAGTCCCAGGTTCGGCGTGCCGTGACCGCGCCGCGTCCGGCGACACGGGCGATGAAGTCCATCAGCGGCGTGGTGCACTCAGCGAGGTTCGCCTGCTCCGCGAACCAGTAGTTCATCTGCAGATTGATGTTGGTGTGGTAGTCGGCGTTCCAAGGCGCCTTGAGGTGCTCGCTCCAGAGCCCCTGCAGGTTCGCAGGCAGCGTGCCGGGCTGGCTCGAGCCGATCATCAGTGCGCGCGCGTACTGCACCGCGAGCGCCACGAGGGAAGGATCAAGCGGCTGCGCGAGCGGCGTTGAGCCGAGCGCATCGCGGAGCGCGGCAAGGCGCTGGTCGGTGGGCATGGCCTCCCGCCTGCTGTCCACGGGGCCGAGCTCGATCGAGAATCGGCCGAACTGGGCGCGCCACGCGGCCTCATGCGCACGCAGCATCGCGCGAAAGTCGCGTGGTGCGGACGCGGTGCCCGCACGCAGCGCTCGGTCGAGATCGAAGGTGCCGGGCGCTGCGCCGCGCGCCATGTTCGCGAACGGGAAGTCGGTTGCGGCGGAGATGAGGACCGTCACCGAGTCGGCGGCGAAGATGCCGAGCCGGCCGTTTCCCTTGTCGCGCACCTTGCCGCCATCGACCTCTACCGTCACGTCGCACCCGAATGCCACGCCCTGCGACTCATCAGGTTCCGTGCGGCCGCGCATCCTGATGATGCCGGTGCCGGGCGCCGCAGACGAGTCGATCGACAGCGGGCATGCATCGCATGAGCGCTCGCGGGCGAGCGAGATGTCGCAGCTGATCGACTCGGGCGCGTCCGCATCAAGCCGCACCACGATGCAGTCGAATGCGCGCGACGCGAACACCGTGCGCGAGAAGGTGGTGCTTCGCGAGCGCCACGATGTCATCGCCACGCCTGTGGAGAGGTCGAGCCCGCGGCGGTAGTCGCCGGCATCGGAAGGGTCGATCGACTCGATGACCAGGTCGCCGAGCGTCTGGTAGGAGCGGTCCGTCTCCTGATCGAGCATGTGCTGCTGCGCGAGCCGCTGCGCCTCCGCGATGCGACCCGCGAACCACGCCTCGCGCACCAGCGGCACCCAGGTCGCGCACTCCTTCGCCTCAAGCAGCGCGGGCGAGCCCTCCCACACCGACGACTCGTTGAGCTGGATGCGCTCGCGCGCCACACCGCCGAACACCATCGCGCCGAGGCGTCCGTTGCCGACGGGGAGCGCCTCGTTCCAGTCGGCCGCAGGCTTCCGGTACCAGAGCACGAGCCCGTCCGGCGGCTCGTCATGGCTCGGCGGAACCTGAGGCTCCGCCATGCATGCGCATGTGACCGCGCACACGCTGGCGAATGCTCGCGACAGCGCACGCCAGAGGCGGCCTGCGAGCATCACTGGCCCTGCGCGGCCTTCAGCGTGACGTCGACGGTGGTCTCGGCGCCGTCGCGGCGGTAGGTGACCTTCACGACATCGCCAGGCTTGTGCTCGCGCAGCCGCTCCATCATGGCGGCTGGCCCCTCAAGCGCCTCGCCATTCCATGCGATGAGGAGATCGCCCTGCCTGATGCCAGCCTCGGATGCGGAAGTGTCCGCGCTCACGCCATCGACCTTCACGCCCTGAGCACCGTCGTCGCCGTAGCCGGGCATCACGCCCAGCCGCACGCGTGCGCCCATGCGCCGGCCCGCGGTCGAGCTGTCGGATGTCTGGAACTCCAGCTTCTCGGGGCGCGTCGCAAGCATGCGCACCGTGCTGTCGGAGAGCGCAAGGACTTTCGCGCCGCCCACGGGGTTGACGTTGTGGCCGACATCCTTCGGCGTGTGGTACTCCCCGTGCGATCCCGTGAAGAAGAAGAGCACAGGGATGCCCGCGTTGTAGAAGCTCGCATGGTCGCTCGGCCCGCGGCCGGACGGGTCGGCACGGATCGTGAGGCCGCTCGCATCGAACACTGGCCGCAGGATCTCGATGAAGTCCTTCGCGGATCCGGTGCCGGAGACCGCCAGCTCGTCATTGCGCATGCGGCCGACCATGTCGAGGTTGAGCATGAACTGGATGCGGCTCTGGTCGATCGTGGGGTTTCGAGTCCAGTGCTCGCTGCCGTTGAGTCCGATCTCCTCCGCACTGAAGGCCATGAAGAGGATCGAGCGCGCGTCCGCTGGCGCATCCTCCGAGTCGTAGAGGTCGGCGAGGCGCTTGGCGAGCATCATCATCGTGGTGGTGCCTGATGCGTTGTCGTCAGCGCCCGGGTGGAGCTGGCCGCGGTACTGCGGGCTTGTGCCGTATGCGCCGTACCCGACGTGGTCGTAGTGCGCACCGACGATGACCCACTCGTCGGCGAGCGATCCCTTGCCGCGAAGCACGGCGCCGACGTTGTCGGTGCGCATCACGTTCTCCTCGAGCTTGGCCGTGGCGGCGACCTTCACGTCGCTGCGAAGGGGCACGCTCTTCACCTCGCCGAGGTCCGCCATGCGGCGCCACTCCATCAGCGAGCGGCCCTCAGGATCTGCGGCGCGCATCAGCGCATCGGCCACATCCTGGTCGAGCTGGATCACGGGAATGTCCATGCGGTCGCCGAAACGGCTGGTTTCCGTGGTCTCTAGCGTGCGCCTGCCATCGCGCGCGCCGGGCGGGTTGACCATGATGATGGCCGCAGGATTGCGCTTGGCGATGGCCTCGAACTTCGCGGCAGCGCCCGACGCCGGGCTGAAGCGACGCTCGCTCCACAGGCTCCGGCCCTCCTCGTCGAGAGGCTCGTAGCGCAGCATGACCACGGCGCGCCCCGTGAAGTCGACGTCAGGCGCGAAGCTCGTGTAGCCCTCGCGTCCCTGCTCGATCGCGTAGCCGGCGAAGATCAGCGGCGCGTCGAAGGATCCCGATCCCGAGTTGCCGAGCACCGCGAAGTCCTTCGAGAGCTCGAGTGACCTGTCGAGCGCGCGTGCAGACGCGTCGACGAGCTTCGGTCCCGCTGCGGGAAGGTCGAAAGGCTGCCGGTACGAGGTCCAAGTCGACGCATCCGCATCGGCCTTGGCCGAACCCGGCGCAGGGAATGCGGGCTCAAGCCCGGCCTTCCGGAAGTGGAACTCGACGTACTCCGCGGCGAGCTCGTTGCCGCGGCTGCCCGGCGCGCGCCCCTCGAAGAAGGGCGACGACAGCGTCTGCACGTGCTGGTGCCACTCTGTCGCGACCGGCCCGAGCGAGTCGTAGTACCCGCGCACGTCAGGGTCGGCGTGACCCTCGGTGTCCTTGGGGGTGTAGCTGTAGGGGTCGACCCGCCCCTCGATAATCTTGGACGGCGGTGCCTGCTTGGGGGGCGCATCCTGCGCGAGGATGGCGGCGACCGGGACGAGCGCGGCGGCGACCGCGAGTCGCGCGGTCCACGGGAAAGCGGGGCTTTGCATGGTGGATTTGAAGTCTAGCCCACTCCCTATGGCGACTATCCTGATGGGTTCCACCATGACGCTCATCGCCAAGACGCCGTCCGCCCCGCTGACCGAGTCAACCGCCACCGTGCCGCTGGCGCCGATCGACACCTTCGTGCGGCGCCACATCGGGCCGGGACCGTCGGAAGTCGCCGAGATGCTGTCGTCGCTCGGGCACTCGTCGATGGAGGACCTCCTGGCGGCCACGATCCCGGCCTCGCTGCGCACCGAGCGTCCGCTGATCCTGACCGACCCCACGAACCACCACAGCTACCCGCAGCGTGGCGAGGCGGAGACGCTCGCCGCGCTTCGCGAGCTCGCCAGCCGCAACCAGGTCTGGCGCAGCTACATCGGCATGGGGTACTCCGGGTGCATCGTGCCGGGCGTGATCCTGCGCAACGTGCTCGAGAACCCGGGCTGGTACACGCAGTACACGCCCTACCAGGCTGAGGTCGCGCAGGGCCGTCTTGAGGCGCTGCTCAACTTCCAGACCATGGTGACCGAGCTCACGGGCCTTCCCGTCGCGAACGCATCGCTCCTTGACGAGGGCACGGCGGCCGCGGAGGCGATGACGATGTGCCTGGGCATCGCGGGCGGCACGCCGCACGCGAGCGGCGCGCAGCGGCGGACCTTCTTCGTGGCGGAGCACTGCCACCCGCAGACGATCGCCGTGATCGAGACCCGCGCGTCGGGACTCGGCGTCGATGTTGCGATCGGCAACCCATTCACCTTTGACTTCGCGTCGGTGCCGCTGTGCGGCGCGCTGCTCGCGTATCCCACGACCGACGGCACGCTGCACGACCTGCGCGACGTGGCGTCGCGCGTTCGTGCGGCCGGCGGACAGGTGGTCGCGGCCTGCGACCTTCTCGCGCTCACGCTGTTCACGCCTCCTGGCGAGTGGGGCGCGGACATCGCCGTCGGCAGCGCGCAGCGCTTCGGCGTCCCGATGGGCTTCGGCGGCCCCCACGCAGCGTTCATGGCCACGCGGCCCGAGCACGTGCGCCGCATGCCCGGGCGACTCATCGGTGTCTCGCGCGATTCGCATGGTGCGCCCGCGCTGCGGCTGGCGATCCAGACGCGCGAGCAGCACATCAAGCGGGACCGCGCCACCAGCAACATCTGCACTGCGCAGGTGCTGCTTGCGATCATGGCTGGCCTGTACGGCACATACCACGGACCCGAGGGGCTCACGCGCATCGCTCGCCGCATCCGTACCGCGACGCAGACGCTCGCGGCGGCGCTCAAGGTCCTCGGCCACGATGCCGGAACCCACGAGCGGTTCGACACGCTGCGCGTGCGGCTCTCCGGGCCGCACACCAGCGACGTGATGGCCGCGCTCGCCCGCCGCCGCATGAACGTGCGCACCTACGCGGACGGCTCGATCGGCGTGTCGCTCGACGAGACGGTCGAGCTCTCCGATCTCGTCGACCTTGTCGAGGCATTCGCGACCGGCACGGGACGCAGCGTGCCCGACCTTGCGGCGATCGCATCCGGCGTCGACGGCTCTGCCGATGGCCCGCTCGCGCGCACCAGCGCGTTCATGTCGCAGCCGGTCTTCTCTGCGCACCACTCCGAGACCGACCTGCTCCGCTACATCAAGCGGCTCGAGTCGCGCGACCTCTCGCTGTGCCACAGCATGATCCCGCTCGGGTCGTGCACCATGAAGCTCAACTCCACCAGCGAGATGATCCCCGTCACGTGGCCCGAGTTCGGCGCGATCCATCCCTTCGCGCCCGCTGACCAGTGGACCGGGTACGCCACGATGTGCTCGCAGCTCGAGTCGTGGCTGTGCGAGGTCACTGGCTTCGCGGCGTGCAGCCTTCAGCCCAACGCCGGCAGCCAGGGCGAGTACGCGGGACTCATGACGATCCGCGCCTACCACCTCCACCGCGGCGACACGGCACGCGACGTGTGCCTGATCCCAGAGAGTGCGCACGGCACGAATCCCGCCAGCGCTGTCGTCGCCGGGATGCGCGTGGTGCCGGTGGCGTGCGACGACCACGGCAACGTGGACCTCGTGGACCTGCGCGCGAAGGCGCAGCAGCACTCGCACGAGCTTGCCGCGTGCATGGTGACCTACCCCAGCACCCACGGCGTCTTCGAGGAGGGCATCACCGCGATCTGCGAGACGATCCACGCCAATGGCGGCCTCGTCTACCTCGACGGCGCAAACATGAACGCGATGGTCGGCCTCGTGAAGCCGGGAGAGATCGGCGCCGACGTGTGCCACCTGAACCTGCACAAGACCTTCTGCATCCCGCACGGCGGCGGCGGCCCGGGCATGGGACCGATCTGCTGCACGTCTGCGCTTGCTGAGTTCCTGCCGGGGCACCCGGTCCTGCGCCCCGCAAGTGCCGGTCGCCACGCGATCGGCCCGATCAGCGCAGCTCCCTTCGGCAGCGCCAGCATCCTGCTGATCTCCTGGATGTACATCGCGATGATGGGCGGACGCGGGCTGACCGACGCGACGTCGGTGGCGATCCTCAACGCCAACTACATGGCGAAGCGGCTCTCCGGCCACTATCCCGTGCTCTACACCAACGCGAACGGCCGCTGCGCGCACGAGTTCATCCTCGACTGCCGCGCATTCGACCGCACCGCCGGAATCAAGATCGACGACATCGCGAAGCGACTGATGGACTACGGGTTCCATGCGCCCACGATGGCCTGGCCGGTGCCCGGCACCCTGATGATCGAGCCGACCGAGAGCGAGTCGAAGGCCGAGTGCGATCGGCTCTGCGATGCGCTGATCGCGATCCGCGCCGAGATTCGAGCGATCGAGGAGGGCCGCATGCCGCGCGACGACAACCCGCTCAAGAACGCGCCGCACACTGCGGCAGCGGTGACGGCAGACACCTGGAACCATGCGTACACGCGCGAGCAGGCCGCGTGGCCCGCGCCGTGGACCCGCCAGTGGAAGTTCTGGCCAGCGGTCGGACGCGTCGACAACCCCTACGGCGACCGTAACCTCGTGTGCACGTGCGACAGCGTGACGAACTACTCCTGATGCGGTACGACTGCGGTCTCGCCCAGTGAAGCTGCCGCTGTCCATGCCTCGAACCCCACTCCCCCACCTTCCTTCCCAGCAAGGAGCACTGACCCTCATGTCCGATCCCCTCTCCACGCGCCGCATGCCCCCAATGCGCACCGGCTCGGCGGGACCGCTGTCCGCTGCGGTGGCGCTCGCATGCGCTGGCGCGGCGTTTGCGCTCTCGTCGGTCCCGCAGGGCGCGGACTCCGTGCCCTCCTCGCCCGGAGTGTCGACCCCGCAGGTCTCCGCGTCCCAGTCGTACACCGACGACCAGTTGAAGCTGCTCGTGGGTCCTGTGGCGCTCTATCCGGACTCGCTGCTTGCCAACACGCTCACCGCAGCGCTGTACCCGGACCAGATCGCGCAGGCTGCACTCATGAGCGCTTCGGGCGCGATGGCTCAGGCCCAGATCGACGCCACGAGCTGGGAGCTTCCCGTGAAGGCGATCGCATCGGTGCCGAGCGTTGTCTCGATGCTCAACCAGCACCCTGACTGGATGAAGGCGCTCGGTGCGGCGTACCTCAAGCAGCCCGCTGACGTGATGCGCATCGTGCAGCAGCTCCGTGCGACCGCTGTCGCCAACGGAACGCTGAAGTCCGACGCGCAGCAGACGGTGACGACATCCCAAGGCGACGGATCCACGTCGACGGTCACCATCGTGCCGACGAATCCGCAGGTGATCTACGCGCCCGTGTACTCGCCCGATGTGGTCTACGCGGATCCAGCCGTGTATGCCGCCGGATATCCCGCCGGCTACTGGGGCTATGCGGGCGGCGCATACGTGGCGCCAGGCTTCGCCGCGATCAACTGCGACTGGTACCACGGCTACTGCGCATGGGGCAACGCGGTCTACAACCCCGCGTGGGATCACGTCGGACTCACGGGCGTGAATACGCTGCACAACCAGTGGAACCAGAACCACCTTATGAACACCGCAGCGGTTGCGGCAGCGACGCCAGGTGGCATCGGTTCGCCGTACCGCGGCGTCGGTGCGGTTGGCAATCCGTACCGGCCGGCTGCTGCTGCTGCTGCTGCGACGCCCGGTGGTGTCGGCGGATGGCCTCGCATGCCTGATGCGGCGGCGATTCCCGGATACGGACGCGTCGGTGGTCCGGCTGGAGTCGGCACCGTCGGCGGCTACGGCGGCTACGACCGCTACGGCGGCGAGCAGGGTGCGTTCTACGGGGACCGCGGATCTGCGGCATCAAGCCAGCGCGGCGCATACAGCAACCAGCGTTCGGGCTACCGCGGCGGCGGCCGTGGTGGGTACGGAGGAGGAGGAGGTCGTCGATGACACGCAGCACCATCACATCACCTTTTCCCGTGGCGAGCGCATGGCTCGCACCTATCACTATCTCGCTCCTGATGGCGTCATGCTCGGCCGCGCCTAAGGACCCCCCACCTACAGCGCCCACCGAGAGCGAGAAGGCGCTTGCCACCATCAACACGGACTACCCGACACCCGAGGCTGCGGTGAATGCGCTCAAGGTCGTGCTTCAGAACCCAAACCCAAACGCGGCCGCCACGCTGTTCGGCCCGCGCTGGAGCGAGCTGCAGCAAAGCCCGGAGGAGGCACCGCGCATGCGTGCCGCATTCCTTGCGCGTCTCGAGAGGGGCCAGCGCATTGACCGCATCGGAGATGGCGCGATCCTCGTAGTCGGCGCGAAGGACGATCCGGACCAGTTCCCGTTCGCCGTGCCGCTTCGCGAGCGAAAGGGCCGCTGGTCCTGGGACACCGATGCCGGCATCGAGGAGTTCCGTCTCCGCCGCATCGGCCGGAACGAGCTCGAGACGATCCAGGCGATGCAGGCGATCGCCGCCGCGCAGCGCGCCTACTTGGAGAGCAACCCGCAAGGTGCGCCGGCGAAGGCATTCGCCTCCAAGCTCAACAGCGCCAAGGGCAGCAAGGACGGGCTGCACTGGCCGACGGCCGGCAACGAGGAGCCCTCGCCGATCGGCGCAGCGCTCGCGGCCGCAGACTGCTCGGGCAAGTCAACCTCGGGTGCGGTGCCATTCAAGGGATACCGCTACGCGATGCTGACCTCCCAAGGCAACGGCGCATCGTGGGCTGCAATTGCGTGGCCTGATGCCTACGGAACCAGCGGCTTCATGTGCTTCATGGTGGGACCCGATGGCGTGGTCTTCGAGCGTGACCTCGGCGACGACACGTCGCGTGCGCTCGATGTCGTCACGGTGTTCGACCCGACCAAGGGCTGGACACGCTGCGATCAGGCCTCGAAGGCCCAGTGAGCGAAGGCGCATGAGCTGAACGGTCGGCGATCGAAGGCTCAGTGGCCCTCAAGCCGATCGACGCGGTCCCACTGCCACAGCACCCTGTTGCCGTGCTCGAACCCGAGCACGCTGACTGATCCTGCCTTAAGGCCGAAGCTCCTGCCGCGCGAGGCGGGCAGCTCGAGCCACGCCGCAGCGAATGCATGGAAGATGTGGCCATGCCCAAAGAGAACGGCGTTGCCCGGCGCATCAAGGCAGCGCTGCACGAGCCGTGCGCAGCGCGCGGCCACATGCTCGGGCGTCTCGCCGCCGGGGCAACCGTCGCGCCAGAGGTCCCACCCGGGCCACTGCGCATGGATCTGGTCTGACGTGAGTCCCTCGAACTGGCCGTAGTCGAACTCGGCGAGGTTGCGGTCGATCTCGATGCGGTCGCCCAGGCCGGCCAGGCGCGCCGTCTCGACAGCGCGCTGCAGCGGACTTGAGAGCGCAATCGAGAACTCGGCGCGAGAGAGCATCGGTGCGAGCCCGCGCGCCCTGGCCTCGCCCTCAGGAAGGAGCGGCAGGTCCGTCGTGCCGGTGTGACGACCCGAACGGCTCCACTCCGTGTCGGCGTGACGGACGAGCCACACTTGCTTGGCACCCTTCTGCATGCGCGGGACAATGTACGCATGGACACGCCTTCACCCGCGCGGCTTGAGGTCGGCACCGATGCCCGCGTCATGACAATCACGCTCGCGGATGCGCAGCGGCGAAACGCGCTGGGGGTCGCGATGTTCGATGCGCTCGAGCGTGCGGTCGAGGGCGCCATGGCGCGCGCGCGCGGCGGCGAGTCCCACGTGCTGCTTCTGCGGGCCGAGGGATCCGCCTTCTGCGCAGGGTTCGACCTCGCAGCGTGCGTACGAGACGCGGCAACGCTCGAGTCGTTCATCCACAGGCTCAGCGGGATCATTGTGGCGCTGCGGGCGATGCCCGCCGTGGTCGTGGCGCAGGTGCAGGGCGCCGCGCTCGCCGGAGGTTGCGCAATCCTGACCGGATGCGACATCGTTTGCGCTGCCGAGCGCGCAACCTTCGGGTACCCGGTGCACCGCATCGGCATCTCCCCCGCCGTGAGCCTGCCGACGCTCGTGCCTGCGCTCGGGGCTGGCGCAGCGCGCGAGCTTGCGCTTCTCGGCGAGCCTGTCAGTGCGTCGCGTGCGCATCAGCTTGGCCTCGTGCACCGCCTGCATGCGGACACCGATGCGCTTGCGTCCGTGACTGCCGCGCTGGTGGCGGCACTCGCCGCGAAGGGACCGGCGGCGCTGCGAGAGACGAAGCGCTGGCTCTCGCGCCTCGACGGCACTGACGTCGGAGCGCATGGCGCCGACGTTGGAGCGCATGACGCTGAGGGCACAGCCGATCGAGCCGCTCACGCGGCCGCATCCCATGACCTTGAGGTGGTGCGTGCCGCTGCGGCGGCGAGCGCCGCACTCTGCGCGGGCGAGGAGTGCCGCACGATGCTCGCCGAGTTCTGGTCATCGCGGAGCAAGGGCTGATGCCGCCCGGACCGATCGCACGGATTCGGCGCCGGCTCGCGCTGATCGACTACTGCTCGGCCAAGCCTCCTCGCACGAAGTGGTCGCGCTGGCTTGGGGCGAACATGTGGATCTCCCTTGGTCTGGCGTTTCCTGCGTCTCTGGCGACAGATGCGCTTGTCGTGCGCGAGAGCGTCGTCGGCACCGTCGATGACGGCCAGATCTGGGTGGAGCCTGCGCGCTCTGGCGAGCTTCCCTCGGCATCGCCACTTGGTGCACGGCTGGTGGCCGGCGGCACGCGCGCATCGACATGGTCGGACGCTCGTCCGTATGCGACGTTCACCGTCAGGCCAATGGCACGATGGAGGGGATGGCCGGCATCGAGCCGCGACGAGGAGACGTTCGCGCTGCTGAGGGTGGTGCCGCTCGAGGGGCTGCAGGAGCGTCGAAGCGATTCGGATGAGCGCCAGGCCGTGGCGAAGGCGCTGCGCGACTCCGGGCGCACCGAGCTTTCTGCGCGCGTGCTCCGCGACACAGATCCCGCGGCACGCAAGGCGGTGCCCATCCGTTGGGGAGCCCTGACCTTCAACGCGCTTGTGGCGTGGCCGATCATCGCGGCGATCGGGTGCGCCGTAATCGGGATTCTCGCTGTGGGCGAGGCATTCCTGCGCACGCGCGGCGCACGCATCCGCGCCGAACGCATCCGCAAGGGCGTGTGCCCAGTGTGCAGGTACGACATCCGCGGCAGCGTCTGGACAAGCCAGTGCTCCGAATGCGGGGAACTGCTCTACTGATGCCGCGACCCCAGCACCTTCAACGACCACCGCCATGATCCTGACTCACACCACCGACGGCACACGCACCATCACCCTCAACCGGCCCGATGCGCGCAACGCCCTGAGCCTCGAGCTCATCGAGGCACTGCGTGACGCAGTGGCCGACTGCGCGAGCGCATGCCGAGCCGGCGATGTCCGCGTGGCGGTGCTCGCTGGCGCCGGCAAGTCGTTCTGCGCTGGCATGGACCTCAAGGGAGTCATCGACGATCCCGTGCGCATGGGTGTCATGCTGAAGACGCTTGCGCTCACGTCGCTGGCGATCCGCTCGCTGCCTGTGCCCACGATCGCGCACGTGCAGGGCGCTGCGATCGGCGGAGGCTGCGGCCTGATGGTCGTGTGCGACTTCGCCTGCACGCATCCCGAGAGCAAGGTTGGGTACCCCGAGGTGGACCTTGGCGTGTGCCCCGCTGTGGTTGCGCCGTGGCTGATCCGCCGCATTGGCGCCGGCCGCGCGCGTGCGATGCTGCTCGCGGGCGGGACGATGAGCGGCGCGGAGGGCCACGCTGCGGGCCTTGCCACGCACTGCGTGCCGGCGGCGGAACTTGAGGCCACCGTGGGAGCGCTCGCGGCGCGGCTTGCCGCAGGTGGGCCTGTTGCGCAGGCGGCCACCAAGGAGTGGCTCAACAGGCTCGACGGGTCCGCCGACGAAGCCGTGCTGCTTGAGGCGGCCGAGATCTCCGCGCGCGTCATCGCTGGGCCCGAGGCCCAGTCACGGCTGCGTGCGGTGATGTCGCGCTGACCGCGTCCGGCAGCGCAGCGCTACATTCGCATCATGCTCCCCGTCGACACGCTTCCCAGCGGCATCGTCACCGTCACGCTCACGCCCAACCCATCGAAGCCGCGTGGCGGCGTCGTGGTGCTCGACTCGTGGCTGATCGGCGAGATCAGCGCCACGATGCGCGATGTCGCGCAGCGCAACCCGCGAGGAGTGATCCTCCGTTCGGCGAGCGAGCGCGTGTTCGTCGCGGGTGCGGACCTCGCCGAGATCGATGCGCTCGACGATGCCGCGCTTGACGCGTACCTGCGCGCGGGATCTGAGGCGTTCTCGTGGTTCAACAGGATCCCCTGCCCGACTGTGGCGCTCGTGCACCGCACTGCGCTCGGCGGCGGACTCGAGCTTGCGATGCACTGCGACGCGATCGTGGCGGTGATGCCGGCCGCAGGCGAGAAACCGTGGATGATCGGCCTGCCTGAGTGCGGACTCGCGATCTGCCCAGGCTGGGGCGGCACGCATCGACCCCGAGCTTGGCATCGTGCGGACGGCGACCGGCCAGCCATTCCCCATCACCGACGCGCCCACCGGCCTCATCGACGCGCATGCCGAATCGGTGGACACCGCGCTCGCCGCTGCTGTGGCCTGGATCGACGCGCACCCCAGAAGCGTGCCGCGTGCGACGCCAGCGTGCATCGGGCCCGCCGCAGCATCCAAGGTGCACCCAGTGCTCGGCCGCGCCCATGCGGCGGTACCCCCCTCGGAGCAGGCCACTGCAGTCTTTGGGTGCGTGTGCATCGGGCTGGAGCGCGGATGGGAGGCTGCGCTTGCGGAGGAGCGACGCCAACTCGTTCGCCTGCGCGGACTGCCGGCAGCGCGCGAGAAGCTCGCGGCATTCCTCAAGCGGTGAGTGCCCTCTGCCCGACCCGTTCGGGGGCGTTCCATCCCGGCCCGTAATCGGGTCATGGGCGCGCGCCCCGCATCCAGAGACCCATATCTGGCGAAACCACAGTCTTGAGCCGTTTGCCTCGGGCGGCGAGTGCGGCTTCAATATGACCCCTTCGGCCCATCCAGGCGGGTGGACCACCAACTAGCGGAGACGACCCATGAGCACCACCAACCTCGCCCACCTCAAGAACATCTCCGAGAAGGACCGCAAGCAGATCGAGCAGGCGCAGGAGATGCTCGGACCTGACCCACGCACGATGGGTGCAGTGAAGAACTACTTCTGGGGCAACTTCCGCCAGGAGCTCGTCAGCCCATACCCGCCCTATGACGCTGCGGAGAAGGCGCGCGCTGACGCGCTGCTCGCGAAGCTCGACGACTATCTCGTCAACGAGCATCCTGCGCACCTCATCGACCAGGAGCAGCGAATTCCGCAGGAGGTCATCCAGCGCCTCTTTGACCTTGGCGTGCTCGGCATGACCATTCCGGTGAGTTTCGGCGGCGGCGGATTCGGCATCACCAGCTACAACCGGGCGCTTGAGCGCATCGGCCGCGTCTGCGGCTCCACCGCCGTGCTCGTGTCGGCGCACCAGTCGATCGGCTGCAAGGCCGTCATGCTCTTCGGCACCGAGGAGCAGAAGGCACGCTTCCTGCCGCGCATGGCCACCGACACGCTGAGCGCCTTCTGCCTCAGCGAGCCCAACGTCGGCTGCGACGCTGGTGGCCAGGAGACGCGTTGCGAGGTGTCGTCGTGCGGCCAGCACTACATCCTCAACGGCGAGAAGAAGTGGGCCACCTCGGGCGCGCTTGCCGGCCTCTTCACCGTGATGTGCAAGCAGCGCATCACCGACCCCAAGACCGGCAAGGTCAAGGATGCCGTGAGCGCCCTGATCTGCACGCC
>CAYPOZ010000020.1:2980-20450 GCA_964412415.1 uncultured Isosphaeraceae bacterium | reverse complement strand
ATCAGCGGCCCCGACATCCCCGACGGGTGGCTTGTGCTGCAGCAGCTCAACGATGCCGCGAACCAGCTCGGCGGCGGCAAGCTGATGATCGCCGAGGACCTCGACACCGACTCGTGGATCACCCGGCCGACGGCTTCCGGCGGCGCGGGATTCGATTCGCAGTGGTGCTCGGGCTTCTACCCGAAGCTGCGTCCCGCGATGGTCACCGCGAACGATGCCGACCGCAACATGTTCGACGTGCGCGATGCGATCGCGCTGAGCTACAACGGCAACTGGCTGCAGCGCGTCGTGTACACGGAGAGCCACGACGAGGTCGCGAACGGCCGCACTCGCATCCCCGAGGAGATCTCGCCTGGCAACGCAGGCAGCTGGTGGGCGCGCAAGAGGTCGACGCTCGGTGCGGGCGTGGTGTTCGCGACGCCGGGCATCCCGATGATCTTCCAGGGGCAGGAGTTCCTCGAGGACGGTTGGTTCCGCGACGATGTGGCGCTCGACTGGAACCGTGCGCAGACGTACTCGGGCATCCTGCAGCTCTACCGCGACCTCATCTCGCTTCGGCGCAACACGGGCGGGCTCACGCGCGGCCTCCGCGGCGCAAGCACCAACGTCTTCCACGTCAACAACCTGAGCAAGGTGATCGCGTGGCACCGGTGGAGCCAGGGCGGCGAGCGCGACGACACCGTGATCGTCTGCAACTTCAGCGCCAACCCGCTGGTGAACTACCGAGTCGGCATGCCGCGGCCAGGTCTCTGGCGCGTGCGCCTCAACAGCGACTGGTCCGGCTACTCGGCCGACTACGCGAACCACCCGTGCTTCGACACCTCAACCGCTCCCATCCTCTGGGATGGGCTGCAGCAGAGCGCGCTGGTGTCGCTCGGCGCCTACAGCATCGCGATCTTCTCGCAGGGCACGGCAACCGTCGCCGAGGACCTTAACGGCGACGGAAGCATCGATGCGATCGACCTTGCGGTGCTGCTTGCCATCTGGGGCGGCGCCGGCAGCGGCGACATCGACGGAAACGGTCAGGTGAACGGGCTCGACCTCTCGCGGCTGCTGGCCGCGTGGACCGGTTGAGGCGCCGGGCACGGTCGCGCGCTACCGCAGCGCGTTGCCCGCGCGGTCAAAGATGTGCGCGCCGTGGGTATCCGCCGCGAGCGTGGCGGGGGAGCCTTCGCGGAGCCCCTCCGTCAGCGCAGTGGCGCAGCGCGACGTGATGCGCTGGCCGGTGCACTCGATGACCACGTCCGCGCGGTCCCCGTAGCGCTCGATCGCGACGACTGTGCCGGTGATGTGGGCCCGCGGCGCGCCGCGGGCGCCAGCGCCATGGCCGTGGCCATCGGCCGCGCCGCCAACGGGCTCGAGGCGGTCAGGTCGGAGCCCGAGCGCGCCGGCGGACGCAAGTTTGGCGCCAGATGCCTGCAGCGCGATCTCGCCGCCGCTCCAGCGGAACATCGGCGCCGTGGCCGTTCCATCGACCGATCCCTCGATCACGTTGATGGTGGGCGTGCCGATGAACGACGCCACGAAGCGGTTCGCCGGCGACCCGTACACCTCAGCCGGCGTGCCCACCTGCTGGATGCGCCCATCCTTCATCACCACGATCCGGTCCGCGAGGCTCATCGCCTCCTCCTGGTCGTGCGTGACGTAGATCATCGTCGCCTTGAGACTGCGGTGCAGGATGCGCAGCTCGGTGCGCATCTCGCCGCGCAGCTTCGCGTCGAGGTTGGAGAGCGGCTCGTCGAACAGGAACACCGCAGGGTCGCGCACGATCGCGCGGCCCACCGCCACGCGCTGGCGCTGGCCACCGGAGAGCTCGCGGGGCTTGCGCCGCAGCAGGTGCTCGATGCCGAGCATCGCGGCCGCACTGCGCACACGCTCGCGGATCTGCGCACCTTCGGCAGCGCGCGCGCGCCGGTAGTCGCCCGACACGATCGCCTTCAGCACGCTGGGGTATCGCCGCCGCCGCTCGAGCCCGAACGACATGTTCGATGCCACGCTCAGGTGCGGGTAGAGCGCGTAGTTCTGGAAGACCATCGCAATGTTGCGGTCACGCGGCGCAACATCGTTGACGCGCCGGCCGCCGATCTGGATCGTGCCGCCGGTGGGCTCCTCGAGCCCCGCGACCATCCGCAGCGTGGTGCTCTTGCCGCAGCCCGATGGGCCGACAAGCACCACGAACTCGCCGTCTGCGATGTGCAGGTCGACGCCGTCGACCGCGCGCACGCCGCCAGGGAACGCCTTGACCAGTGAGGTGACGACGACGTCAGCCATGGGTGCCGAGTGTAGGAGCGCGCATCAGCCCTTGACCGCCCCGCGCGAGAGCCCCTCGATGAACGACCGCTGCGCCGACAGGAACAGCACGATGCAGGGGACCATCGTCACAAGGCTTGCCGCCATCAGCAGGTGCACGTTCTCGAGGCCGCCGTACTGGTTGCGGAAGGAGTTGAGCGCCACGGGCAGCGTCATCTGCGGGTCGCTGTGCAGGTAGATGAGCGGCCCCATGAAGTCGTTCCATGTCCAGATGAAGGTGAACACCACGCAGATCGCCGTCACTGGCCTGCACATCGGCAGGATGATGGCCCACCAGATGCCGAGCCACCCATGCCCGTCGACGCGCGCGGCCTCGATCAGGCTCTCGGGGATCTGCGCGATGAATTGCCGGTACATGAAGATGAAGAACGCGCTGCCGAAGAACGATGGCACCACCAGCGGAAGCAGCGAGTCGATCCATCCGAGCGCCCTGAAGAGGATGAAGAGGGGGATGATCGTGACCTGCGCCGGCAGCATCATGGTGCCCAGCATCGCCAGGAACATCAGCCGGCTGCCCCGGAAGCGCGTACGCGCGAATGCGAGCCCGGCGAGGCTGCTCGAGATGACGGTGCCCGCGACGACAAGCGTCGTCACCACCACCGAGTTCGCGAAGCCGTTGACGAACCCCTGCCACTCCACAGTGCCCATGCGACGCAGCGCCTCGGGGTAGTTGGACCACTGCGGATCGGGCGGCAGCAGCGCGATCGCGCCGCCGCCGGAGATCGCCGCGCCTGCACGCTGCGGCGTCTCAAGGCTCACTACACCCATCCACCACAGCGGGAACAGCATCGCAATGCTGCCCGCGAGCAGCAGTGTCCATGCGGTCAATCGCTGCCAGAGCGGCGTTCCGCTCATGTGCGCATCCCCTCGTAGTGCACCCACCGCGAGCTCGTGCGCAGGATGAATGCCGTCAGCGCGAGCACCACCACAAGCAGGATCCACGCCATCGCGCTCGCGTACCCCATCTCGTAGAACTCGAAACCCTGGTTGTAGAGGTACAGCACGTAGAAGCGGGTGAGGTCGCCAGGCTCGCCGCCCGTCATGATGAAGGCCTGCGTGAACACCTGGAAGCTCGAGATCACCGCCATTACCAGGTTGAAGAGGATCACGGGCGACAGCATGGGCAGCGTCACGCTCCGGAAGCGCCGCCACGCGCCGGCGCCGTCGATCGCCGCGGCCTCCTGAAGGTCGGCGGGCACCTGCTGGAGTCCTGCGAGGTAGGTCATCATCGATCCGCCCACGAACCACAGGCTCATGATCGCGAATGCGGGTACGCCCCAGCGGGCTGCGTCTGCGCCGAACCACTCCGGCGGCGACAGGGCGGGGTCGGCGCCGAACCATCCTGCGACGCCATTGATCAGCGTGCACACGGGCTGCAGCAGCGTGTTCGCGAGCCCGCCATCGGCATCGAAGACCCATCGCCAGAGCACCGCGACGCCAACACCCGCAAGCACGCTCGGCAGGTACCACGCGGCCCGGAACAGTGCGATGCCGCGCACGCGCATGTTCATCAGGAGCGCGGCGGCGAGCGCGAGCGCCTGGCCCGTAGGCACCGCGAACAGCGCATAGAGCACGGTGACTTGAAGGCTCGTGCGCAGCCGCCGGTCAGCGCTCAGCAGCTGCTCGTAGTTGGCGAGCCCTGCCCACTCCGCCTGCGACAGCGGGGACACGCCCTTCCACCTCGCGAGCGAGAGCGCCAGGCTGAGCGCGACCGGGAACGCCATGAACACCAGGAACCCGGCAATCCAAGGGGACGCGAGCGCGTACCCCGCGCGTTCCTCGCCACGCTCGCGTACGGTCAGTGTGCCTCCGCGAAGCCACAGCCACCAGCCGACAAGCGCAGCCGCCGCACAGCCCGCGCCGATCCACGAGAGCGCCGCCCACGGCATCGGCGGCATCGCGTCGTTCGCGAGAGGGCCTGCGCGATGCGCGCGCCAGTCGGCCTCGAAGTTGTCGATCGCCGTGTCAAGCGGAAGGTCTGCTGTCTTGAGGCCCTGGTCGAGCCGGGATCCCAGCAGCGCCTCGAACATGGGGTCCGCAGGCCAGTCCATCACGCGCGCACGATCGGCGGCGTCGAGGTAGCCCGCGTCATTTGCCGGCAGCTGCGCAGGGTCGTTGAAGGACTCGCTGCGCGCAGCCGCACGGATCGTGGGGATCGCGAGCCCAAGCGATGCGAGCCTCCGCTGCGCATCCTCGCCAGACAGCGCGCGCACCAGCTTCCACGCCGCGGCCGGGTGCTTCGACTGCGCGGAGACGCTCCACGACACGGTGAGCACGATGTTGGCGTCGGTGTTTCCGCGCGGCAGCGACACGAAATCCCAATCGAATCCGCCGGGCTCCCCAGATGGCGGGATCTTGCGGTAGCTCGGCACCACCCACCGGCCGAAGGGCCCGGCCATTCCCACGTTTCCGGTGAGGAACACGCTCGCACCAGTCGCAATCTTGCTCTTGCCGCTCGTGAGGGTGCCCGTCTCGTCGTGTCGCCATGCGCGCAGCCGCTCGAGCGCGGACACGACCTCAGGGTCCGACGTGCGCACCTCATCGAATGTGGCGCCTGTGACATCGAGCCCCTCGGTCATCAGGTACGCGCGCACCATTGCCGGCCACGTGACGAACTCGCTGCCGGTGATCCCAGGCAAGGTGCCGAGCGCACGCGCCGCAGCGATGTACTCGTCCCACGTCCACCCCTCGCGTGGCGGCTCGATCCCGGCCTTGCGGAAGAGGTCGAGGTTCACGTAGAAGCCGACGGTGGTGAAGTCCTTCGGGATGCCGTAGAGGGGACCGGCACCGAGCCTCGAGCCGTCGTAGCGGAATGCGTCGACCGTGGCCGGGAAGAACGCATCGAGGTCGAGCCGGTCAGCCGCCCCCGATGCGGTGTCCGCCGCAAGGAGGTCATCGAGCGGGCGAAGGAGCCCGAGCTCCACGAACGAAGGCACGCGCTCGTTGCCCACATAGAACACGTCCGGGGGCTCGCCTGAGGCCTGCATCGTCTGGAGCTTGGTGTAGAAGCTGCCCGCGTCGCCCGGGTTGATGCGCCTCACGCGGATGCCGGGGTTGCTCGCCTCAAAGCGCTTGAGCGCATCGACGACGATCGCGTCCTCCTCAGGTCCGCCCTCGCCGGACCAGTGCATCACGGTGAGCTCGATGCGGCCATCGTCCCTCCAGAGGCGGGACGCCTCACGGAGCCCCACATGCGCGAAGGCCCACACGACGATGGCGGCGACGGCGGCGAGCAGTGCGTAGCGGATGGTCCAGCCGATCGCCGCGCGCATTGCGCTCTAGTATATGAGCCCCATGCGCCAGCTCCTGCGTGTCACGCTCTTTGCTGCGTTGTGCGCGCTGCCGCACGTCGGTGCGCAGTCCGCGAAGGCGCCCGAGCCTCGCTGGCCGCCGGCGGTCCCGGCCGCGAAGAGCACGATCGCACTCGATGCGGTGTCGCGGCCCCCGAGCATCGAGGTTCGCGCTCGGCCGGATGGCGCGTTCGACTGCGTGTTCGCCTACCACCCTGCGTCGCCCGTCAGCCGCGCCAACCTTGCGGGCGACTTCAACGGGTGGAACTCCACGGCGACACCGATGTCGCGCGGTGACGATGGCGTGTGGCGCGCGTCAGCGACACTGCAGCCTGGCGTACGCCTCTACAAGTTCGTGGTCGAGGGAGACCGGTGGACTCAGGATCCCCGAAATCCTGAGGGCGAGCCCGACGGCCACGGCGGCTCGAACAGCGTGCTCCGGCTCGGTCCCGAGGCGAACCTGCGCGGCGCGACCGCGAAGCTCGGCGACGGTGCGGTCGAGGGCGCCGGCATCAGCCACGTGCCGCAGCGTGCCCAGAGCGTGCAGTGGCTGCCGGACGGTCGACTGCTGGTGCGCGTGCGCACGCTTGCGGGCGATGTCGAGCGAGTGCAGCTTGTGATGCGCGGCATGCCTGCGACCGGCATGCGCAACATCGGCGACGAGGACGGATTCTCCTGGTGGGAGGTGCCTCTGGCGATGCCGCCGAAGGCCACCGAGTACACCTTCATCTTCAGCGACGGAGCCAATAGCGTGCGTGACCCCCGTGTGTACTCGTTGGACCCGTCGGAGCGGCCGAACTTCAGGACGCCAGGCTGGGCCAAGGATGCGATCTGGTACCAGATCATGCCTGACCGGTTTCGCAGCGGCTCGCGCGAGAACGACCCCGATCCCGTGAGGCCATGGACCAGCGAGTGGTACACGCCGAGCCCCTGGGAAGGTGCCGATGGGCAGTCCTTCTACAAGTGGTTCGTCTTCTCGCGGCTCTACGGCGGCGACCTGCAGGGCCTTCGCGAGAAGATCGGCTACCTGAAGGACCTTGGCATCAACGCCATCTACTTCAACCCGGTCTTCCAGGCGCCGAGCCACCACAAGTACAACGCGACCAACTTCCTGCACATCGACGAGCACTTCGGCACGCGCGGCGACTACGCGAAGGCGGAGGCCGTCGAGGACCTTCGCGATCCGCGCACATGGACATGGACCCCGACCGACCAGCTGTTTCTTCAGTTCCTCAAGGAGTGCAAGGCTGCAGGCATCCGCGTGATCGTTGACGGCGTCTTCAATCACGTCGGCACCACGCATCCCGCGTTCCGCGACGTGAAGGAGCGCGGGCAGGCGAGCCCCTACGCGGACTGGTTCAGCGTGCGCTCGTGGGATCCCTTCGAGTACGACGGGTGGGCCGGCTTCGGCGAGTTGCCGGTGTTCCGCAAGACCGACCGCGGCTTTGCGAGCGAGGCCGTCAAGAAGCACATCTTCGACGTGACCCGCCGCTGGATGGACCCAAACGGCGACGGCGATCCGTCGGACGGCATCGACGGATGGCGGCTCGATGTGCCCAACGAGGTGCCGATGCCGTTCTGGGAGGAGTGGCGCGCGCTCGTGAAGTCCATCAACCCCGACGCCTACATCGTGGGCGAGATCTGGCGCCGCGCCGACGACTGGCTCGACGGACGCACCTTCGATGCGGTGATGAACTACCCCTTCGCGGAGGGCATGATCAGGTGGGTGGGCGACCGCGAGCGCAAGATCACGGCAAGCGAGCTTGACCGGCGCCTGGCCGAGCTGCGCCGTGCGTACCCCTCCGAGGCGACCTACGTGCTGCAGAACCTCGTCGACAGCCACGACACCGACAGGCTCGTGTCGAAGCTCAAGAACCCCGACCGCGAGTACGACCGCGGCAACCGGGAGCAGGAGGAAGGCGTCGTCTATGACGCGTCGAAGCCCGGGCCCGAGGAGTACCGCAAGGCGCGCCTCATCGCGCTCGCGCAGATGACCTACGTCGGCGCACCGATGATCTACTACGGCGACGAGGCCGGCATGTGGGGGTCTGACGATCCCACCAACCGAAAGCCGATGCTCTGGCCCGACCTCGAGCCCTACGAGAAGCCCGAGGAGAACCGCTTCATGCCTGAGCAGCATGAGCACTACCGGCGCGTGATCGCGCTGCGTCGTGCGCATGCGGCGCTCAGGACAGGTTCCTTCGAGACCGTGCTCTGCGACGACGCGCAGGAGGTGTGGGTGTTCCTTCGCGAGACACCGGATGAGCGCGTGCTTGTGGCGCTCAACGCATCCGGCAAGGAGGCTCGCATCGACCTCACCACCGCAGCCGAGAGCCGCCTCGGCGGCCGCTGGCGCAGCGTGTGGGGTGCGGAGGGCGCGAGCGTCGGCGACGCCGAGTTCCCGCGCATCAGCGTGCTGCCAGTCAGCGGCCGGGTGTGGGTGCAGGAGCGCTAGGCGCACACCCCACGCCACGCCTACGCCTCGCCTCGACCCGACCGGAGCACCATCCCTAATGGCACCTACGCGACACAGCGTGAGTCCAGTGACATCCCGGAGGAGCGCGGGCGTACTGCTGCACGTGAGCAGCCTTGATGCGCCGCACGCCGTCGGTGATCTTGGGCCTGCATCGCACGCGTTCGCGGAGTGGTGCGCATCGGAGGGGATCGTATGGTGGCAGATGCTTCCGATCGGCCCAGTGGGCCCCGGCGACTCCCCGTACTCGAGCACGTCGAGCTTCGCTGGAGAGCCGCTGCTGATCTCGCTCGACATGCTTGCGGCAGAGGGGCTGCTGCCATCGCGCGCCGTGCGTGCCGCTGCCGCGAAATGCGCGAAGTCGTCGAAGGCGCTCGCCGCGCGCGGTCCGCTCGCGCGCACCGACTGGCGTGTGGCGCGTGCGGTCAAGATGCCCCTGCTCGCAGAGGCCGCGCGTGCCTTCGAGTCCGCCGGCGGATTCAGGTCGCGCGACTACCGGGACTTCGCGCGCCGCGAGCGCGCATGGCTTGAGGGATGGGTGCGTTTCGCGTCAGGCCGCAGCGATGACGGTGCGCGCCACCGCTTCATGCAATGGGCATTCGATGCGCAGTGGCGCGCGCTTCGGCAGAGGTGCCGCACGTCTGGCGTGTCGCTCCTGGGCGACATCCCGATCTTCGTGACGCTCGACTCCGCAGACGTGAGCGCATCGCCCGGACTCTTCCGCCTCAACGGGCGCGGGCGTCCTGAGGTGGTCACTGGATGCCCGCCCGACTGCTTCAGCGCCGATGGCCAGCTTTGGGGGCACCCGCACTACAGGTGGAGCGCGCACCGTGCGGAGCGCTTCCGGTGGTGGGTGGAGCGGGTCTCCGCCACCATGCGCCGATTCGATGCCGCGCGCATCGACCACTTCATCGGGTTCCATCATGCGTACGAGATTCCGGCGGGCGCATCCACCGCGCGCCGCGGGGAGTGGAGGCCGCAGGCGGGCAAGGAGGTGCTGCAGGCCGTGCGACGCGCGCTCGGCACGGTGCCGCTGGTCGCGGAGGATCTGGGCGCAGTGACTCCGGGCGTGGTGGCGCTGCGCGAGGAGTTCGGCCTGCCCGGGATGAAGCTGCTGCATCATGCGTTCGGGCACGATGGATCCGCAGATCTCCCGCACCACCATCCGCGCAACTGCGTGGCCTACACGGGCACGCACGACAACGACACCACCGTGGGATGGTGGCGCACGCTGGATGCACCCGCGAAGCGGCGCTGCCGCACCGTGTGCGGGCCCGATGTCGCGCGCGCGCCGCACCAGGCGCTGTCGCGCGTGCTGATGGAGTCGCCCGCTGCGCTCGCGGTCCTTCCCATGCAGGACGTGCTGGGTCTCGACGGCCGCGCACGCATGAACCTGCCCGGATCGCCCAAGGGTCACTGGCGCTGGCGGCTTGGCCGCGACTGGCGTGCGCAGTCCGCCAAGGCGAGCCCCGAGCTTGGCGCGCTTGTGCGTGCGACGGGACGTGCGGCTGCGGCGCGCGACACGTAGCGATCGAACCGCGCGTGGGGCGGACTTGCGTCCGGTGCCTCAGCTACGCCGCGCCCTGCATCGCGTCGGAGATCGCGGTGATGTCGCGAGTGCCGGCGCGTGCGCAGTGGAAGGTGATCTTCACCGATCCTGCGTGAACGACCAGCGCTCGCCGGATGCTCGCGAGCAGCGCAACGGCGCCGAGTGCGATCAGCCCGAATCCGATCCAACGGATGACCTGCGCGGCCGACACCATGCCGTCGCCGTAACTGGTGTCGCCTCCGAGAAGGTCGCCCATGCCACCGAGGAGCCTCGACAGCGACGAGCCAGCGAACCCAAAGAGCCCGGCCGCGCCCCAGGCCAGCAGTCCGTTGAGGATGAGAATCGACCCCGACAGCATCCTCCTTAGCGCGATGCGTCGACCCACTCGCACGCTCGTGACTCGACCGAGGTCAACCACCGTTGTCTCGTCGCCGAACAGCCCCGGCACGACAGCTGCGATACGACGTGTCGTGGCCACGAGCGTCCCGCGCCTGCCCATGACTGCGGAGATCGCGCTGCGCGCCGCCGCATCGAAGAACGACTGCTGGCGAAGCACGAGCACCGACTCGCCCTGCATGATCTGGATCGGAAGCCGCGCACGCTGGAGCCGGTGCGCGAGATCGATGGCCGCCTGCGCATCGCCATCCGACATCGGTGGCTCGGAACCGGGTTGGGCGGGCGCTCCGTTCGGCGCCTCGACCAGTGACGCGGTCGGCGCCACGATAGGCACTGCAGTCGGCAGCGCGATCGGTACCACGGGTGCAACACTCTCGGCCTCAGCGGGCTCAAGGTCGGCGGAATCCGAATCGCTGCCGCCAAACGCGCCTGCCAGGCACCCCGCGCGGAGCGCCATCTCCCATCGGGTGCCACGCTCTGCGCGCACGTAGTCGCGCGGGCTGATCTTGCCCTGAGCCGCGAACTCTCGCAGGCGTGACGCGGGATAGGGGCCATAGATGGCGCCATCTGCCCTGCGGACCATGTACTGCAGCTCAGGCATCTGCGGTCGAGCGTATAACTCGGCGCATCACCATGCCCAGGCACCCCGCTGTAGAGACCGAAGAGCTGTCCAGACTTCTGCGCGAGGTCGCCACAGACCTCTGGTGGGTGTGGCACGAGGAAGGCTGGTCGCTGTTCCAGACCCTCGACCCCGCCGAGTGGCGTGCCACCAACCACAATCCGATCGCGACCCTCGCGCGCACCCCGCGCGCACGGCTCGATGCGCTCGCGCACGACCCCATCTTCGTCAAGCGCGTGTACGACGCGCTTGCGGCGCGGCAGGCGTACCTCGAGGAGCGTGCGTGGTTCCAGCGGGGGGCCGCCGCACGGCTGCGCGGCCTGCGGATCGCCTACTTCTGCTCGGAGTACGCGCTGCACGAGTCGATGCAGCAGTACTCGGGGGGCCTCGGCGTGCTCGCCGGCGACCACCTCAAGAGCGCATCGGATCTCGGCATCCCGCTGTGCGGCGTGGGGCTCCTGTACCGGCACGGCTACTACGTGCAGCAGATGGCGCGCGACGGGCGCACGATGGTGCTCTACCCGACCTACGAGTTCTCGCAGTGGCCCATCGAGGACCTCGGCATCTCCTTCGCGTGCCCGATAGGCGATCGCCGCGTGAAGGTGCGCGTGTGGAAGATGTCCGTGGGCCGAGTGCCGCTCTACCTGCTCGACACCGACCTCAAGGCGAACGCTCCAGAGGACCGCGAGCTCACGGAGGGCCTCTACAAGGGCGAGCCGCTGCTGCGCCTGCGGCAGCAGGTGCTGCTCGGCGTGGGTGGCATGCTGGCGCTGCATGCCGTCGGCGAGCGACCGACGGTCATCCACCTCAACGAGGGGCATGCAGCGTTCGCGGCGCTGCAGCGGGTGGCGGATCTTGTGCGTGCGGGGGCGCCCACGGGCGATGCGATCGATGCCGTGCGACGCACCACAGTGTTCACCACGCACACCCCAGTGCCTGCCGGCCACGACCGCTACGACCCCGACACGGTCGCCGAGCAGCTGCGCGCCGTCGCACGCATGGCGAAGATCCCGCCAGAGGAGCTCGTTGCACTCGGCCGTGAGATGTCCACCAACGAGCGAGAGCCATTCTGCATGACGGTTCTTGCGCTGCGGCTCTCAGGCCGGGCGAACGGAGTGTCCAAGCTGCACGGCGAAGTGTCACGGCAGATGTGGACCGGCATGTACGGCGGCGACTCCTCCCGCGTGCCCATTGGCTCCATCACCAATGGCGTGCATCCCGGCACGTGGATCGACCCCGAGGCGGAGCGCTTCTGGCGCGCGGAGATCGGCCTCCGGCTCGACAAGCAGGCCCCAACGATGCCGGCGTGGTCCCGCGCCACGCGCACCGACCATGGCCGCTTCTGGCAGATGCGCCAGCGGTTCCGCAGCCGGCTCATCCACTTCATCCGCGACCGCCTCGCGCTGCAGGCCAAGCGCCGCGGCGAGGGGCTGGGCGCGTTGGCCGGGGCCTACTCGGCGCTGAAGGATGATGCGCTCACCATCTGCTTCGCGCGCCGCTTCGCCACGTACAAGCGCGCGCCGCTGATCTTCCATGACCTTGAGCGCCTTGCGCGCATCCTCTGCAACGCGAAGCGTCCCGTGCAGCTCGTGTTCGCCGGAAAGGCGCACCCTCGCGACGAGGGCGGGCAGGCGTACGCGCAGCGCATCCATGCGGCGGCACGCGACCCGCGCTTCGGCGGCCACGTTGCCTTCATCGAGGAGTACGACATGCATGTGGGCCGCATGCTCACCTCTGGGTGCGACGTGTGGCTCAACACGCCGCTTCGACCCTACGAGGCAAGCGGCACAAGCGGCATGAAGCCACCGATGCATGGTGGAGTCAACCTGTCGATCCTCGACGGGTGGTGGCCGGAGGCGTGCGAGCACGGCACCAACGGATGGGCGATCAGTGCGGCGCAGCAGAACCGCGACCAGGATGCGCAGGATGACGCGGACGCAAACGCGCTCTACCACCTGCTCGAGCGCGATGTCGTGCCAGCCTTCTACCAGCACGATGCCGATGGCCTGCCGCAGCGCTGGATCGAGATTGCGCTCGCCAGCGCCGCGACAGTGCCTCCGGTCTTCAGCTCGCACCGGATGGTGGCCCAGTACGCGCGGCAGATGTATGTGCCCGCATACCGCGACCGCGGGGCGTAGCCGTGGGCACTAGCGGCCCGACGTGCGCCTCCTGCGGCGTCCGCACACGAGCATCGCGCCCATCACCGCAAGCGCCCCCGGTGCGGGCACAAGGTTGGCCTCGACCCACTCGATCGCCGCATCGTGGTCCGCCTCGTCCATGCCGAGGTTGAACGCGATCCAGAACCGGTCGCTTGTGCCGTAGCCAACGCTCGAGACCTTGAAGCTGATCAGGTAGATGCCCGGCGTCGGGTCGGCGCCGGCAAGTCCGGCGAGCGTGAAATCCGGGTGGGCGTGGAAGTCGTCGCCCACAAGGAACGGGAGCGAGCCGCCGCCCGCAGTGCCGATCGCCGATCCGCCGTACGCCACCGACATGCTCGACGTTGACGATGCGAACGCACTGCCGTTCCACGCCTGGAGCCCCGCATCAAGGTCGAGCGAGAACGCGAGTCCGTTGAGGCTCGAACGGATCCCCGGCTCGTCGATCGAGAACGGGAAGTCAGGGTCCTCTCCGAGGTCAGCGCCAAAGACGCGCCACATGGGTGCGTGGAGCTTGTTCTCGTCATCATCCCAGGCGCCGATCTCGATGCGGCCATTCTGCGCCCACACGAACGGGTCGAGATGGCCACCTTCGGCGTGCGCGGCCGGCGCGACGAGCAACGTGGCGGAGAGGGCTGCGCCGGAGGCAACGAGCCGTGCGGCGAGGGTGTGGCTTTGTGAAACAAGGGTCATGGGGACTCCTTTCATGGAGCGTGTAGGGAAGTGAAAAGGGAAACACACGGAAGGGAAGGGGAACTGGAACCCGCACGTCATGGGCACGAGCCCCATGCGGCGAGGACGGCGGCAAGGTCCACGCCATCGACGGTGCCGTCGCCGCCGATGTCGCCCTGGCCCGCGCCGCCCCAGTTGGCGAGCAGCGCGGCAAGGTCAAGTCCGTCGACGGAGCCGTTGCCGTCGAGGTCTGCAGGGCAAGAGCCCGCAATCGAATCTCGCACCCACTGGGCGGCAAGCGCGACATCAACAGCGCTTGCGCCCGCCGACATGACCACCCAGAACGGCTCGCTGTCGCTCACGGCGCTGTCGGTGCACCAGAGCGAGAGCTCCATCAGGTACACGCCGCTTGCAGGCGCGCTCGCTCCGGCCGCAGGCTGCAGCGTCCATGAGATGTGGCGGTGCCAGCCCCCATCGCCCTGCACGGCCAGCGAGAATCCGGTCACGGGCCCCGCGCCGGTCGTCGCGCCGAGCGAGATGAATGACGCGCGCAGGCGCTCGCCGAGCAGCGGGTCCTGCGGGTGCGTGGCCACGAAGCTGTCGCCGGTCCAGCGCTGCAGCGGCGCGCGGAAGTCGAAGCCGATGCGCGCAGTCGTCGGGAACGTGCCCGACGCCGCATCGAATCCCGGGTTCTGCGTGAAGTTCGGCACGCCAGTGTCGCCGAACGCCGCGGTGAACACGCGCTCGGGCACGAGTGCGGATCCATCGATGAGGTTCGTGAGGATCTGGCCGTCAGCGCCGAGCGCCAGCCCGATGTCGCCAGCGTGCTGCGCGTGCGCTGCGCCCGAGAGCGCAGCGGATACCGCCGCGGCAGCGATGGCCGTGCGTGCCCGCACTGCGGAGAGGGGGGAAAGCAGGTTGTGCATGTCTTGGTTCCTTGTGCGCAGCGCCCTTGATGGAGCGCTGGACTTGCGGGGCGGCGTTGCGTGCGCGCGTGCGCGCTGCGCTACCGGGCCCGCGGGTCGAACTTGTTGCGGTCGACGCTCTCGTACAGGGTCTCGAAGCGGGCCGTCGCGACGTGGCCATCCACGAAGCTCCAGTCCGACTCGGATGCGGGCGATGGCTTCAGGCGATCGACTGCATTGATCGCCACCTGCCGTGCCGCGACTGCGGCCACCTGCTCGGGCTGGCTGAGCGATGCCCAGTCCTCCACATGCGGATGGTCTGCGGTCGCGAAGTCGCCCTCCTCGGCCATGAGGAGGAAGCACACCGTGCTGGAGGGGTCCGGCACGCGCGAGAGCGCGTCCGCACCCGATCCGGCGCCATTGAGCGCCACCTCAGGCGAGTACCTGCGTGAGAGGTAGTTGTTCATCCCGTAGCTCGTGCGTCGGAAGACGCTTCCCGGCGCCACTGCAGTCATGTCCTGCGGAGGCCACCGCGTGCTGCGGTCAAGCGGACTGCGAAGCGCCAGCTCGCTGCCGAAGTACGGCTGCAGCGTGTCCACGAAGGTGTCCGCACCGGGGTCGGCCATTCCGCCATGGGGCAGCGCAGCGTCCACGAAACGGTCCTTGAAGACGTTCATGTATGCGGCGTGCGCCTGGGAGAGGCTGCGGAGGTTCGACAGGTCCTGCGACACCGTCGCGGCACGGCGCGCCGACGAGACTGCGGGCATCACAAGCCCCACGAGCACCGCGATTAGGCCAACCACCACCAGCATCTCGACGATGGTGAAGGCCGGGCGCGCGCCGATCCTTGAGGGATCGCGCATCGCGCGCGCAGTGCAGGATGTCGACAAAGACCGCATCGGAGGTCCCCAAGTGTGGACCGGCACGAGAGTGGGATCAGCGGATGCCTGCACGCTCCTGTCCCGAGGGATCAGTTGCCACGCAACAGCATCACGCGACGGCGGAATGTCAGGCTGCGGGCGGCGGCCGCGCACGCACCGAGGCGAGCGTGCGTGTGGTGGGCAACGCGCATGCGACGCCCGTCACTTCGCCGGCGGCACCCGTCGGGGCGGCCGCAAGCTCAGGCATCGCGGTGTCGGACGTCAGCGTCGTCAGGAGCTCGCATGTCGCGCAGTCGGCATCGTGACCGTGCGAATCGTGCGAGTGACCGTGCGAATCGTGCGAGTGACCGTGATCGGCGGGAGTTTCAGGCTCGCTCTCGCACGAGTGCGTGTGCGAGTGCCCGCATGGCGCCGCTGCGCGCTCCGCGTGCGCGAGAGCCTCGTGGTGCGATGCGTGCTCTGGCGATGTCGCCACGTGAACGGCCCGCAGTCCAGCGGAACCCATCGACACCGCGAGCGCGGCGATGAGGGTCGCAAGGATGGTCCAGGAGCGTCGCACGGGCGCACCAGTGTAGGACGCGGGTCCGTCAGGTCAATGCCACGTCGCGGCAAGTCATTACCGCGCGCGCGGGTCGAAGGCGTTCTTGTCCGCAGACTCGTACTGGCGCTCGAAGCGCACGGTGGCGGTGTGGCCGTCCACGTAGCTGTAGTTCGACTCGGATGCCGGCGAGGGGCGCCGCCCATCGGTTGCGGAGATGGCCATCATCGTCGCCGCCAGCGCCGCCACCTGGTCCGGGTTTGCCGCTACCCCCGCGAGCCGCTCGATGTGCGGATGGTCCGCGGTCGCGAATGCGCCGTCGTCAGCCATCAGCACGAAGCACACCGTCGTCGAGTGGTCGGGCACGCGCGAGAGCCGGTCCGCCGGCGACGATGGCGCGACACCGCTCGGCGGCGTCTCGTCGAGCACCGGCGAAAAGCGACGCGAGAGGTAGTTGTTGAGGCCGTAGCTCGTGCGTCGCAGCGCGAGACCTGCAGGCACTTCCGTCATGTCCATCGGTGCCCACGCTGCGCTCCGGTCGAGCGGGCTTCGCAGATCCAGCGCATCTCCCGCATATGGCTGCAGCGTCGTGATGAAACTCTCCTCGAGCGGGTTCTCGATGCCGTCGTTCTCGGCGGGGTCGTCGGGGAGCGCGGCATCCGCAAAGCACTCCTTGAACACGTTCATGTATGCGGCATGCGCCTGCGAGAGGCTGCGCAGGTTCGAGAGGTCCTTGCTGGTCGCGCTCGCGCGGCGCGCCATCGAGATGCCGGGCAGCACAAGGCCCACCAGCACCGCGATCAGGCCGACCACCACGAGCATCTCCACGATCGTGAACCCACGCCGTGACCGCTTCACGCATTCTGAACTCATCCTGAACACAAGGATATGTCCGCGCGCGGTGCCCGCATGGATCCATAATCCGATTCAGGGCAGGCACTTGCGAGGCGATTCCGCCCCGATTCACGCGTACTCGGCGGCAAGAAGGGCGAGCGCCCCCTCGTCCATCCGGTCATCCTGGCGGATCTGCGCGAAGACATCGTGCAGGTCCTCGACCCTCATTCGCCACTTCTCGGCGCCGCGCACGTCGAGATAGACGCGTCCGCGGTGCATCGCGATCAGCCGGTCACCGAGTGCGGCAGCCTGCGCCATCGAGTGCGTGACCATGATGGTCGTAGCCCTGTGGCGTGCGACGATCCGGCTCGTGAGCTGGATCACCTGCTCCGCGCTTCGGGGGTCGAGCGCTGCCGTGTGCTCGTCAAGCAGCAGCACCTTCGGCGCGGTCGCTGTGGCCATCAGCAGCGTGATCGACTGGCGCTGGCCGCCTGAGAGGAGACCGATCGGGTCATCAAGCCGGTGCTCGAGGCCGAGACCGATCTCGGCGAGCATCTCCCGCCAGGCAGCGCGGCGCGAACGCCGCAGCAGGGGAGCGAGCGTGCGGCGCGACCCGCGGCCCTCCGCGAGCGCAAGGTTCTCGGCGACCGTGAGCGACGGTGCGCTTCCCGCATAGGGATCCTGGAAGACGCGGCCGATGATGTGCGCGCGCCGGTGCTCGGGCCAGCTCGTGATGTCGGTGCCGTCGACCGCGATGGACCTGCCATCGAGCTCGAATGTGCCGGAGACCGCAGACTGCATCGTGCTCTTGCCCGACCCGTTGGTGCCGATCACGATCGTCCACGTG
>CAYPOZ010000020.1:1032-2963 GCA_964412415.1 uncultured Isosphaeraceae bacterium | reverse complement strand
AGGCCCGGCAGCACCAGCGCCGCGAGCACAACCACGGCCGTGATCAGCTTCAGGTTGTTCGGGTCAAGTCCCATGCGCAGCGCGATCGCCACCAGGAGCCGGAACAGCACGGTGCCCATCACCGCGCCCACGATCAGCAGCCCGATGCCTGCACCTGCGCCGACAAGCGTCTGCCCGATGATCACGCTCGCGAGCCCGAGCACGATGATGCCGATGCCCATCTGCGCGTCGGCGAACCCCTGGAGCTGCCCGAACACCGCGCCGCTCAGCGCGATGAGCGCGTTCGAGCATCCCATGCCGACCATCAGCGTGAAGCTCGTGCTTGTGCCGAGCGCGCGCAGCATGCGCGGGTTGTCGCCGGTGGCGCGCATCGCGGCACCGACCTGCGTGCGAAGGAAGAGCCACAGCGCCGTGCCGATCACGGTGGCTAGCGTGGCGCCGAGGAGCGCCGCCGCGACATCGCCCGCAGGCACCGGCCGCCCCAGGATCGAGACCATGTTGCCGCCGGCCAGCGACTCGACGGCGCGCTCCCATGGCGTGAAGATCGTCGGCTTCCCGTAGAGGCCGATGTTGCTGCGCCCCATCACCATGAGGTTCACCGAGTAGAGCGCAGTCATCGTGAGGATGCCCGACAGCAGCACGTTCACGCGCAGGTACGCGTGCACAACGCCCGTACAGAGTCCGGCCGCCGCGCCGGCGCACGTCGCGATCGCGGTCGCCGTCCACGGCCCCACGGGCATGCCAGCGATGCTCCCGTGATCGATGAGCATTGCCGCAACAGCGGCGCCAAGCGGGAAGCTCCCGTCTGCCGTGATGTCAGGGAAGTTGAGGATCCTGAAGCTCAGGAACACGCCGTAGGCGAGTATCGCCAGCGCAAGAGCGATTGCGATCGATGCGACAAGCACGCTCATCTGGCGGCCTCCACCGTCTCGATCGAGATTCGCCACGCCGCGCCGCGGCGCATCATGCTCCGTGCAGGCTGCACGAGGTGCATGACATTCCGCAGTCGCTGCTCGGCAAGCAGCGAGCCGATGGTGCGCGCGGCATCCGATGCGCTGCGCCCCACAGGACGGAAGCTCATCGCGATGGCATGCGCGTGCACGGCGCGAGATGCGGGGTCCGCAGGGTCGAGCGGGCGCCCGCCCGGGATCGTCGCCGCGGTCGCCCCGGAACGTGACGGTGCAGCGCCCACAAACGCGACGGCCACCACGGTGTCATTCGCGTGCGCCGGCTCGGCCGAGAATCGCAGCATCGACTTGAGCTCCCCGCCCGAAGCGCTGCGCGCATCACGGTCCCATGCGCACGGGCCATCCTCAAGCGCCGCCACAGCCCCGATCAGCGCGTGCAGGGGGAACTCGCCATCTGCAGGCTCGAACCACACTCCCCACCTCGGCACGCCCCGGCACGCGATGCCGTCGAGTGCCCATGCGGCAGGGGATGCCGACATCGGCGACGCGGCGCCGCGGCCCGTGCGTTCGGGGTCCTCTCCCACGGGAACGGACACGAAGTCGGACCTGCCTGTCGATGCCGCGGTGACCACGGCCACGCCACCGACGACGATCGCCTCGCCGTAGCGGCTGCGTGCATCGGCCTCGTCGCGCGCGAGCGCCATGTGGCCGATCGCGACGAGGTCCCCGGACATCCGGATCGACTCCGTGCCGCGGCCGCACGCACGTCCAAGTGCAGCGAGCGGCGTCGCGGGCTCGGGCGAGAGCAGTCGCGCCTCGCCCCGGAACAGGCTTCCGTCCCCGAATGGGGCGGTCGCCAGCGCAGGCGCATCTGCCGCCGAGCCGTCGGTGGCCGATGCGCGGCCGGGCGCAGGCGCGGCACGGGGAGCATCCGCCGCCTGCAGTCCGACGGGGAGCACACGGTCGAGCCGCGTCACCCGCAGCATCTCGGTGACCGCATCGCTCGCCGCCACAAGCGCAAGC
>CAYPOZ010000020.1:0-1022 GCA_964412415.1 uncultured Isosphaeraceae bacterium | reverse complement strand
GCGCAAGCCGTCCGCCGCCGCTGCGCACGCGCGACGCGAGCCGCAGCAGGGCGCCGAGCCCGACGCTCGACACGAATCCCACCTCCGTCATGTCGAGCGAGACGAGCTCCGCGCCCACGCGGATCTCCGACTCCACATGCTCGATGAACGCATCCGCGCTCGACGCATCGAGGCGTCCCGACAGGAAGATCCAGCATCCCTCCGCGCGGCGGTCGGACCTGAACTCCATCTCAGCGGCCCTCCACGCGTGTTGTGCCACCCGCCCGCTCCGTGCCAATCACGCGGTCAGCGCGCTCGACCATCGAAGAGGGCAGCGTGATGCCGAGCGTGCGCGCAGCGTTCGCGTTCACGACGAGCCTCGTTGTGCGCGGGAGCTCGATCGGCATCGTGTCCGGGCTCTCGCCGCGCAGCACGCGGGCCGCCATCGCGCCGCCCTGCACGCCGAGCTCCCGGAAGTCGCGCGCGAGCACGAAGATCGCGCCACCCTCGGCGAGGTCGCTCACGAACCCCACAAGCGGCATGCGCGCGCCGGCGGCCGCCTTCAGCACGGCCGGCATCGCCGTCGAGCTGAGGTTGTCCGAGAGCGCAATGAGCGCATCAGGGCGCTGCGCGATCGCGGCGTCGAGCGCAGCGGGCACGTCGCTTGGCCTGTCGGCGGGCATCGGCCGATAGTCGATCCCAACAACGGCGAGCGCGCTCCCCATCTCGGCCCGGTTGTATTCGCTGTTGACCTCGGAGGGGCAGAAGATGCCGCTGGCCGTGCGGGCTGCGGGGAACGCCTCGCGCAGCGTGCGCGCAAGGGCGGAGTAGTCGCTGGCGCTCGACACGCCCGTGAACCCAGGAAGGTGATCCTCCGGCGTGGTGCACACCTTTGCGGCCTCAGGGCTCGCGACAAGGTTGAACACCACTGGCACGCTGCGGATCCTGCGCATCGCCGCCTGCAGCGTGGGCGTGGAGAAGGTGAGCAGCAGGTCGGGCCGCTCCTCGGCCACCTGCGCCATGATCGCGTTCATGGTGCCGGC
>CAYPOZ010000019.1:6736-20678 GCA_964412415.1 uncultured Isosphaeraceae bacterium | reverse complement strand
ATGCCGCTCCGCTCCGAGCTCGATGTGGTGCCGCTGGCGATGGCCGCTCTCCGGCAGGGCAAGCGCGTGAGCGTTCCCCGCACCGACTCGTCCACAGGACAGCTGACTCCCATCGGCGTCGACTCGATCGATGCGGACCCCATGCCCTCCGACGCGATGGGCGTGCGAACTCCGGCCTCCGGTCCCGAAGTCGCCCCAGAGTCGCTCGACCTCGTGGTCGTGCCTGGCGTCGCCTTTGACCGCGAAGGCCACAGGCTCGGCCGCGGCGCCGGCTACTACGACCGGTTCCTCTCGAGGCTTTCCCCGCACACCGCCACCGCCGGCATCTGCTTCGACGAGCAGCTCGTGGATGCGGTGCCGCACGGCGAACACGACCGAACTGTCGACTGCGTCATCACGCCGTCACAGGCCATTTCCGCTTCCCGCACCTCCAACTCATGAGGCCACGACAGACATGACTCTCCAGAGCCAGCTTCCGCGCACCGGCATCCGATTCGACTCCAGACCGGGGCGTCGCCGTGGCGGCATCATGATCCTTGCGGGCACGCTGGCGATCGGCACCGCTGGCGCGGGCGCCGCATGGTGGTGGAGCGCCCGCACACCAGACACCGGACCCATCCCTGTGATCGCATTCGATGCGACGGTGCCCGGCGCTACGGCACCTTCGGCGGCTGCGCCGCTGCCTGCCCCTGCCCAGGCCTCCACGACTCCAGCGCCAACTGTCGCGCAGGCATCCGCCAGTCCTGCAGCGTCGGCCTCTGACGCGCGCGTTGCGTCGGTGGAGCCGCCGCGCGCAGCCGCGCAGCCTGCGGCAGCATCCGCACCCAATCCTGGTGCGCCGCAGGGCTCGGCCCAGTCCGCACAGGCGCCCGCAACGTCACCGGCCACCGTGCCAGGCGCTGCCTCGGCCTCCACTGGTCCCGCATCCGCAACCCCTGCATCCATCGGCGCGCAGGGCGGCATCTCGCTCGCCGAGGCGTGCACGCTCGTGACCCGCGAGCCGCTGCGCGCGCGTGCAGAGCTCACGCGCCTGATCGAGTCGCGCATCCTTTCGGGCGACGACCTCTCGAAGGCGTGCGCTGCCGTGAACGCCGTCAACGACACCCTGCTGTGGTCATCCACGCTGACCCCCGGCGACCTCATCTGCACCAGCTACATGGTGAAGAAGGGCGACACGCTGTCGCAGATCGCCAAGCGCAATGACGTGCAGGCGGACTGGCGCGTGATCATGCGCATCAACGGCCTGCGCAACGAGCGCGACGTGCGCGTCGGACGCACGCTGAAGCTGCCTACGACTGCGTTCCATGCCGAGGTCTCCAAGCGCGACTACCGCATCTACCTCTATGCAGGCGAGGGCCCCAGCCGCGTGCTGGTCGGCGCGTACGACGTCGGACTCGGCGAGTTCGACTCGACGCCGACAGGGATGTTCATGGTGCGCCCGCGCAGCAAGCTCATCAACCCCGAATGGCGCAATCCGCGCACCGGAGAGCACTACTTCCCCGACGACCCGAAGAACCCAATCGGCGAGCGCTGGATCGGGCTCGTAGGCGGCGAGCAGGCCAACAGCGGCATCAAGGGATACGGCATCCACGGCACGGTCGATCCCGCATCGATCGGGCAGCAGGCGTCGATGGGCTGCGTGCGCATGCTGCCGCCCGGGCTCGACATCACCTACGAGCTGCTCACCGAGCCCAACAGCACGATCCTGATCCGCCAGTGATGCCGCGCGCAGTCCGTTGCTCGCGCGCACCCTCGACCTAGGATGCGTGCGTGGGCGACGCACCGACACCGAAGGACCCGAGCGCGGCTGGTGCAGCTGTCCGCGGCGATACGCGCCCGGTGATTGGCGTCACGATGGGCGACCCGATGGGCATCGGCCCTGAGGTGATCGTCAAGGCGCTCTCCGACAGGCACCTTCGCGGATCGGCGCGGTGGATCATCTACGGGATGAATGGCCTCCTGCACATGGAGGCCGACCGGGCAGGCGTGGCGCCCGAGTGGTTCCGCGTGGCGCACAGCTCTGCGCGCGCAGGCCAGAGCCTCGACCATGACTGCGTGGTGATGGATTTCGACATGCCAGACGCGCTGGTGCACGCGAGGCACGAGCCATGCAAGGCGGGCGGATTCGCAAGCAAGGCATTCGTCGAGGAGGCGATCGCCGACGCAATGCGGCCGGTAGGCGACCCGCGCCGCGTCGATGCGGTCGTGACCGCGCCCATCTCGAAGGAGTCCTGGTCGATGGCCGGGTACCGCTGGCCCGGGCACACGGAGCTCTTCGCGTTCCGCGCGCGCGCGAAGCGGTGCTGCATGGCGTTCGTGGCGCCGAAGCTGCGCGTGACGCTCGCGACCACGCACCTCCCGCTGATGTCGATCCGCGACGTACTCACCATCGGGCGCGTCTTCGACCCCATCGACCTCGGGCACCGGCTCTGCAGGGACCTTGGGATCGAGCAGCCGCGCATCGCGGTGTGCGGGCTCAACCCCCATGCAGGGGAGCAGGGGCTCTTCGGCGATGAGGAGACCCGCCTCATCGAGCCCGCGATCGCGATGGCGCGCGCATCTGGCATCGATGCGCAGGGCCCGTTCCCTGGGGACACGATCTTCCGCGACGCGCTTGCGGGCCGGTTCGACCTTGTGGTCGCGATGTACCACGACCAGGGACTGATCCCGGTGAAGCTGGTCGCATTCGACAGTGCCGTGAACACGACGCTCGGGCTCCCCATCGTGCGCACGAGCCCAGACCACGGCACTGCATTCGGCATCGCTGGCCAAGGCCGCGCTGATGCAGGCGCGATGGTTGAGGCGATGCGGCTTGCGGTGCGCCTGGCGCGCGCGCCGCGCGAATCCGGCGCTGAAGTGCACCCGGGGCACGGTCCCGCGAAGGGCGAGCCGGGCGCGGGCGGCCTCCGCCCGTGGGAGTAGTGCGGCACCGGAATGTGCAGGCGGGGCAATGCGCAAGCCGATCCTCACGCTAGAGTGCTGAACCCGCAGGGACCGCGGTGCGCCTCATGACAGACCCGTCATCCGACACCTCATCCTCGACCGCGGGCGCCGGACCCTTCCAGCCGGGCAACGACCCTATCTGCCCGCACATCGACCTCAACGATCCCCGCTGCAGTGCGCGATTCACGCTCTCTGGCGTCGAGGACGCGTTCGGGGTCTGCTGCGGCGGCCATCACGGGTGCGCGACCTTCCACCGCATCAACATGGAGATGAGGTTCCGTGCGACGGTGGGCGGTGAAGGGTCGCCTCGGGGAGCCGCTCCTCCGCGCGGCCCGCTCGCCACCATGGCGTCCCTCCTGCGCGACCGCAGCGAGCCTGCCGTCACGATGCCCACCGCCGATGGACGCCCCCTCAGAATCAGACCGTCGGCGTAAGGCGTTCCTCGCCTTCTGCCGGATCGAGTGCGGGCTCGCGCCCCTGACCATCGAGGCGTACGAGCGCGACCTGTCGGAGCTGTGCGTGTGGCTTGCGGAGGCCGGCGTCCGCGACGCAGGCCAGGCCACGATGGAGCAGCTTGCCGAGCACATGAGATGGCTTTCGCGCGAGCGCGGGCTCGACCCGCGCACCGTCGCACGCCGGCTGGCGTCGATGCGCGTCTTCTTCAGGTGGATGCACTCGATGGGGCACGCCCCGGCCAATCCGGCACGGCTGCTCGAGCGCCCGACGATGTGGAAGCGTCTGCCTGACGTGCTGACGCCAGAGCGCATGCGGGCGCTGGTGGAGGCACCAAGCGCGGAGACGAGCGCGCTGTGGCTCCGCGACCGCGCGATGCTGGAGCTGATGTACGGCGGCGGCCTCCGCGCGAGCGAGGTGTGCACGCTCAAGGTCAACGACTTCCACGAGACGCTTGGGTCGCTGGTGGTGACCGGCAAGGGCCGCAAGCAGCGCGTGGTGCCCATCGGCGTGCCTGCGATCGAGTGGACCCGCCGCTATCTCTCGGAGCTCCGCCCGTCGCTGGCGATCCACATCGACCGGCGGGACGAGTACAGGCTGCTGCTCTCCAACCACGGCCGTCCGCTGACGCGCGTGGCGGTGTGGCAGATCGTGAAGCGGTGGGCTGCGGTGGCCGGGCTCTCTGACGTGCACCCGCACGTGCTGCGCCACTCGTTCGCGACTCATCTCGTGGTCGGCGGCGCGGACCTGCGCGTAGTGCAGGAGCTGCTCGGGCACTCGAGCATCACCACCACGCAGATCTACACGCACGTCTCCCGCGGGCACCTCGCCGAGGTGATTGCCAACTGCCACCCCCGCGAGATGGGCGTACGCCGGGGCGCACCGGTGGCCGATGCGCCTCCGCCGCCCGCGGCCCGTGCCTCCGCAGGCCGCGCACGGCGTGCGGTTCGGTAGCCTCACCGCCTCCATGGCGGCCACGAAGCCACGCATCCTCACGGGCGACACGCCGACTGGCAGCCTGCACCTCGGGCACTGGGTGGGCAGCGTGCGGCGGCGCGTGGAACTGCAGGACTCGCACGACTGCTACTTCATCATCGCGAACATGCATGCGTTCACCACGCGTGCCGACAAGCCAGCCGAGATCAGGCGCGACTCGCTCGAGATCGTGCGCGACTACCTCGCGATGGGCATCGATCCCGCGAAGTCGGTGATCTTCCTGCAGAGCGAGGTGCCTGCGATCGCGGAGCTGTGCTTCCTCTTCGCGATGCTGCTGCCCTTCAACCGGGTGATGCGCAACCCCACGCTGAAGACCGAGCTCGAGCTCAAGGGCCTCGGCGAGACGTACTCGTTCGGGTTCCCTCTGTATGCCGTGGGCCAGACGGCGGACATCCTCGCGTTCCGGCCGGAGGGCGTGCCTGTCGGCGAGGACCAGGTGCCGCACCTCGAGCTCACGCGCGAGGTGGCCCGGCGCTTCAACCAGGTGTACTGCTCGGTGAGCGACCAGGCCGAGGACGAGGATCACGTGAAGCTCGGCGGCGTGTTCCCGATCCCTCGCGCCGATGTGGGTGCGGTCGGCCGGCTCGTGGGGATCGACGGCACCAACAAGATGAGCAAGAGCCTCGGCAACGCAATCTTCATCAGCGACTCGCCCAAGGACGTGCAGAAGAAGGTCGCAAAGATCTTCACCGGCCGCCAGAGCCCCACTGCGCCAGGCGATGTCACCAACGCCCTCTTCCAGTACGTGGACATCTTCATCCCCGACCGCGTGCGCGTCGCCGAGCTGAAGGACCGCTACGCGCGCGGCGACAGCATCGGCGACGGGCACATCAAGCAGGAGGTCGCCGAGGCGATCAACGCGCTGCTGGCGCCCATGCGCGAGCGGCGCGCCGCGTACGAGGACCGCGAGGACATGCTCGTGGACATCCTGCGCGACGGATGCGCGCGCGCGAACCGGCTCGCGGAGGAGACGCTCGCACAGGCCAAGGCTGCGTGCAAGCTCGACTTCTTCCCGCGCACGCTCGCCGTTGGGTGAGCGCGCTCACCGCTGCGCGAGGAAGATCGCGAGGTTCGCGGCGTTGAAGAGCGCGTGCGCCGTGAATGGCGCCCACATCGACCCCGTACGCTCGTAGGCCCAGCCGAAGATGAGGCCAAGGACGAGCAGCATCGCGAGTGCGCCAGCCTCGCTTCCGCCCACGAGGCTGCCCCAGTGCGCCACGGCGAAGAGCGCCGATGCGCACGCGATCGACGCGATGCGCGGCATGCCGAGCCCATGAAGCGCCTGCTGAAGCGCGCCCCGGTAGAGGATCTCCTCGACGAGTGGCGCGAGCACCACAGCCACGAGCGCAGTCGCCGCGACCCACGCGGCATCGGCTGACTGGCCCATCGCCTCGAGCGTGCGGTGCGCGGTGTCGGGCGCAGCGACTCCGCTGAGCGACTGCTGGACCGTCGACGCGACCACTCCCGTGGCCTGCACGACTGGCCATCCGATCGCCATCGCCAGCGCACCCACCGCCGCGGCGCGCCACGCGCCGATCGAGGGCGGAGCGCCCGCCGGCGCCGCAGCGCCATGGGTGATCATCCCGCGCAGCGCCCACCAGCAGCAGCTGCGCGCCGTAGTTCGCCAGCGACGCGATTGCGCGCGCGCGCAGGTCATCCGCCGATCCGGTGCCAAGCGCCTGTGCGGCTGCCGATGCCGCCGCGGCACCTGCCGCCATGAGAACCAGCATCAGGAAGAGCGACGGCCCCGGCGCGAGCGGCCAGCTCACACGCTGGGACCCGAGCGCGAGCGGCCTTCGTCCGCGGGCGTACGCCGCAGCGAGCGCCACCGCAGCAGCCGCAGCGATGGCCACATACACGTAGGCGAGCCAGCCTCGGGGGCCCCCGGGGGCGGGTGGGGTATCCGCGACTGCCGTCTCCGCAAGGGCTTGTGCAGGTGCGGCTATAACGCACACTAGAGCAAGGCCCCACAGGATGCATGACGCGCTGGGACATCTCGTTCGCGCCAAGAGGCGCGAGGTCGCGGAACTCGCCGAGTCGACGCCCATCGACGAGCTCCGGCGCCGATGCGCCGACGTGCCACGTCCGCGCAACTTCTTCCAGGCTGTGGTGGACCACGGCGACACGACGCAGACGCGCATCATTGCGGAGATCAAGCGGCGCAGCCCAAGCGTGTTAGGTGAGCTGACGTTTACCACAGCGTAATCCTCGATGCCGCGGACATCGCACGACAGTATCACGCCGCGGGCGCTGCCGCGATCTGCTGCGCGACAGGCGCCCGTGACTTCGGCGGCAGCCTGGGGATGATCGATGCGGTGCGCGCCGCTGTGGCGCTCCCCGTGATGCGAAGCGACCTGGTCGTCGACCTGTGGCAGGTGTGGGAGTCGCGGGCTGCGGGCGCTGACGCGATCCTGCTGGTGGCCGAGGCGCTGCGCGAGTGCGACATCATCGACTTCCAGATCCTCGCGGTTGAGCTGGGGATGACGACGCTCCTCGAGATCCACGACGTGGAGAGCTACTACAGGGTAAAGGACCACATCGGGTTCCCCCATCCCGGGTACGCGCTGCTTGGCATCAACAACAGGGACCTCGACACCGACTCGGTCAACGTGATGCAGTCGATGCGCATGGCTGACCTGATCGAGGACCGGTCGATCGTCGTGAGCATGTCAGGCATCGCCACGCCTGCGCACCTCGACCGGTTGCGAGCGCACGGCATCTGCATCGCGCTCGTCGGCGAGAGCCTGCTCCGGCAGCCAGACCCCGGCGCCGCGCTCCGCACGCTGCTTTCGCCCTAGCGAGATCGCGCTGCCGAAGGCGCCATGAACCGACCGCAGTGATGCCGCGCCCGCTCAGCCGCGCACGCGCCTGAACGCGCCTGCCTGCGCAAGCCGCTCCGCGATCCTGATCCCTGTCAGTGCGGCGCCCACGCGAAGCTGGTCGCCGGCGACGAACAGCAGCACGCCGGTGCCAGGCTCGAGGCTCCTGTCCGCGCGGATGCGTCCCACAAGCACAGGATCCCTGCCTGCCGCATGGCGTGGCTCCGGAAAGCTGTTCGCGCCCGGGTCGTCGACGATCTCGATGCCGGGCGCGCCTGCAAGCGCGTCGCGCACACGCGACTCGGTGGCCTCGTGCGTCGCCGCAACTGGCGAGTCGAACTCCACCGCGATCGACTCGCTGTGCGCGCGCAGCACCGGAACCCGAATGCAGGTCGCTGCGATCCGGACTGCCGGATCCGACCACAGCCGCTGCGTCTCCACCAGCAGCTTGCGCTCCTCGGCATTGATGCCGTCGCTTGCCACTGCGCTGTTGTGGCTGAAGACGTTGAAGAGCGCGGGACGGCCGAAGATTGGGCTCCTGAGCGGCTGGCCCGACGCCCAGTCGCGCGCCTGCTGCTCCAGCTCGGCCATCGCTGCGGCACCTGCGCCGCTCACGGCCTGGTATGTGCTAACGACCATCCTGCTGACGCGGGCAAGCGCACGAAGCGGCGATACCGCGAGGAGCGCAATGATCGTGGAGCAGTTGGGCACGGCCACGATGCGGGGTCCGCGCGCGCCGGACACTGCGGCATCGAGCGAGTCGCCGTTGACCTCGGGGAGCACGAGCAGCGCATCGGGGTCGGCGCGGAACGCGCTCGAGTTGTCGATGACCCAGGCGCCCGCCCGAATCGCCGCAGGCGCGCAGGTGCGCGAGATCTCCGATCCCGCGCACAGGAACACCACATCTGCGCCTGCAAGCGAATGGTCCGTGAGCGCCTCGACAGTGCACGTGCCGATGCCGGGCACATCGATGCGGCGCCCCGCGGATCGTGGGCTCGCCAGCAGCCGCAGGCGACGGACAGGAGTCGCGCGTTGCGAAAGCAGCGCGAGGAACTCGGCGCCCACAGCGCCTGTGGCACCGACCACCGCCACATCGAGCGCCCGTGGCGCATGCGCGCCCTCGGCAACAGCCCCGTCGGGGCTCGCCGAAGGGGCCAGGAATCTTGCTCGGAAATTGGCGGGTTGGCTCACGGTGCCTCCTTGCACGGCCGAAGGTGAATCGTACGTTCAACCAAGGAGTCAACATGCATCCCAGCAAGCACAGCCAGTCCGATTCGTCCACGCACGCCAATCCCACCAGCGGATCCACGAAGGGCATCCGGCGCATGAGTGACGCCGAGCTCGAGGCGGTGTCCGGTGCAGGTGTCGGCCGCGTTCGCCGAAACGCCAGCGCAGCCCGTCGCGGAAGGATCCCGACCCGCCGCGGCAGGCGCTGATCGCCTCGTGACAGTCAACGTTCCGGTCCCGATGCTCCTGTGGACCGGACGCCTGAGCGACCGTTCCCGATCGGTTCGGGAACGGTTCTCACTTTTGCGCGGCGCGCGCCACCAGCACGGATCCTGCTCAGGTGAACTGCACCCTTGAGGTCGGGCACCTCGGCAGCGCGCACTACGCGAGCGATGCGGCGAGGAGCTGCCCGAAGGCACCCCCCTGCACACGCAGCTCCTCGAACGTGCCCTGCTGCACGACGCGTCCGGCATCGAGCACGTAGATGCGGTCCGCATCGCGCACCGTGGAGAGGCGGTGGGCCACCACGATCCGCGTCGCGCCCGTGGCCGCCACGCGCCGCATCACGTCGGCCTGCACACGCTCGTCAAGGGCGCTTGTCGCCTCGTCGAGCACCAGCACGCGCGGCGCCGTGATCAGCGCACGCGCGAGCATCACCTTCTGCACCTGCCCGCCTGAGAGCGTGCGCTCGCTCACGAAGGTGCGAAGTCCCAGCGGCAGGCGCGCGAGGTCCGCGGCGAGCCCCGCGTCGGCGGCAGCCCGCTCCGCATCCGCGTCCGTGCACATCGTGCTTCCGGTGATGTTGTCGAGTATCGAGCCGGGCATGAGCCTCGCATGCTGGATCACGGTGCCGAACTGGCGACGCACTGCGCTCATGTCGAGCTCGCCCACCGGATGCCCATCGATGGCGACGCGTCCGCAGATGGGCTCGACCATGCCGAGCAGCGCCGCAACGAGCGAGGACTTGCCGCTCCCGGATGGGCCGACGATCGCCACGAACTCCCCGGGTTCCGCGCGGATCGACACATCGTGCAGTGCGTCGCGTGCCGCGCCAGGATGGCGGACCGTGATGCCCTCCACCCCGATCTGGCCACGCAGCTGCCGAGGCACGATGCCGCCGGACGATCGCTCCGGCACTGCGGCGAGGATCGGCGCCATTCGGTCGAGTGCGGGTCGCACGAGCGCGAGCTCCCCGAGCCGGGCGCCGAACTCAAGCGCTCCAGACAGCGCCCCCGCGAACGCGGCCACGAACGCGAGATACGCCGACGACGATTCGCCGTGCGCAAACACCCACCAGAAGAGCACGGTGCCCATGATCGGCCACGCCGCGGCCACGACATCGAACCGCACGCGCCATGCGCCTGCGCGAACCGCCGCCGCGCGCGCCTGCCGGTGCGGCCCGAGCCACCGGTCGATCACCCGGTCCGTCGCCGCGGCCGACCTGATCGTCTCGATGCCCGCGAGCGCCTGAAGCATCTCGGATGACGCAAGGCCCTCCGCCATGAGCTCCGTCGCGCCCCACCGGGCACGGATCGACGCAATGCAGAGGCTTGCCGCGAACGCGAGCGCGATGAGGGTTGCGCCGAGTGCGGCCGCAGCCGGATCGACCCACATCATGGCGATGAGGTAGGCGATGGAGAATGCGCCCGCGACCAGGCCTGCGATGGCAGCGCCGGTCATCGTGGACTGAAGCTCGTCGAGCGCGAGCACCCGGTGCGCAAGTGCGCCAGACCCCTGGTCCCTGAAGAATCCCATCGGGAGCCGCGCGCACCGGTGCAGCACAGCGCCCAGCAGGCGCAGCGCGCCGCGCGACTCGACGCGTGCGAGCATGGTTGCGCTCACGAACTCGCAGCATGCGCTCGATGCTGTGACCGCCAGGAGCGCGGCGCCGAGCACGGCGAGCGACGCGAGGTCGCCATTCGGGATGATGTGCGCCACCAGCACGGCAACCGAGACAGGGATGAGCGTGTTGAGGAGCGCAGCAGCCGCCGAGAGCGCGGTGGCGGCTGCAAGCTCGCGGCGCGATCCGCGGAGCGCGAGGCTCACAAGGTCCCTCACGCGCGCGGGTGCGTCGGTCAGAGTCGGGTAGAGCTGCCGCGCCATCCGCCCGAGCGTGCCCGCGTTGCGCCCGTCGACGCGCACCGCACCATCCGGCCCATGCATCATGTACCCGCCGCGGCAAGGCATCAGCGCCACCGGCGCATGGCTGTCGCGCGCAAACGCGAGCATGGGCCCTGCGTCAGCTCGCCACCAACCGGGATCGAGCCTCACGGTGCGCATCGCGATCCCAGCGGCATGTGCCCATGCCTCATCTGGCGGGCGCGTGAGGTCGATGTCGCCTAGCCGCGGCATGCGGTGGATGTCGCAGCCCGATGCGTGCGCGACATGCGACATGCGCTCGTGCAGTGCACGCCACTGCACCTGATCGATCGGTGCCCCTGGCGCAGGCGCGTGTGCCGAAGCGCTCGGCGCACCGCGGCTCACTGCTGGCCTCCCACAAGGGCCCGGTACGCCGCAGACTGCACGGCGAGGTCCTCGTGCGTGCCCTGCGCCGCGACCCTGCCGCCATCGAGCAGCAGCACACGGTCGCTGTGGCGCAGTGCCGATGGCCGGTGCGCCACCATCAGGCACGCGATGCCCCGACGGGCCAGCGCCTCCATGATGGTGCGCTCGGTCACCGGGTCGAGCGCGCTTGTGGCCTCGTCCATCAGCAGGATCCGGGGACTGCGGCACAGCGCACGCGCGATCTCGACGCGCTGCGCCTCGCCGCCCGAGAGATTGGAGCCGCCCGCGAGCAGCTGGCGGTCTAGGCCGCCGCACTCATGGCACAGGTGCGCAAGCTGCGCATCGGTGAGCGCCTCCAGCATCTCGCCCTCGCCCACCGTGCCATCCCACAGCGAGAGGTTCTCGCGCAGCGTCGCGGCGAAGATCGACACGCGCTGCGACACGATGGCCACGCTGCGCGTGCGCACCGCAGGATCCATCGACCGGACATCCGCACCGCCGATCGTGGCCGTCCCGCTCCACGGGTCGATCAGGCCCGCCGCGACCCGCAGGACGGTTGACTTGCCGGAACCGGTCGCACCGACAATCGCCACACGCTCGCCAGGGCGCACGATGCAGTCCACGCCAACAAGGAGCGGCGCGTGGCTTCGGCCGTAGCCGACCGAGATGCCGTGCAGCTCGAGCGGACCGGCGATGCGGTCGCGCATGGCATCCGCGCCTGAGACGGACGGCGCCGATGCACTTGCGCTCGCCATGGTTGCGCTGGCCACGCTCCCGCCCGCGGCCGGATCCTCAGGGTGGTTCGCCACATCGTCGATGCGCGCGAGATCCGCCCGCACCACCTGCATCTGCCTCAGGAGGTCCGCGAGCTCACCGACGGGCCCCATGATCGCGATGAGCAGCGCTTGCGCGGCCAGCAGCTCGCCAAGGCTCATCGTGCCCTGCATCACGCACCATCCGCCGTAGGTGAGCGTGAGCGTGAACACCACCGTGGACTGGAGCCACTCCGGGACGGCATCCGCAAGGCTCGCCAGCATGCCCGCCTGCTGCCGCGACGCGCTCACGCGCGACGAGAGGCCCAACATGCGCGCGACGAAGTCCGCCTCCCGGCCTCCAGCCTTCAGCGTCGCCATCGACTGGAGCCCGCTCACGAGCGCACCCTGCTGGAGGCCCTGCTGAAGCTGCAGCACGTGCGCGCGGTCCTCGCGGGCGCGCGCCACGAGCCCAAGGCTCGACAGGGTGACAAGTGCGCCGACGATCGCGACCGCCGCGAACACGGGACTGATCACAGCAGTGGCGGCAAGCAGCGCCATGAGCGTGATCATCTGCACTGCTGCGGGCACAAGACGCTCCGCAAGGAGATCGGCGACTCCATCGACCGCGGCGATGCGGTCGGCCACATCGCCATCGAAACGCTGGCTGAAGAAGCCAAGCGGAAGCCGGAATGCATGGCGCACCAGCGCCTCGGTGCGGCCGGCGCTGATGCGCTCCTGCAGCGCGACGCCAGCGCGTCCCGTGACCCACACAAGCCCGCCCTGCAGCGCGAGCAATGCGGCCGCGATCGCGGTCATGGCCACAAGCCACGAGCTGTCGCCGCCCGCCAGCACGGCATCGACGAACGTGGCCATCAGCCCAGGCACAGCCACCGAAGGCACCGTCAGGAGCGCCCCGCCGATCGCCATCACCATGACGAGCGGCCACGAGCCGGCGAGCCACGCATGCATCAGCTCCGAGACGTGCGATGGCGGCGCGTTCCTGCTGAACGCCTCGCCGGGGCGCAGCGAGATCACCACTCCGGAGAAGTGCTCGAGGAACTCTGCGTGCGGCACGCGGCGGTGGCCTACCGCAGGATCCATGATTCGCCATCCGTGTCCGTCCCATCCCTCGAGCACAACGAAGTGATCTGCGCCCCAGTGGATGATCGCGGGCAGCGCGACCTGGGGAAGCGCACTGACCTCTACCTCAAGCCCCTCCGCCTTGAGGCCGTACCACTGTTCGGCCTTCACCAGGCGCAACGCGTTCGCGCCGTCACGGTCGACGCCCACCGTCTCGCGGACCTGCGCCAGCGGACGGTGCGAGCCGTGGTGCGCAAGGATGCTTGCGAGGCTGGCCGCGCCGCACTCGGCCGCCACAAGCTGCATCACGGCAGGCACGCGGCTGCGCCTCGCCGGCCGGGAGGGCGCGTCCAGCGCGACCGCTCGTGGCGCTGACTGACTCACTGACGCGCCAGCCATGGCATCGCCAACGTGATCGGCGCCACCTCATCGACTGTGACGATGATCTCCGCGCGCGACACCGGCGGCATCCGGTCCGGGAGCCCGCTGCCGCCCACCCACGCCAATCCCGATGGTGTCGCGGCATCGGCGTCAATGAGGACGATGACTGTCTCGGGCGCATCCGCGTCGCCTGCGCCCGCCACCCGCTCCACCACGCCGCGCGCGAATCCGTGGATCTCGGGGCGGGTGCCTCGCGGGCTCACCCTCACACGCATGCCTTGGGCGATGCGTCCAGGTTCGGTGTCACGCATCGTGGCCATGCACCGCACGCGCCCGTCGTCAGGTGCCGGTGCGATACCCACGACAGGCGTGCCACGCTCCACTGCCGAGCCCTCGCCCGCACCGATGGCAACCACCGTGCCCGCGACCGGCGCACGAACCTGCGAACGCTCGTCCTGCTCCTGGGCCAGCCGCCGCACCGTTGCCGACACCCGCTCGATCTCCGCGGCGCGCGCGGCACGCGCAGCCAGCAGCTCATCGAGCCTGTCGAGCGCCTGCGAGTCCGGCATGGGCGCCACGCCATCCGACCTTGCCACTGCAGCAGTGACCGACGCGATGGCCTGCTGCTCCTCGGCGCGCAGGTTCCTGTCCGACTGCTGAAGCGCCGTAAGGAGCCCTTGCGCCTCGGTGAGCTGCAGCCGCAGCTCGGGCGCATCGATCTCGGCGACCAGCTCGCCGGCGGAGACGCTGTCGCCGACAGCACGGTGCACCTTCAGTATCTGG
>CAYPOZ010000019.1:0-6726 GCA_964412415.1 uncultured Isosphaeraceae bacterium | reverse complement strand
TATCCGGCCTCTCGAAGGGGACGTCACGCGAACGGGAACGTCGCCACGCACCATCACGCCTTCGCCGCGTGCGACGATCGGCACTCTGCCGGAGAGGCTCCAGGCCACGCCGAGCGACGTGAGGATGGCGAGTGCCGAAAGCGCTATCCACGTGCGCGCCGGCGGCGCAGGCGCGAGTGCCTGCAGTGCGTTGGCGGGCGCAGGCCTCGGCACCGGATCACTCGCTGTCGCGCGGACCCACGAGGTAGAAGCGGCGGACGGGGACCTCAAAGCGCGAGCCGTCGGCGCGCTCGAACGTGTACGCGCCCTCCATCGTGCCCCACGGCGTGGGCAGCGGGCAGAAGGACGAGTACTCGAAGCGCTCCTGTGCGGCGAGGTCGGGCTGGCGGCCCACAACGCCCTCGCCACGCACATCGTGGCTCGTGCCGTCCGCATCGACGATCGTCCACGCACGGCTGCGCAGCTTCGCGCGCTCGGTCCCGCCATTGGTGATCGTCACGTGGTACGCGAAGATGTAGCGGCCACGCGAGGGATCGCTGTGCGATGGCAGGTACGTGGGCTGCACGCGGATGCCGACTCCTTCCGCCGACGAGTCGGAGCCATGCGGAGAAGGGGCATCGGCGCGCTGGCGCACCGGCCTTGCGGATGCCACAGCGGACTGCTCGGCGCCTTGGGGGAGGAACGACTCATCGAACAGATGCTCTCCGTCAGCCATGCCCAAAGCGTACGGCGGATGGACCTGCGACGCGATGCGGGCGCATCGACGCGCACGTCCGGGCGCGGCGCTCCTGCCGCAGGTCACCCGTGGCGACGCTCAGCTGCCGCCCATGAAGAGCGTGAGCTCGCCGCGCGATGCGGCGCCCTCCACCTCATCCCAGGTCACGGTCTGCCGGCGCACCTGCCTTTGCCCCTTGGTCACCGTGAAGATGATCGGATTCTGCTGCGACACGGACACCTCGGGCGTCAGCCCTTCCGCATCGGCGACCACAGTCCAGCCATTGGGGTCAGGGGGCATGCCATCGAGCTGGAGCCCGAGGCTCACCGATGCGCCGGATACGGCGGGCTTCTTCGGGCCCTGCAGCACCCGGATGCGGAGCGTGCGCGAGGGCGCCTCGGCAAGGGTCACCGGCACAACCGCGCTTCCCCTTGCCGACGCATCAACAGGTATGCGCTGGGCGACCCGGCCAGGAGCCCGCACATAGACATGGTTGACGAGCCCGCCGAGCACCTCCACCATCGAACGGCCTGAGGCATCGGTGCGCTCGCTCTCGATCGGCGGGAGGCCTAGCGTCTCCTCGCTGCCGCGGCTCAGGAGGAACAGCGTGCACACGCGGTGCACCTCCACATCCGCCACAGGCATGCCGTGCCCGTCGACCACGGCGATCGTCACCTCGCGGCGCGCGCACTCGGACATGCCCACACGCATCGTCGCGTGGTCAGGGAGCGCGGCGAAGTCAGTCACCTCGCCGTCGCGCGCGTCGACGATGACCGGGACCTCGGGAGTTGCCGGCGTCGGGGGCGAAGCTGGCATGACCTGCCCCGTCATCGCCACGACAAGCTGGACTGGCTCGAAGTAGGGCTTGAGGATGGTGAGGCTCGAGGTGCGCGAATCCAGCACGATCGGCAGCGTGCCATCACCCTGGGTCATGCGTGGCTTTCGTCGCCACAGCGGAACCGGGCTGAAGAACCCAACGCCATGCTGGTAGACGACTGCGTCCGCGACGGGCGTGCCGTGCGCGTCAACCGTGAGCAGCGTGAGCGGCTTCGACACGCATCCCAGAGGCAGCAGGCAGCAGAGGAACGCTGCCGTCGCTGCTGCAGATCTCCTCGATAACGCGTGCGCGGACCATGATGCAAGGCGCCCGATGCTTGCGCGGTACGGCGCTCCTGCTTGCATGCTCATGGCCCGGTCCCCTTCCCCGAGAGCGTGCAGCGGGGTACAATTCCTGCGTCTCATTGGGGATTGGTGTAACGGTAGCACAACTGACTCTGACTCAGTTTGTCCTAGTTCGAATCTAGGATCCCCAGTTTCCACTTCTTCAGCATGCGGGGGCCGCGGCAATGCCGTGCGGCGATCGGTTCGGGCATTGCGCTCCGCTGCCTTCATGAGCAGCGCGTTCTGCGGGCTCAGCCTCGCGCGCTCAATTCCACGCGGCAAGCAGCGCGGTGAGGTCAGTGCCATTCACGGTGCCATCGGCGTTGAGGTCGCATGCGGCTGACGACGTGCCCCACGCGGCGAGCAGCGCCGTGAGGTCAAGGCCATCGACAGTGCCGTCGCCGTTGATGTCTGGTGACGGTGCGGGCAGACCGGGCGTCCCTTCGACGGTGAGCGTTGGCGCTGCGCCACTGCCGCCCGCCTGCCACGTGATGCCATCACCTGTGGTCACCGCACTGAAAGCGTTGCCGACAGACGCGAAGCACCACACCGGGCTCGCGCCTCCTGGTGCGGGGCTCTGCGCCACCACCCAGTAGCGCACGCCGGCGCGCAGCGCGACCGGCGCATTGGGCACCACCGTGTGCTGTACCGGATTCCACCCAGATGCCGCGCACGTGATGTTCCAGTCGGCGATGACCTGATCTGACGGGATGCTCGGCGCCCCGGCCGCGGCCGCGTCGCTGCGAAGCGTGATGCGCAGCGGCTCGCCGGGCGCGTCGCTGTCGTTCATGAACCAGATCCGAAGGTGCGTCAGCGTGTAGTTGGCGGATGGGTTGAAGCGTGCGCCCACGCTCTGCTGCGCGGACACCACCGGGCCCCAGAGGCCGAAGAACCCCCCGAACGGCCCCTGCGTGGCGTAGACCACATCCGCATTCGCATGGGCCGCCGCGGCAAGCGCGCAGACGGCTGGGGCCAGGGCATGGAGGATCCGCACGGCACCAACGTACCCTCGGATCCGATGCGAGTCGTCAGCCTGCTTCCATCTGCGACCGAAATCCTGTGCCAGATTGGCGGCGCGCACCTGCTGGTGGGCCGCAGCCACGAGTGCGACTTCCCCGCCGACATCGCTCACCTGCCCGCACTCACGGGCGCACGCACGCATGCGAGCGGTGCCGGTGCGAGCGCGGCGATCGACGCGCAGGTGCGGGAGTCGCTCAATGAGGGCAAGAGCCTCTACACGCTCGATGCGGACCTGCTGCGGTCGCTCGCGCCCGACGTCATCCTGACGCAAGACCTCTGCGACGTGTGCTCGATCGATCTCGATACGGTGCGAGGAGTGGCGTCGGCGATGCCACGTCCACCGAAGATCCTGAGCCTTGACCCGCACACCATCTGGCAGGTCTTCGACGACTGCCTCAGGGTGGGCGAGGCGGTGGGGCTCGCCGCCGAGGCGGACCGTGCGATGGTCGAGCTCCGCGGCCGGTACTGGGAGGCCGTTGACTTTGTCGCGCCCTATGTGGATGCGCCGGAGGTCCTGTTCCTCGAGTGGATGGAGCCGTGCTTCGTGGGCGGGCACTGGACGCCTGAGCTCATCGCCGCGGCAGGAGGCCGCCATTCGCTGAACGCGCCCGGACAGAAGAGCCGCGTCGCCGCGCCGGAAGAGATTCTTGAGGCTGCGCCGGAGCGTGTCGTGATCTGCCCCTGCGGCTGGGGCATTCAGCAGATCGATGCGGAACTGCCGCGTTTGCAGTCGCAGCGTTGGTGGCCCCTTCTGCCTGCCCTTCTGGATGGGTCCGGGAGCCCCCAGCCGAGGGTGGTATTGGTGGATGGCAATCAAATGTTCAATAGGCCGGGGCCAAGGTTGGTGGATGCGTTCCGGTTCCTCGTGGGATGGCTGAACAACCGCCCGGAGGTGATTCCGCCCGGATTCCCATACCGGTCGCTGTAGCGTCTGGCACGGAGTTTGCACTTCCCTCACCCATGCGCCTCGACCGATTCACCACCCTCGCACAGACAGCCCTCTCCGATGCCCAGTCGCACGCCGTGCGCGAGCAGCATTCCGAGATTGGCACCCTGCACCTGCTCTCTGCGCTGCTCGCTGACCCGAAGGGTCCTGCGGGCGCGATCCTGGCCAAGGCCGGGCTCGATGCGGCACGCGTGAAGCAGGCCACGGATGCCGCGCTTGCCCGCATGCCGCGCGCGCAGGGCACCACCCCGAACACAGGACGCGAGCTTGTGGAGGCGCTCGGCGCCGCCGAGCGCGCGGCACAGAAGATGAAGGATGCCTACGCGTCGTGCGAGCACCTGCTCATGGCGTGCGCAGAGACGCGAGGCGGCGCGAAGGACGTGCTTTCTCTCGTGGGTGCGGACGCATCAACGCTCGAGCGCGCGGTCACGGAGATCCGCAAGTCAAGCGGCGTCTCGAGCATCCAGGACCCTGGGGCCGAGAGCACCTTCGAGGCGCTCAAGAAGTACGGCATTGACCTGACCGAACGCGCCGCCAGCGGCAAGCTCGATCCGGTCATCGGACGCGACGACGAGGTGCGGCGCTGCATGCAGGTCCTCTCGCGGCGCACCAAGAACAACCCGGTGCTGATCGGCGAGCCGGGCGTCGGCAAGACGGCGATCGCCGAGGGCCTCGCGCAGCGCATCGTCAACGGCGACTGTCCCGAGCTCATGCGCGACGCGCGCATCGTGGCGCTTGACGTGGGCCAGCTGCTTGCGGGCGCGAAGTACCGCGGCGAGTTCGAGGAGCGCCTCAAGGCGGTGCTCCGAGAGGTCGCGTCGAGCGAGGGCCGCATCATCCTGTTCATCGACGAGCTCCACACGATCGTGGGTGCAGGCCAGGCCGAGGGGGCCGTCGGCGCGGGCCAGCTGCTCAAGCCCGCGCTCGCGCGCGGCGAGCTGCGCTGCATCGGGGCGACGACGCTCGACGAGTACCGCAAGCACGTCGAGAAGGACGCCGCGTTCGAGCGGCGGTTCCAGCCGGTGTACGTCGGGGAGCCGAGCGTCGAGGACACGATCGCGATCCTGCGCGGGCTGAAGGCGCGCTACGAGGCGCACCACGGCGTGCGCATCCAGGACGGCGCGCTCGTCACCGCCGCGAGCCTCAGCCAACGCTACATCGCGGACCGCTTCCTTCCCGACAAGGCGATCGACCTGCTCGACGAGGCCGCGAGCCGGCTGCGCATCGAGAACGACTCGATGCCCGCGGAGCTCGACGAGATCCGCCGCCACATCATGCAGCTCGAGATCGAGCGCGAGGCCCTCAAGATCGAGAAGGACCAGGAGAGCGCGCGCCGCCTCGCTGACCTCGAGAGGGAGCTCGCAGGCGAACAGGAGCGGTTCCGCACGCTCGACGCGCAGTGGAAGACGGAGAAGGCCGAGCTCGACCAGATCAAGTCGATCAAGCGCGAGAAGGACACCAAGCAGACCGAGCTCGAGCAGGCGCAGCGTCGCGGCGACCTCGAGAAGGCCGCGCGCATCCAGTACGGGGAGATGCGCGAGCTCGACCGCAAGCTCGCGGAGGCGGAGGCTGCGCTCAAGAGGCGGCTCTCCACCGGAAGCGCGCTCGTGAAGGAGGAAGTCGACCCTGAGGCGATCGCGGAAGTGATCGCCAAGTGGACCGGCATTCCGGTATCGAAGCTCGTGGAGAGCGAGCGCGAGAGGCTGCTTCACATCGAGGATGACCTGAGGCGCCGCGTCGTCGGCCAGGATGAGGCTGTGCGCGCAGTGGCCGAGGCCGTGCGCCGCAACCGCGCGGGTCTTGGCGAGGCGGGACGCCCGATCGGCTCCTTCCTGTTCCTGGGCCCGACCGGCGTCGGCAAGACCGAGCTCTGCAAGGCGCTCGCCGAGCTGCTCTTCGACACCGAGGGGGCGATGGTGCGAATCGACATGAGCGAGTTCATGGAGCAGCACTCCGTGGCGCGGCTTATCGGCGCGCCCCCTGGCTACGTGGGCTACGAGGAGGGCGGCCGCCTCACCGAGGCCGTGCGCCGCCGCCCGTACTGCGTCGTGCTCTTCGACGAGTTCGAGAAGGCGCACCCCGACGTCAGCAACGTGCTGCTGCAGGTGCTCGATGACGGGCGCCTCACGGATGGCCAGGGACGCACCGTGAACTTCGCGAACACGATTGTGGTGATGACGAGCAACATGGGGTCGCAGGCGATCCTGGACATGACCGCGCGCGGCGAGCCCGATGCGATGATCGAGGCGCACGTTCGTGGGCTGCTCAAGAAGCACCTGCGGCCCGAGCTCATCAACCGCATCGACGAGACTGTCATCTTCCGCCAGCTCGGGCGCCAGCAGATCGCGGGCATCGTGGCGATCCAGTCACGGCACCTGCGTGACCGCCTCGCGGAGCGCCGCATCAACCTCGAGCTGACCCCCGCTGCAGTGTCCGCACTTGCGGCCGAGGGCTACGACCCGCAGTTCGGCGCGCGTCCGCTCAAGAGGGTGATCCAGCAGCGCCTGGAGAATCCGCTGGCCAACCGAATCCTCGCGGGCGAGATCCGCGAAGGGCAGACCGTGACGGTCGGGTACGAAGGCAAGAGCTTCACGTTCGCGGCCGCGCCCGCCACGGAACCGGTGGGCGCACCGTGATTGCGCGCAACGCCAATGCGCACGCCGTGATTGCGCGTACCGTCGCAGTCTCGATGATCGGCGCGCTGCTCTCGATGCTCGGATGCGGACCGTCGAAGGTCGCCAACCGCGACCCCGTCGGCGACGCGTTCCCGAGCGTGCAAGGGAAGGCACTCTCGGGCGAGTCGGTGGACATCCCCAAGGCATACGCGGGGGCGCCCGTCATCCTGATGGTGGGCTACCTGCAGGAGACGCAGTTTGACCTCGAC
>CAYPOZ010000018.1:20278-20874 GCA_964412415.1 uncultured Isosphaeraceae bacterium | reverse complement strand
TGCACGGGCTCGGTCTGAGAAACTGCGGGCGTTTTATACGACCCCAATAAAGGCATTGTCGAATCAGAAATACAGAGACCTTTGCGAACTGTATGGCGCACACAATGTCGGGCTAGTGACCGGGTACTCCACGATCGCGTTCGCGGCCTGCACGCGCCGCATCGCCTCGACAAGGCGGACGTAGTCGGGCGAGTTGGCGTCGCGCGAGTTCGCGACCGCGACGAAGTCCTCCGGCTCCACGCTCGCCGCCACCGTCTGCGCCAAGGCGATCACCCGTCCCTCGAGCGCCTTCATGAGCGCGCCGCTCGCGATGAGGTAGCCCGCCGCGCACATCGCTGCGGTGGATGCGGCAGCGACGGCGATCGTCACGATCTTGAGCTTTGTGCTGATCCGCATCTGGGAGAAGGCAGGCGCCAGGAACACTCATGTCCCAGAAGCAGAGCCGCCGACCGGACTTGAACCGGCAACCTCAAGATTACAAATCATGTGCTCTACCAGTTGAGCTACGGCGGCGAGGTTGACTACGCATCCTAGCGCGGGCGGATGTGGAAGTCGCCCGTTGGGCCGCATCGGATACGCGTGGACGGGTGGCGGTC
>CAYPOZ010000018.1:15190-20268 GCA_964412415.1 uncultured Isosphaeraceae bacterium | reverse complement strand
CGGGTGCCTAGCGCGAGAAGATGTCGCGGTCGCCCGTCGCGCCGCAGTAGATGCAGTTGGGGCGCCGGCGGCTGAGCGCCCGCCCGCACGCACCGCACGTGGTGGGCCCAGCCTTCCTGGTGACGCGGCCGTCGAGCTTGCCGTCCGCTGCATCGATGCGGTGCACATGCTGGATGAGCTGGTCGTCCGTGTAGCCGTGCCGCTCCTTCAGGAGCTCCCACAGCGCCTCGGTGATGAGCAGCACGCGCTCCATGTCGTAGCGCAGCGCCTCCACCGGGGTGGGCGTTGGCGTTTCGGGCGGCTTTGCCCTGCCGGTGCCCAGGCTCGCCGGCACCTCGGGATCCCGGAGGGCGCTGCGCACAACATCCGCGGCCACGTTGGCGAGGATCGATCCGCCGATTGATGAGAAGATCATGCGCGCAGGCTACGAGCGCGACCGGTGGCGCCGCACCGCGAGCGCCACCACGCTGACGTCAGCGGGCGACATGCCTGCAAGGCGCGAGGCCTGGCCGAGGGTGGCCGGCCTGAACCGCGCGAGCGTCTCGGCGGCCTCCCGGCGCAGGCCCGTGATCGATGCGGGCTCGAGAGTCGCCGGGATCTCCAGGTGCTCGCTCGCGGCATGGCGCCGGATCTCGGCGCGCTGCCGCGCGAGGTAGCCCTCGTAGCGCAGGTCGGTGACGACCCTCTCAAGCAGCGGGAGCTCGTCGGCGCCGATGGCTTCGGAGCCAGCCGATGCGTTGACCATGCGCCTGAGATCGGCGACCTGGACATCCGGCCGCCGTGCGACCTCGGACATGCGCTTGCCGCCAGCCACCGCGGCAGGCGCAGGCGTCCGCGCGAGCATGCCGTGCAGGGCCGCAATGCGGCCGCGGCGGCGCTCCCATGCGGACGCGCGCCCGTCGCACACGATCCCGAGCGCCACGCCGCGCTCCGTCAGGCGCTCGTCGGCGTTGTCCGCGCGCAGCAGCAGCCGGTGCTCCGCGCGGCTCGTGAACATGCGGTACGGCTCTCGCGGCGTGCGCACGACGAGGTCATCCATCATGACCCCGATGTACGCCTCCTCGCGGCCGAGGCGTGCCGGATCCGCGCCGATCGCCCGGCGCGCCGCGTTGAGGCCGGCCACGAGCCCCTGCCCCGCCGCCTCCTCGTAGCCGCTCGTGCCGTTGATCTGGCCCGCGAGAAAGAGCCCGCGCACGCGCTTGGTCTCCGCCGTCGCGTCGATCTGGTGAGGCCACACCATGTCGTACTCGACGGCGTATCCCGCGCGCACGATCTCGGCACGGGCGCATCCGGGCATCGCGCGCACCATCGCCAACTGGACATCGGCAGGCAGTGATGTGGAGATGCCGTTGCAGTACACCTCATCCGAGGCGAGCGACTCCGGCTCGAGGAACACATGGTGCGAGGTGCGCTCCGCGAAGCGCACCACCTTGTCCTCGAGGCTTGGGCAGTAGCGCGGGCCGCACTCCGCCTCGGCCGCGCCCGAGTACATCGGCGCAAGGTGCAGGTTTGCACGGACCAGCTCGTGCACCTCTGCCGTCGTGTGCGTCTCGCGGCACTCGACCTGCGCCATGCGCGGTGTCCATCGGCCGGGCAGGCCCGAAAGGTCGCTGAAGGGAATCGGGGGATCGTCGCCGAGCGCCGCGTTGAGCGCATCCCACTCGATGCTTGCGCGGCGAAGCCTCGGTGGAGTGCCCGTCTTGAGGCGACCGAGCTCGAAGCCAAGCGCACGGAGCGTTCCGGAGATCGCCACCGCCGCACCCTCGCCCACGCGCCCGCCCGAGGTGCGCTGCGCACCCGTGTGCATGAGCGCACGCATGAAGGTGCCTGTGGTGAGCACGCATGCATCGCACTGGATCCGGGTGCTCGCCAGCGGATGCCGCACGGCACTCGCACCGAAGGGCGCATGCGCCGCAAGCGCGAGCGACTCGCGCGATCCCCACCGCATCGCAAGCTCAGGCATCTCGCGCGAGAGCGATGCCGCAGCCATGCTCGCGTCGATGGCCGCGACGTCGTGGTGCACTGCACATGCGCCGGGCGCGAGGGTCACCCCTCGCACACGCCCATCCTCGACATCGATCGAGTCGACGAGCCCCTCAACCACCCTGATCAGGCCCGACTCCGGCCGGCCGCACGCGATGAGCCGCTGCACCTCCGCCGCGTAGTGCATCTTGTCGCACTGCGCGCGCGGGCCGCGCACCGCCGCGCCCTTGCTCGAGTTGAGCACCTTGCCCTGGATGCTGGTGGCATCGGTCGCAAGAGCCATGATGCCGCCGAGCGCATCGACCTCCCGCACCATCTGGCCCTTGGCGAGCCCCCCGATCGCCGGGTTGCAGCTCATCGCGCCGATGCGCGAGGCATCCATCGTGACAAGGATGACGCGAGGCGACGAGGGACGCGCGCTCCCGACGGCATCGGCACCAACCCCGTCGCGCGCCGCCATCAGCGCGCGTGCAGCAGCGCACGCAGCCTCCACGCCCGCATGCCCACCTCCGATGACCACCACGACCGGCCCATCGTCGTGCCGCACGAGCTCCTCGGGATTCGCCAGCTTGGGCATGCGATTCAGGATATGACGCCGGGCCGCCCCACCCACCTACCATCCGCACCCCATGTACGCACGAATCTCCGCAGGATCCGTCCGCTCCGCACTCGCCGTCATCCCGATCTTCAGCGATGCGCCAACGCTGCCCTCTCGCCACGCGCGCACGCCCGGCGCCGCCGAGGCGATGCGCACCTTCAAGGCAGACCTTGGCGAAACCGTGGTGCTCGGCCACATCATGATGCTGGGCGCCGGACGGCGCACAGACTTCACTCCCGTCAACGCAAGGACGCTTGGCGCGAAGCTCGTACGCGCCCTTGACCGAATTGGCGCGACGGCCGCGCGCGTCGAGTCATCCGCGTCGCTCGCAACCGACCGCAACCGACGCTTTGAGTTCGGCCAGGCGTTTGGCGAGGGGCTCGCGATCGCGAACTGGCGCATGGACCTCTTCGACGGCACCGCCACCAGGCGCGAGGCTCGGCGTGCCCGCCTTGCGGTCGACGCCGATGACCGGGAGTTCGCGGACGGCATCGCGCGCGGGCTCCTGATCGGCGCCAGCGTCAACGAGGCACGCCGCATCGCGGCCACCCCGCCCAACATCTGCACGCCCGAGTGGGTTGCGGCGCAGTGCCGCACACTCGCGCGCACGCACGGCATGCGGTGCTCGGTCATTCCCTACGCGAAGGCCAAGTCGCTCGGCATGGGCGGCCTCACTGCGGTCGGCCGCGGGAGCGCGCACAAGCCATGCCTGGTCTCGCTCGAGCACCGTCCGCCCACTCTCTCGCGCGCCGCGCGAGGAAAGCACCTCGTGCTCGTGGGCAAGACGATCACCTACGACACCGGCGGCTACTCGCTGAAGGTCAACAACGGCATGAAAGGCATGAAGTACGACAAGTGCGGTGGCGCCGCAGTGATCGGCGCGATGCACGCGATCGCGTCGCTCAAGCTTCCGCTGCACGTGACCGCGCTCCTGCCCGCCGCCGAGAACATGGTCTCCGACGACTCGTACCGCCCCGACGACATCATCACCATGCACAATGGCGTGACTGTGGAGGTCACCAACACCGATGCCGAGGGACGACTGGTGCTCGCGGACGCGCTCAGCTGGGCGTGCCGGAAGCTGACGCCCACGGCGATCGTGGACATGGCGACGCTGACCGGTGGCGTCGTCACCGCACTGGGCAAGTTCAGTGCCGGCTACTTCTGCACGGACGACAGCCTGCGCTCGCGCGTGGAGGAGGCCGCAGGCGCCACCGGCGAGAAGGTGTGGCAGCTGCCGCTTTGGCCCGAGCACCGCGAGTACATGCGCGCGCAGCATGCCGACATCATCAACTCGAACCCCTCGCGCGAGGCGCACCCGATCCAGGGCGCGGCGTTCCTGGCCTACTTCGTGGATGCGGGAATCCCGTGGGCGCACGTGGACATCGCGGGCGTGTCGGCCTCCGAGACGCCAAGCGACCTCTGCGTACCCGGTCCCACCGGATGGGGCGTGCGGCTGCTCGCCTCGCTCGCCGAGCGCATGGCCTGAGGCCCAGTGCAGCCGCTCGCCGAGCGCATGGCCTGAGCGCTCAGGCCGAGGGATCCTCGCCGCGCTCGATCCGCGAGATCTTCGCGAGACGGCGCGCGTGGCGGCCAGCCTCGTACTCAGTCTTCATCCACACGTCGACGATCCGCTTGACCAGCGTCTGCCCCAGAAGGTCTGCCGACATGCACAGGACGTTGGCGTCGTTGTGGCTGCGCGAGAGCTGCGCGCTGAGCTCGTCGAGCGCGAGCGCGGCACGGATCCCCTCGACCTTGTTCGCGGCGATGGCCATCCCGATGCCGGTGCCACAGATCAGGATGCCGCGGTCCGCGTCGCCGCGGCGGATCGCCTGCGTCACGCGCCAGGCGCTGTCGGGATAGTCGCACTGCACGCCATTGGTGTCGCCCATGGCGATGATCTGGTGGCCTTCGACCACAAGCTGCTGCTCGAGGGCACGCGCGACAGGCGCACCGCGATGGTCATTCCCGATGGCGATCCTCATGTCGATGCTCCCTGGTCACAGTGGTCGGCCTGCTCGCCATGCCGCGCAAGCAGGTCCTTCAGGCGCGCGGGCAGCGACTCGCGCAGCCGCCGCGCCAGGCGGTCATACGCATCCTGGCCCATGCCGATCGGGTCCTCCATCGCAGCGCGCGGATCGACAGGCATCACCTTGGACTCGTGCTCCGCCTCTCCGCTCACAAGCCGGCGTGCTGCGTCCGCATGGCTCGGCGTCATGGCCAGGACCACATCGGCTGCGCGGATCATCTCGGCCGTAAGCCGCTTGCTGCGGCCCTCATGCCCGATGCCGAGCGCCTCCAGGGCCCCGATCGCCTCGTCCGACACGGCGCCCCCGTCAAACGCCGCAATACCCGCAGACTCGACCAGGATCCGCTCCCCACCTGCATCCACGCCGCCACGCGCAAGGATGTCACGCGCAATCGCCTCGGCCATCGGGGACCGACAGGTGTTTCCGGTGCAGATGAAGAGGATCGTGCGCACGGCACTTCGATCCTA
>CAYPOZ010000018.1:12743-15147 GCA_964412415.1 uncultured Isosphaeraceae bacterium | reverse complement strand
GAAACGGGGTTTTGTGGTGTGATGCAATTCGGCTTGCCGCGACAGCGAGCGGGGATGCGCTAGATTGCCACCACAGGGGCACAGCCCCCAGATCGAGGCACTGGTGGAATTCGTCGGATACTCAGAGGCCTGGAGAGACCTTGCTCAAGGCGGCGTGGTGGAGGCCGAGCGCACGGACGCTGTGCTTCGCGTTGCCCTCGAGGAGACGCCTGGCGGCGAGGTGGTCGAGGTGGCCGCCGACGACCACGCTCACGCGGCGCAGCTGCCGGCGGATGTCGCGCGCCTTCCGCGCGAGCGCATGGCCGAGCTCGTCGAGCGCATCGTGCACAAGATGCACCTCACCCGCGTATGCGTCATTCCGGTGGGCAAGTGGCGCCAGGTCTTTGAGGCCGTGGCCGACGGCATGGCGCAGAACGAGAAGTGGCGCGCGGTCGACAGCGCCGCCAACGTCGAGCTCAACACCCGGGACCCGCTGATGGTGCAGCCCGCTGATCACCACACGCTGCGCGACCTTGTGGCAGCGGTGCTCAAGCACGGCACGCAACCGACCCACGGCATCGCGATGGCTGCGGTGGGAACGCCGCTCGTTATCGAGGCGATGCCTGCGGGAGAGCTGGCGGTCTATGCGGGCAAGGCGAGCATCGCCGCCGAAGTCCGCCATCTGCTCGATCAGGTCGCGCTCAAGCGCTGAGGCGCAGTTCACTCAATCCGCGGCGACCGGGACCATCCGCTCCCCATTGCGTCCCCACTCTGCGCCGCATGCGCCACAGGTCGGCGCAGGCGCAGCGCCCGTCGTCCTAATGATCCCTGCACCGCACCATGGGCAGGTGCCGCGACCGATCATCCGCCTGCACGCACAGCGGTCCGCCCACGCCAGCAGCCCGCCGCCAATGGGAACGAGCGCCGTGCTGAGCACGCTCAGGATCACCAGTGCCAGGGCCCCGAGCGGGAAGAAGAACACGCAGGCGAACGCGAGCAGGAAGGCCACGCAGTAGCCCACGAGCAAGGCGGGCCCGTAGGCCCCGCGAAGCCATCTCATCATGCGTACGAGCAGCACGGCGCGAATCGTAGGCGCCCCGCGTGCCCGGTACACTCGCGCTATGGTGACTGCCCAAGCCAATTCGATGCGGATCGTGTGCGACAGAGCCGCCCTGGTGGACGCGCTCGCGATGGCCTCCGGCGTGGTCGCGAGCCGCACCCCCGCCCCCGTGCTGCTGTGCGTGAAGCTGGTGGCCAAGGAGGGCACCCTCAGCCTCCACACCACCGACACCGAGATCGGCCTCGTGGTGAACCTCGCAAGCGTCGAGGTCTCGCAGGACGGCGAGTCGCTCGTTCCCGCCGACAAGCTGCTGCAGATCGCGCGCTCGGTCGACGACGCGACGCTCACCATCGAGTGCGAGCGCAACGCGACTCTCGTCAAGGGCGCACGCGCGCGCTTCCGCGTGCTCGGCTACGACCCCAAGGAGTTCCCAGGCCTGCGCGACAGTGACCTCCCGGTCGAGTTCGAGATCGGCGCGGGGCAGCTTCGCAAGATGATCAACCGCACGGTTTTCGCCACCGCAGTGGACAACTCGCGCTTCGCCTTCAACGGCGTGCTGCTCGAGCGCAAGGCGCGCAAGATCCGCATGGTCGCCACCGACGGCCGGCGCATGGCGCTCGCCAAGGGCGACTGCGGCGGACCCGCCGACGGCGACTCGGCATGCATCGTGCCAACGAAGGCGCTCAATGTCCTCAACCGACTCCTGGATGACCCCGATGCGGCGGTGCGCATCTCGCGCGAGCGCAACCGCGTCGTGTTCCATGTGGGCGATGCTGCGGTGCTCTCATCGAGCCTGATCGAGGGCGCGTTCCCCCCATTCGAGGACGTGATCCCGAAGGAGCATGACCGGCGCGGCACGTTCGACACGGCCGAGCTCGCAGCCGCCGTCAAGCGCGCGGCACTGCTCACGAACGAGGAGAGCAAGGGGGTTCGTATGAGCTTCTCGCCCGAGCGGCTGGTGCTCAGCTCCCGCGCCCCTGAGATGGGTGATGCGGAGATCGAGCTCTCGCCCGCGAGCTGGGAGGGCGCAGCGATCGAGGTCGGCTTCAACCCCGGCTACATCACCGACATGCTCCGCATTGCGGACGTTCCCGAGGTCACCGTCGAGCTGAAGGCGCCCAACAAGCCAGGCGTCATCAAGTTCGGCAACGACTTCACGTACGTGCTGATGCCGGTCAACCTTCCCTGAATGAAAAGGCCCGACAGGACTCGACGGTCCTGCCGGGCCTCGTGCCTTTGGGGCGGAGGTCACCGCGCTCGGCGGATCACTTCTTGGCGTACTTGACGCCGCATCCCTTGTTCTTCGTCACCGCAGGCGAGGGCGCCTTGCCCTCCTTGATGGCGGCCACGGCATCGACGATGTAG
>CAYPOZ010000018.1:5189-12733 GCA_964412415.1 uncultured Isosphaeraceae bacterium | reverse complement strand
TCCCCTCCCCTCGCGACTGCGGCGACGGCGGGCGACAATGGGTCAATCATCTTCGCTCGTCGGGAGGATTCTCCTCCTCCGATGGTGGATGACAACAATGGCAATGACGACGATCGTCATCATCGACCACCCCGACGACAACATCGACGACGACGCGCGGCGGGGTCGGCAGCCGGTCGCGACAACGGCATCGACGATGTAGAGGTCCTTGCCGTCGTCGCATGTGGGCGCGCCGATGTAGGCGAGGTTGCCCGCGCGGTCGATCACGAACATGTGGGGCGTGGTCTTCGCGCCGTACGCCTTGCCGCAGGTGCCCTCGGGGTCCATCAGCATCGGGATCTCCTTGCAGATCGCGGCGCTGTCGGCGCCGTTCTCCGCCTCGCTCTTGCCGTTGTAGCCGGGGTGCGTGGAGTTGATGCAGAGGTACACGGCGTCAGGGTCGGCGGCCTTCATGCCGTCGATGACCTTCTTCGCGCGGCCAGTGCTCCAGTAGGAGTCTGGGCTCGTCTGTCCGCTGTACGGGCAGTAGGCGCTGAACCACTCGATCACGACTGTCTTGCCCTTCATGTCCGCGAGCGTGTAGGTCTTGCCGTCGACACCCTTGAGCGAGAACGCCGGCGCCGGGTGGCCGATCTCGGCCTTCTCGGCCTTGGTGGTCTTGTCGTCCTTCTGCGGCTTGTCGGTGTGCTTCGTGTCGGTCTTCTTGGCGTCATCCTGCGCGACGGGACCCGCTGCGACGAGCGAGGCGGCGAGGAGGGTTGCGCCTGCGAGGCAGGCGGCGGACGCAAGGGAAGTGATTCGCATGATGTGGGAGTCTCCAGGAGCCCTTCACCCGCAATGCCAAGGGACGACGCATCCCCGGCACGTGGGATCAAGGATTCGGGAGGGTAGGCGCGATGAGGACGGGAGAGTCGACGAAGTACGCGGGATCGGTCGGTTCGCTGCCCACCAGCACGAGCCCCCTCGCACGCGGAGCGCCGCCTGACGCATCGCCCGGAGTCACGGAAATGGGCGTCTGGAGCGTCCAGCGGCGTGCGGGAGCGTCCAAGCGCAACTGGTGCGGACCCGTGCCAGCTGCCCAGCGGATTCCCGCGCAGTCGTCGGGAATGAACTGAACCCTGGCGGTTTCGGGCAGGTTGGGGATCGACGCAATGAGCGTGCGGGAAGTTCCGTCACCACTCACGGTGACCGCCGAGCCTGCAGGCATCGCGGCTGGCCACGTTCGGCCTGCTGGCGCACCGGTGAGCGCTGCAGCGTCCGTCGCTAGCGCTCCCTCAAGCGCGGACCGTCCCGCGACGCATGAGCGCTTGCACGCGAGCCATGACAGCTCGCCGCGCACATCGAGCGTGCCCTGCCATCCTTCGGGCCTCCTCACCGGAACGAGCAGGTGCACGGTGCCCGAGTAGCCGAATGTGCGCTCGTCGTCGTCGCCGAAGATCTCCGGCCGCGGAAAGGTGAGCGCACCTGCGCTCCAGCCTTCGGGCAACTCGAGCTTCACCGACGGGGCGGCGCCGCTGTCCCCAGGATTGCTCCAGTAGATGTGCCACTCCGGAGCGATGGAGATTGAGATCGCGATCGCCTCGCCGCCTCCCGGCGCACGCACCAGCGCAGGCGCGAGCGATGCGCGCAGGAGACTCGCGGGAGCCACATGTGGCGCTGCAGCCTGCGTCACGGTGACCTTCGGAACCGCACCCTGCGGCGCCACCACCGACGAAGGAGCACCACCCGCCACGCCAGCAATCGAAGGAGCACTACCCGCCACGGCCGCCGCGGCGAAGAGCACAGCGAGATACGATCCGCGCGGCAGATCCCGGATTCGGTGCTGCATGCGTGCACGATAGGCGCAGCGTCCGCCAACTCTCCCGGATCCAGCACCGAACCCACTGCCGCAAGGACACGCGACATGCACCGATCCACGCTGATCTACCTCTCTGCCACGGCCTGCCTAGCGCTATGCGCTGTCGGTTGTGACCGCAAGACAAGCGACAAGAACCTCGTCTTCGTGGACCCCTACCGCGCCGTCGAGGTGATGAACCAGCCAGGTTCAATCTTCGCGAAGCCCAAGGCTGCCGCGTTTGTCGATCCGCGGCCGCGCATCGACTACGTGCGCGAGCACATCCCGGGCGCCATCAACCTCCCCTTCGAGGACATGACGCTCGAGGCCAAGACGTACCTCGGCACCTACCAGATCCTGGTCGTCTACGACACCGACTACGACGACGTCATCTGCCGGGCCGCGAGCAAGCGACTGATGGAGCTTGGCTTCGACAACGTGTACTCGCTCGAGGGCGGGCTCAAGGCGTGGAAGAAGGCGGGCAACGACGTCACGACAGGCCTGCCCGCGGACGCGCCGCCTCTGGCGGACCAGCCATCGTCCTGACCGCGGCCCAGGTGCGCGCGGGAACTCGCCGCGCTGCGGGCAGCGCCGACCAGCCTCCTGCGGCAACCTTGCGGTTCACTCGAGCGCCGCGGCGCCCGACACGATCTCGGTGAGCTCGGTCGTGATGCGCGCCTGGCGCGCGCGGTTGTAGTTCCGCTTGAGCGTGCGGCTGAGGCCGCCTGCGTTGTCGCTCGCGGCCTTCATGGCCACCATGCGCATAACGTTCTCCGACACGACTGCGTCGTTGGCCGCCTGGAAGAGCGACACCTCGACGCAGCGCGGCAGCAGCTCGTCCATCAGCTCGCGAGAGCCGGGCGAGTAGTCGTACATCGTCGCGGCGCCGCCTGAGGCCGAGGCTCCAGCCGGAATCGCGAAGGGCAGAAGCTGCATGACCTCAGGCACCTGCCGCGAGTTGCTGATGAAGCGCATGTACGCGACATGCACGGAGTCGATCTTGCCTGCGGCAAAGTCCGCCATGAAGCGGCGGGCCACCGCCGCAACGGCGTCGAAGGAGGGCTTGTCGCCGAACGAGTGGCGCTCCGCAAGCTCGACCTTCTGGAACTTGAAGAAGGCAACGGCCTTCTTGCCGCTGGCCTCGACGGCGAGCGTGCGGCCCTTGGCGATGCGGCTGCGGATGTGCGCAAGCGCCGAGCGGAGCAGGTTGCCGTTGTAGGCGCCGCAGAGACCGCGGTCCGAGGCGATGACGAGCACAACCTCTCGGCCCGTGGGCTTCTCGCGCGCGGCAAGCAGCGGATGCGAGACGTCTCCGGCCGCCGATGCGACCTCGGTCGCCAGCGTGCGGATCTGCTCGGTGTACGGGCGGCTCGCCCTGGCCCTCTGCAGGCTCGCGGTGAACTTCGCCGTCGCGATCATCTGCATCGTCTTGGTGATGCGCTGGATGGTGCGCACCGCCACCATGCGCTTCTTGATCTCGCGGATCTGGGCCATAGGGTGGGAAATGGTATCAGGACGTGCCCGCCGGTGCCCCTGCCCCAAGGACCATGCCGTCATGGGCCAGGCGCATGCCAGGCGGCAGCCGCGCATCGAGCTCAGCGTGGGAGATGTCGTGGGTCATGTGCACGAACACGGTGCGTTCGGCGCCGATCCGGCTGGCCGCGGCGACCGCCTCATCCACCGTGAAGTGCGTGGGGTGCGCGCGCTCGCGGAGCATGTCGAGCACGAGCGTGCGCGGACGCCCGATCGCGTCCCACGACGCATCCGGGATCGACGACACGTCGGTGCAGTACACGAGCGGGAACAGCCCGCCGCCGTCGCCACCCTCAGCGCACTCGATGCGCCACGCGAGGATCGGCAGCCGGCCGTGCATCACCTCGACCGCGCGCGCGCGCAGGCCGTGCCGGAGGACATCGTCGCCGGGCCGGACCGCAACAGGCACCAGGTCGGCCACGAAGGAATCGTTGACGTTCTCGCTGCGGCGGAAGATGTGCCGGTAGACGCGCTCGATGTCGGCGATGGTGGGCGCGTCGGCGAACACCTCGATCGGCGAGCGCATGATCACGTTGTAGCGGCGCACCTCGTCGAGCCCCCACACATGGTCCACATGCGAGTGCGTCAGGAGGATTGCATCGCAGCGCGAGATCCCCGCGCGCAGCGCCTGCTCGCGGTGGTCCGGCGAGGCGTCGATGAGCCAGGTGCGGTCGGCGCCCTCAGGGTCGCGGAAGCGGAGCACCGCGCTCGTGCGCAGCCTCCGGTCGCGAGGGTCGTCCGACCTGCACACGCGGCAGTCGCATCCGATCACCGGGATGCCGGAGCTCGTGCCCGTTCCGAGCATCTCGAGCGTCGCGGAGGACGCGCGCGCGCTCATGTGCGGCCCTGCGCTGCCGCCTGGTCCGCACGCTCGAGCGCATCGCGCAGCGAGCGCACGACCGATGCGGGATCCTGCGCGGCGCACACCGCCGTCGAGACGGCCACGCCGCGGCAGCCCGACGCCGCAAGCTCGCGCACCTGGTCGAGCCCGATGCCTCCGATGGCCAGGTGCGGAATGCCGGGAAACGCGCCAAGGAAGGCACGCAGGTACTCGGGACCGGAGATCGCGATGCCGGGCTTGAGGCCGCTGGCGTACATCGCGCCCACACCGCAGTAGTCCGCGCCCTCGTCGACCGCAGCGTGGGCCTCGGCCATCGAGTGCGTGCTTACGCCGACGATGAGCCCGCGCCCGGCCAGCTTGCGCACATCCGCGACCGACATGTCCTCCTGTCCGATGTGAACGCCATCGGCGCCGCACGCAATCGCCACATCCGCACGGTCATTGACGATCACCGTCACCCCAGCGGCATGCGCGCGCGTCACCACATCGCGGCAGTGCGCCACAAGCGTGCGCGCCGGCATCCCCTTCTCGCGCACCTGGATGCAGTCAGCGCCGCCCTCAATCGCCGCATCAAGCGCAATCCGCCATGGATGCGCACAGAGGCGCTCGGTCAGCAGCACGCACACGCGCCACTGGCGCACGCGGCTGCTCGCGACTCGCGCCTCGAGGCGAGCGCACAGCTCGTAGGCGCGGTAGCGAAGCGCCTCCACGCTCCACGCAGTACCAGGCACCGAGGGCACCGACTTGAGGCACTCCTCGATTGCGCGGAGCGCCTGCGAGAGGCGCGACGCGTTTGCGGCCGCAAGGGCATGCGCACCGCTCCGCGCGCCCTCAAGTGCACCCTCGCGCTCGCGGCCCGAGTCGCCATCCACATCGCGGTGCGCGGCGAGCTGGCCCGGCGGCAGCGCCGCGGAAACCTGCGCCAGCGCATGGCGCAAGTCCTTGAACCCGCCTGCGATGGCGCCGTCGTCTGCCAGGAAGCGGGCCACATCCTCGAGCACGCGGGCGGCCTCCGCGGCGCGGTTGAGGTTTGCGTCGAGCATTCTGGCGATTCCGCGCATCCGGACCGACGAGCCTACCCCACCATGATGCGGTACCTGCCTATGCTGCCGCTCCCCATGGACGAGCCCGCGAATCCACGGCGCCACTTCATTACCGCGGTGGCGGCGCTTGCCGGCGCGGCAGTGCTGCCTGCGGCGGCGTGCGCCTCCGGTGCGGCGACCGCAACCAAGCCAACCAACCCACAGACACCGAACGACAAGGAGAACCGAATGCCCTTCACGCTGCCCGAACTGCCCTACGCCGAGAACGCGCTCGAGCCCTCGATCGACGCGCGAACCATGAACATCCACCGCACGAAGCACCACCAGGCGTACGTGGACAACCTCAACAAGGCACTTGAGGGCCAGGCCGCCTACGCGAACATGTCGATCGAGCAGATCTGCGCGAACATCGCGTCGATGCCGGAGTCGATCCGCATGGCCGTGCGCAACAACGGGGGCGGGCACTTCAACCACTCGATGTTCTGGGTGATCATGGCGCCCAAGGGAACCGGCGGAGCGCCGAGCCCTGCGCTCGCGAAGGCGATCGACGCCGCATTCGGCTCGATGGACGAGTTCAAGGCGAAGTTCGCCGATGCCGGCATGAAGCGCTTCGGCAGCGGATGGGCGTGGCTCGTCAGGAAGGCCGACGGTTCGCTTGCGATCACCAGCACCCCCAACCAGGACAACCCGCTGATGACTGGCGTCGCAGACGCCACCGGCACGCCGCTGCTCGGCTGCGACGTGTGGGAGCACGCCTACTACCTCAACTACCAGAACCGCCGCGCCGACTACCTGAAGTCGTGGTGGGACATCGTCAACTGGAACGAGGCCAACAGGCGCTTCGGCGCCTGAGCATCCGCGACAGCGAGCTCAGCGCGCGTCGTCGACGCGCATCCCGTCCATCATGGCGTTGAAGGCGTCCTTCGCGGAGTCCACCGTGGCTGCGGGACCGACGAGCCGCACGTAGACGGTGCGGTCCGGCGCCTGGATCACGGCACCGAGCTGCTTCATGCCCGGCCGTGGCGCTGCGGCTCCCATGCCCTGGTACGCGCCTGCGAGCTCCAGGAGGATGACCGGCATCCCTGCGATCGTGCGCTCGCTGCGCTGCGCGGGCGCCGCCGCGCCATTCTCGCCGCGGAACTGGCCGATCCAGCGCTGCACGTTGGGCTCGATCGGGCCGCCATCGCCCGCGGCGAACACGCTGAAGACAACTTCCGCAGCACCGGCCCCCGCACCAGCGGGCGCGGGCACGGCGTACTGCAGCGCACGGAACTGCATTGAGGGCTGCGTCCACACCCATGCGGAAGGCTTAGGAAACGCGAGACCTCCAACGCGCGCGAGCGACGCGTCATCATTGGCCGTCGACACGGGCCACGATGTGCGCGGAGCCGCGGCGGGCGCGGTGGCGCCGGCTGGAGTGGTACCGGCCGCGACGGGCCCACTGTCGGCAGTCGCTGCGACCGCGCCGCTTGCGCCAGTTGCACCCGGGGCGGATCCCGCAGGAGATGCAGCACTCGTGGGCGAGGCAACGGCCTGCAATGCACCCCCCTGGGCCGACTGGGATGCACCGCCCGCCGGCGCTCCTTGCGGCCGAGGGGCGCGGGCCGCACTCGACACCGGCGCCGGCGGCTTGGGCTCGTAGCTCTCGCCGCATCCCGCAAGCGCGAGCGCGCTGATGATCGCCGTGACGCAAGCGCATCGGACCGCGGCGCACGGGACTGTGCCGGGGCGTGTGGCATGCGGGCGGCACCCAGATCTGCCGCAACGGTCTGTCGTGCTGATTCCCATGATCTTGCAAGCCTAGCCCGGACGCGTAGCCTCCGCGAAAGTCCGTGCGCCAAGCCGATTTCCAACCCTGTGCGGGGCGTGATGGCACACTCATCTGTGCGGCGGCGTGGTGGTCAGGCATGGCTGCGTTGCCCCCTTGCCGTACCGCATCGGCGGGCGCGGGGTCAGGCCATGTCGCCATCGCTTGGCGCGATAGACGCATCGAGCGCATCGAGTGCGTTGATCGCCGCGATGCGGATGCGCGCGTCGCGCGTGGCGCCATCGACCGGCGCGACCAGTTCGCTGTTCCCGGATTCGTCGACGCGCACCTTCACCTGACGCTCGCATCGAGCGGGCTCTCGAAGGTTGACCTCTTGGGGTGCGCAAGCCGCGTGGGATTCGAGTCGCGCATCGCCGCGGGTGCCGCGTCGCTCCCGCAGGGCGCATGGCTCGAGGCCCAAGGGTGGGACGAGTCATCGTGGGGCGGCGCGATGCCGGACAGCTCATGGCTTCGCACGGCCGGCGA
>CAYPOZ010000018.1:3359-5179 GCA_964412415.1 uncultured Isosphaeraceae bacterium | reverse complement strand
TGCGTGGTCAACGACGTGCTGCTCACGCAGCTGATGCGCGAGGGCGCGCTCGACTCTGATCCGCCAGGCGGCACGATCGTGCGCGATGCGTCGGGAGCGCCGACTGGGCTTCTGCTCGAGCAGGCCGCATGGCACATCGTGAACCCGCGCGTGCCGGTGCCCGACGCGACGCAACGGCAGGCGGCGCTGCTGCTCGGCATCTCGCAGCTTCTGGGCTACGGGGTCACGGCCGTGGGATCGATGGAGTACGCACGGGAGGTGCGCGAGGTGCTCCTGCCCATCGCGCGATTGCCGGTGGCGATGCCGGTCGTCGCCGTCACGCTGCTTGACCGCACGCTTCCGCTGGACCTCTCCGTGGCGCAGGAGTTCCACGTCGATTGGCGCCTGCGGGTGATCGGCGCGAAGAGCTTCGCCGACGGCACGCTTGGCTCGCGCACTGCCGCCATGCTCGAGCCATATGCCGGCACTCGCTCATGCGGCTCGCTCATCGAGCATGCGCGTGAAGGCACGCTGGTCGAGTGGATGCGCCAGGTGGCCGCTGCGGGACTCTCGCCGAGCGTGCATGCGATCGGCGATGCCGCCGTGCGCGCCACGCTCGATGCTGCGGACGCAGCCGGCATCCCGCGCGGCATCCTGAGGATCGAGCACGTGCAGACGCTCGCCGACTCCGACGTGCCGCGGCTCGCCGGCGCATTCGCGAGCCTGCAGCCGCTGCACGCCGCATCCGACATGCCCGGTGCGGGCGAGCGCGTGGGCAGCCACCGCGCACGGCTCCTCTTCCGCTACGCCGACATCGCGCGTGCGGGCGCCACGCTCGCGTTCGGCTCGGACTGGCCTGTGGTTGCGCCGGATCCCATCCGCGCGATGCGCGGCGCGATCACCGGACGCGCGGATGACGGCCGCATCTACGGCCACTCGATCATCTCCCCTGAGGCTGCGCTCATCGCGCACACCGAAGGCGCGGCGCGCTGCCTGGGCCTGTGGCCGCACTGCGGCACTCTGCAGCCGGGCGCGCGTGCCGACATCGCGCTGCTCGACGCAGACCCGCTCCGCTGCGACTGGGATGACCTGCCGCCGCGCGTCTGCGGCGTGATCCTCGGCGGCGAGCCGTGGCTACGCGGCGGGGCCTGAGCGAGATCGCATCCCGGATTCGAACTCGGCGCAGCTCACGCTGCGGCAGCGCCGCTTGGGCACCACCGATCGGACGATGATGGGTACCGGGTCCTTGATGAGGCTGCACAGCATCGGACCCGACTGTGCCGCATCGCGGCATGCGCCACCGATCGCCACCCGCAGGCCGCACGTGCGCGCATGCGCCAGCACGGACTTCAGGAAGACGGTGGGTGCGATGTACCGCACACCTTCGCTGTACCGGGAGAGGCCATCGGACGGATCGCTCGCCGCCCCAAGCGCTGCCGATGCTGCGACCGCCGGAAGATCCAGGCCGCACGCCGACGCCAGCCTGATGTAGCCGGGAAGCCTCGGGTTGACCTCGATGACCTTGAACTGGCCGTCGCGCGGATCGCGCTTGAGCTCCACTTCGGCCGGTCCGCGCCAGTGCCACCGGTTGAACAGCGGCAGCATGCGGTCAAGCAGGTCCTGTCGTCGAGTGCTGACGCCATATGCGGTCACGCCACCTGTGGAAGGCCAGTGCCTGAGCTTGCGCGCGGTGAATGCTGCAAGCACCTGAGATGCCTCACCCATCACCACCGTGAGCATGTGCATCGCTCCCGCGTCCCCAGGAATGCGTTCCTGAATGAGGCACTCGCCATGCCGCAGCCGGACTTCACGCACCGCGTCGTCAAGCTGATCGACGGTCG
>CAYPOZ010000018.1:0-3349 GCA_964412415.1 uncultured Isosphaeraceae bacterium | reverse complement strand
CCCGGCCGCGAGCTGACCGTCGGCATCCTGCGCATCGACGGTCGCGACATCGCGGATGTCCCGTGCCGCGCCAGCATCGATCGCAGGCTTCACGATGACTGACTGGCCGCATCGGCCCAGCAGGTCGGCCGCCTCGTCGCGCGAGAGGCTTCCCGCGCACGGGATCCCCAGTTGGCGGCATGCCTCCATGCATCGGCGCTTGTCATACGCGGAGAGGAACGCGTCCATGGGTGGTGCGCACGTGCGGCACAGTGACTCGAGCTCATGGTGCCGCTGGGCCGCCAATATGGCACCTGGGGTGCAGAGCGGCAGTAGGACATCGGCCCTGACCCGCCTGACGAACTCAAGCGTGGCATCCTGCCGATCTCGCGGATCGGAGTGACCGACGCACGCGTAGCCGTCGAGATGCCGCGACGCGAGGATCCTCGGCATGCGTCGGGCGTCGACGCCGAACACCGTGAACCCGGCTCGCCGGAGGCACCGCGCTGCGACTGACCCTGCATCGCTGGTCGCACTGGTGATGACGGCCCTCATGTCGACACGTCCCTGACGATCCAGTCGCCGAAGCCCCCGTCCGAGGCAGGAGCGATCAGCCGCCCGACGCCGCTCGGCACCGTGGCAGGCGCGCTCGGCGAGTCGACGCTCTGCAGCGCGGCGAAGCCCTCGCCATCCCGGACAATCAGGGACGCGCGGGAGCAGAACCGCATCACCGCAGGCGTCGACCGGTGCCATCCGATGACGTAGTCGCGGCTGACGTCATCGGGTTGCACGATCGCGCCGCCCCAACTGCGCTTGGCCTGCAGGAGCCCGTCACCCAGGCTTGGGCGGCAGTTGCGCAGGTCCAGAAAGTCGCATCCCACACCCCTCGCCAGCTCGAAGAGCGCAAGGTAGACAGCGGACAGCGAACCGATGCGAAGCAGCGCCTGATCCCCTCGGGCACAGGCAAGCGCAAGAAGACGGATCGACGCGCCGCATCGGTCGTACACGGCGCCGGCAACCGCATCCCCGTCGCGCTCGATCCAGATCAGCCCGCCCTTCCGGATCCGCGCGTGGAACCATGGCGCCGAGCGGACCTGCGCATCTGCACCGAACCGTGACGAGACGTACGGACGGTAGTCGCGCTCGATGAACAACTGCAGGTCTCGGCGATCCGTGGACACACGCCACACAAGTCCGTTCCTGCGGACCACACGCGCATTGCGCTGGGCGCGACCGGCCGCGCCCTGTTGGCCGGGCTCTGGCACGGGCGCCACCATGCGTATCCATGTGGGTGAGCGCAGGTACCGCTCGCCCGGGAAGCGGCAGGCCGATTGCCGGCTGACCGCCGCGCACACGATGTCGACGCGCTCACGCCACTCAGCCAGCGCCGCGGGCAATCTCCACGCGGGGACGTGCCCGCACGGCTCGCTGGAGTGGGACAGGTCGCCGAACAGATGCGTGCGGATGTACCGCGTCGCCCCTGCATGGCCGGCGCACAGCAGGCTCCCTGCGGACCCTCGATGCAACACCAGCGCAATCGACGGGAGCGCGTTCTCCGCCAGCCACACGAGCGAATGCCTCAGCGTCGGTGCCACTTGATCACGCGCCTTCCGGAATCCTGAATCCGTGCGTGGCGAAGTAGCGCGCGACACGTGGCGTCCTGAGGAGCGGCCGATGCAGCTGCGACACCACGATGCCGGGTGGCGCATTCGCCTCAAGCACGCTAAACCCACCATCGGTGATGAGCAGGTCCCAGCCCACGCAGGTGGCCTCGGGAAAGCATCGTGCGGCCGCCAACACGCCCTCGAGCGCACGCTCCAGCCCCGGCACGCGAGTCCCCTCGATCCGGCTGCCCGTCTCGGGGTGGGCCGTCAGCTCGAAGCGCTCGTGGCGCGGACCGAATGACAGCGCGGTTCCAAGGATGCCTGTCTCGGTCGACACTGATGCGCAGATGCCTCCACGACCCTGATGGAAGTTGTCGATGGGAAACGACCGAGACGTGCCGAAGCGGTGCACCGCGCTCGCCACGAAGGGGCCGTCCTCGTCGATCAGCGTGAGAACCCGGATGGTGTTTGCCGTACGCGGAAAGATGCGCCTTGCGTACTCCGCCTGATCCACAAAGGCTGTAACGATGTACCGATCGAGGGTGCCCACAAGCGACCGCACCTCGCCAGCCGTGGCCGCATGACCGTTGACCGTCCACGCATCGTCGTGCCGCGCGACGAAGAAGACACCCTCGCCGCCTCCGGACCAGTGCGGACGGAAGACCGCGGGGCGTCCTCCATCGGTCCATCGCTCGAGCAGGTGCGACTGGCTCGCCGCGGACCGCTCGCCCAAACCGACCAGCCTTCCGGACGTCACCACGCCGAGCACTTCAGGATGCGGAATGCCGCTCGCTGCGAGCGCGTTCGACACCACGAGCTTGTTGCCGACGATGGGGCTCCAGAAGCCGCACAGCCGAAAACAGCGGTGTGCGTAGGCAAAGTCAGGCACGAACCACGGCGCCGATTCGCGGTCTACCCCGTAGACCTCCGCGTACACGGCGCGAAAGCCCAGGCTCCATGCCCTCAGCCGGCGGGACCACGGGATTCCGGACCGGATCCTGCACTCCTTCCCGACCTCCCTCATCAGCCTTACGAGGCAACGCGCGCGGAGTTCTGCCGTGCCTTGCGCCCTGATGTTCGGCTCGATTCCAAATCGGGCGAACAACGGCGTGGTGCCCCGTGCTTCGGCGCGGGTCAATGGTGGCACAGCGTGGGATACTACGATCCGCGGGTGCGCGAATGTCCTTCGGTCCCGATCAAGACGGGTTGTCGCTGGACCTCCTGACACGTGCCGCCCCCACCCGCTGATCGAACCTACTGGGACGGCGTCGCCAGCGAGTGGCTCCGCGCTCGACGCTTTCGCCTGTGGAGGGAGTTCACCGACCCCCACCAGAGCGGGATCGTCGCGCGATGGATTGGTGCGCGACCCGCGTCGACCGGCGCGGGTGATCCGCACGCAGGGGCGCTACGGCTGCTGAAGACGGACCTCTTCGACGAGGTCGCGGGCCGTGGAGTCGTGCACACGCTCATCTCCAGGGGGATTCAAGTCACGGGCGTCGACATTGCGCCAACCGTTGTGGCCGAGGCCGCAACGCGCAACGCCGGCCTGAATGCACTGGCCGCCGACGTGCGGTCGCTCCCCTTCGCCGACGCGTCCTTCGATGTCGTCTTCTCTGGCTCGACGCTCGACCACTTCGACGATGCGAAAGACGTGCAGCAGTCACTGATCGAGCTGCGCCGCGTGCTCAGGCCAGGAGGGCACCTCATCCTGACGATGGACAATCCAGCCAACCCGATCATCCGGATCAGGAACGGACCGCTGCTCC
>CAYPOZ010000017.1:19081-21545 GCA_964412415.1 uncultured Isosphaeraceae bacterium | reverse complement strand
ACCGGCGCGAACCGATGCGCAACCGATGCGCGTTGGCGCTTGGCGCCAGATGCGGATGTCGGTGCGCTGGTCGATCGGCTCCGCGAGTCGCGGCGCGGGATCGTGGTCGCAGGCGGTGCGCGATCGCCTGATGAGGCCGCGGCGCTCGCGCGGATCGTGCGCGCACTGCGCTGGCCGGTGATTGCCGACATCACATCGTGCCTGCGCAGCGACCCGTCGCTTCTCGATGTCGTGCACCATTCGGACCTGGCGCTGTGCGCTGGCGCCGCGGCCGGCCAGTCCTCGCCCGCCCATGCGCTCGATGCGCTGCGGCCGGACATGATCCTGCGCATCGGCGCCAGGATCGCCAGCAAGCGTGTGCAGCAGTGGATCGACGATGCCGTGTCGGGGGGCTGCGCGCTCGCCGTGGTCGGCGATGGCATCGAACCGATGGATCCCTCTCGGCAGGCATCCCTCCTTGTGCGCACGGGCATCGGGACGCTCGCGGACCGCATGTCGGGAGAGTGGAGCTCGTGCGCCGGCGAACTGGCCGATGCGTGGCGCTGCGCCGACGACGCGGTCGCGCACGTGCTTGCGGAGTGCGACCGCAGGCAGGTGGCGCTGCACGGGGCTGGTGCGCGCATCACGGAGCCGATGGTCGCACGCGATGCGCTGCGCGAGGCGCACAGGGCAGGCGCGATCGTGATGCTCTCCTCGAGCATGCCCGTGCGCGACGCCGACATGCACGCAGACCGCGACGCGACGCCATGGTGCATCGCGAACCGCGGCGCGAGCGGCATCGACGGCATCGTGGCCACCGCAGCGGGAGCGTGCCGTGCAGGCATGAAGCCTGTGCTGCTGCTGATCGGCGACGTGGCCGCGCTGCATGACCTTGCATCGTGGGCGCTGCTGCGCGACCTTCCTGCGCCGATGTGCGTGGTGGTCGTGAACAATGACGGCGGCGGCATCTTCCGCTTCCTGCCGATCGCAGGGCATCCGGCGATCTACTCGCCGTGGTTCGACTCGCCGCACGGGCTGGCGTTCGAGGGTGCGGCGACCATGTTCTCGCTGGCGCACGCGCATGTCTCAGAAGGGCACGGGTTCGCGAGTGCAGTGCGCGCGGCCTTGTGCCGCAGCGGAGCGGGTCCGGCAGGCGCGCGCCACGCTGCGCACATCATCGAGGTGCGCACGGCCGCCGAGCGCATCATCCCGGATCACCGCGAGATTCAGGCGGAGTGCGCGCGTGCCGTGCGCGATGCGCTCGCCGCTCGCCCTGTGCAGGGGAGCGGGCGATGAGCGACCGTCGGCCAGTTGTCGTGCTGGTGCACGGGTTCCTCGGCACGCCGCACGACTGGGATCCGATGCGATCTGCGCTGGGCGCTGCCGGCGCCATGGACGTCCGCGCCGTGGACCTGCTCGCGTGCGCACGCGACCCCGAGTGCGCTTCGGCGCTCGCGCGGGCAGCGCACCTCGACCCTGGTGCACTCGTCGACGCAGACGATGCCGCGCGCATGGCGATCGGCGGACGCGAGCACGCAGATGCGGGGACAGCCGCCTCTGCGGCGAGGGCGGCGTCGGGCGCCGCATGCGGCGAGCCTGACGGTCTCGATGCGCTCGCGTCGGCGCTCTCCGCGCACCTCGATGGCGCAGCGCGTGAGGGACGGCAGGTCATCCTCTGCGGCTACTCGCTCGGCGGCCGTGTGTGCCTGGCGCTGGCCGCACAACTGCACATGCCCGTGACCTGCATCGTGATTGGCGCAGATCCGGGCATCGAGGATCCGCGCGAGCGTTCGCTGCGCGCAGGGCGCGACCACGCGCACGCGACGCACCTGATGCAGGATCCTGATGCCTTCATTGCGTCTTGGTACGCGCAGCCTCTGTTCGCATCGCTGCGCACGAGCCCGGACTTCGACGCCGTCCTGTCGCGCCGCCGCGAGAGCCTCGCAGACGCTGCCAGCCGCACGGGATGGGCGCTGATCCTTGACGCCTGCTCGCCCGGGCGCTGTGCGCCACGCTGGGGAGTGGCGGCCCGGCTCGGTCACCGCCTTGCGGTCATGCATGGAGCGCTCGACGACAAGTTCGCGGCCATCGCGCGGCGGATCCATGCATGCGCACCGCAGGTGCCTACGATCTCCATCCCCGGTGCCGGCCACGCTGCCCATGTGGAGCAGCCGGGCGCTTGCGCCGGCGCGGTTTCCTCGATCATCGCCGCATCACTCCCGAAGGACCTGTGAGCACACCAATGGCATCCACCCCGCCCGCAGCATCGGCTCCCGCACCCAAGTCCGGCGCCCCGTCGGCCAAGCCAGACCCTCGCATCTGCACGATGCGGCCGGGCGCGGCATGGGAGGCAGCAGGCACCTATCCCGACATCGCCTACGAGAAGGCCGACGGCATCGCCAAGATCACCATCGACCGGCCCGAGTGCCGCAACGCGTTCAGGCCCCAGACGGTGCACTCGATGCGCCTGGCGCTCCAGGACGCC
>CAYPOZ010000017.1:4414-18859 GCA_964412415.1 uncultured Isosphaeraceae bacterium | reverse complement strand
GTACAGCGACGAGTCCGGCGTGCAGACGCTCAACGTGCTCGACCTGCAGCGCGAGATCCGCACGTGCCCGAAGCCGGTCGTCGCGATGGTCGCCGGATACGCGATCGGCGGCGGTCACGTGCTCCACATGCTCTGCGACCTCACAGTTGCCGCCGAGAACGCGATCTTCGGGCAGACGGGCCCTCGTGTCGGCAGCTTCGACGGCGGATGGGGCGCGAGCTACATGGCGCGCCTCATCGGGCAGAAGCGCGCGCGGGAGATGTGGTTCCTCTGCCGCCAGTACGACGCGCAGGCGGCGCTGCGCATGGGGCTCGTGAACACGGTCGTGCCGATCGAGCGGCTCGAGGAGGAGACGGTGCAGTGGTGCCGTGAGATCCTCGCGAACTCCCCGCTGGCGATCCGCTGCCTCAAGAGCGCGCTGAACGCCGACTGCGACGGCCAGGCCGGACTCCAGGAGCTTGCCGGCAACGCGACGCTCCTCTACTACATGAGCGAGGAAGGGCAGGAGGGGCATCACGCCTACCTCGAGCGGCGCAAGCCCGACTTCTCGCAGTTCACGCGGCGGCCATGAGCGGTACCGCGCTGCCTGCGCAACGGTCCGGGCAGCGCGAGGGCGCGGTGGCGGTGTGGCGCGACGATCGCCGACTGGTGTCGCGCACATCCAGTCGGCGATCGTCGCGCTGGTGGGCGCGCTGGCGATCCAGGTGGGATGCAACTTCGCGAATGACTTCTTCGATGCGCGCACGGGTGTCGATGGCCCGGAGCGGCTAGGTCCGGTGCGTGCAGTCGCCGCAGGTCTCGTGACCCCACGCGCGATGGCCATCGCGACGGCGATCGCGCTCGCGCTCGTGGTGCCGTGCGTGGCATACCTCGCCTGGCGTGGCGGGTGGCCCTTCGTGGCAATCGGTGTCGCAGCGATCCTGCTTGCGGTCGCCTACACGGGTGGACCGTTTCCGCTTGCGTACCTCGGGCTCGGCGACGTGTTCGTGCTTGCGTTCTTCGGTCCCGTGGCAGTGCTGTGGACCTACGCAGCGCAGGCCCAGACATGGGCATGGACTCCCGCAATCGCCGGGCTTGGGCCGGGACTCCTCGCCACTGCGCTCATCTGCGTCAACAACCTCCGCGACATCGACGGTGACCGTGCGGCAGGCAAGCGCACTCTCGCCGTGAAGTTCGGTGCTGCCTTCGCGAGGCTCGAGTACCTGTTCTGCGTTGTGGCGGCCGGCGCGCTCGCGCTCGCGGTGGCGACAGGTGCGGCGGGCGATGGCACTGCTCGGCCATGGGTGCTTGCGGCGCTCGTGCCGTGCGCGTGGCTCGCGCCCACATGCGCATCCGTGTTGGGTGGTCTCTCTGGGCGGCCACTCAACGCGGTGCTTGGACGGACCGGACGCGCGCTCTTCATGTATGGTGCGCTGATGGGTTTGGGCTGGGCTGTGTCATGAGCGGCGAGTCGTCCGAGGCTGCGCCCACCATCGAGCTCGCGCAGTACGAGCTGCCGCTGCGGCGGACATTCCGCACGTCGCGCGGCGACGTGAAGGTGCGCCATGGGGTGCTGGTGCGGGCCACGCTCAATGGCCGGTCGGGCTACGGCGAGGTGGCGCCGCTGCCCGGATTCCACCGCGAGCAGCTCACCGAGGCGGTCCGCTCGCTGCAGGAGGCCTGCGCGTCGGGCACCACGCCATCTGCACCGAGCGCCGCATTCGGGCTCTCGTGCGCGATGGCTGAGCTCCGGCGCGACAAGCGGTTCGGGTTCGGCCCCGTCGCACGCGGCGCGACTGTCGGCGTCAATGCCGTCTTCTCGGGAAGCGCACGCGACGCGGAGCGCGCGATTGAGGCGGGCGAGTTCGTGGGGTTCCGCACCATCAAGGTGAAGATCGGGCGGTCGCGACCTGCGGAGGACCTTCGCCTCGTCAACGCGCTGCTCGAGGGCCTGCCGGACGGCGTGCGCCTGAGGCTTGACGCCAACCGCTCGCTGACGCTTGCCAACGCCGAACGACTGCTCAGGCGGATCGACGCATCGCGCATCGAGTACGTCGAGGAGCCGCTGCAGGACTCGCACGAGCTGTCCGAGCTCTCGCGGCGAGTGGGCATCCCGATGGCGATCGACGAGGCGCTGCACGACCCTGAGGTGCGCGATGCCGTCTACGGCGCCCCCGGCATCGAGGTGCAGGTGGTCAAGCCCTCGCTTGTGGGTCCGGTGGAAGAGCTGGAGTCGGTGGTCACGGCCGGGCGCATCCATGGCATGGACACCGTCTTCTCGACGGCGCTCGAGACGAGCCTCACGGTCGCCATCGTGTCACGCTTCGCGCTGACGTTCGCGTGCGGCACCCGTGATCACGGACTTGCGACGCCCGGGCTCTTCCTGCGCGACATCGCCGATGCGCCCGTCATCCGTGATGGACGCCTTGAGGTGCCAGCGGAACTTCCGGTGCCGCGCGCTGACGCGGGGCTCGAGTTCGTGCCCGCGGCGTCATTCACGCTTCGCGAGACTGTCACGCCCGCGGCGTGAGCGCTGCACGCACGGCATCGGGGACCGGCACGCTGCGGCCGCCATCTGGGTCGATGCACGCATGCACGATCCTGGTGCGGAAGGCCTCGGTGCCGTCCTCCTGCGTGGCGACCCACTCGAACGTGATCGACGAGTGGCCCACCCGAAGCGACGTGAGCCTCAGCCCGATGCGGTCACCTGGCCGCACAGGGCTCAGGTAGTCCGCCTCGGCGTGCACCACGGGAAGGCGAACCTGGCCCGGACGCAGCAGCGCCGAGAGCGGAAGCCCGACAGAGTCGAGGAGCGCCTCCGCGGCCTCGTGCGCGAGATCGAGCGCCTCTGTGAAGTAGATCACTCCAGCAGCGTCGCTGCGGCCAAGGCCGATGGTGATGCGATACGCGAACGGGTGCTCGGACATGCGGGCAGGCTAGCGCGGCCCGCGGCCGCATCCCTACCCTCACGGCATGAACTGGCGAACTGCCTCGACCTGCGCACTCTGGCTTTTCGCCGCCATGTCCAGCGCCGTGACTGCGGGGGGCCCCAGCGAGACAGCGCTCGCGAGCGCGCACGCGCAGGATCAGGCTGGGGTGCCTTTGCCCACATGCGTGAGTGCGGAACGGCTCGGATTGCCGACGCGCGCACCGCGGACGATGCGTGAGTTTGCGGGCACACGCGCATGGACGCCAAGCGAGGGTGCCGCCGCGGAGCTCGAGTCGGTCTCGCCCGAGCTTGCGCGACTCGGCGCTGCGCTCGCGCCAGCATGCCGCTGGAACGTCGACCAGGCTGCGGTGACGGTCGACCCGGAGCCATGGCGCGCGCTGCAGCGCCTTCTTGATGCGGACAGCCGCCGGCTTGCGCGCACAGGCCAGTGGGACGCGGCCACCGACCGGCTGTGCGCGATGATCGCATTGGCTGGTGTCGTAGGGACGCTCGACCGGCTCGATGCCCGCGCAGCAGCTGCGTCGATGGCACATGCAGCGGTCGAGCGGGCGCGCCAGTTCATAGACGCCGGCGCACCAGCCGAATCGGCGCGTGCGATCGTCGGAGCATGCGATGCGCTCGATGCCGGAGGCATGTTCGACCCGTGCCCGATGGTGCGTCTCGAGCGCATCAGGTGGATCATGCGTCCTGAGGCTTCCGCTGCCGCACGCGTGCCGTCGGCAGCCCTGGTCGAGAGCGCCCGTGGCGAGCGCCACGCGAAGGTCAACGCCAGCGCACTTCCATCGCTCGAGAGCATGTCGCCGGCGGAGCTTGAGGTGCAGATTCGGGCAGGCGAGCCCTGGTTCGGCGCGCTCGCAGCGAGGTGCGGAGACTCCGATGCGCGTGCGGAAGCTGCCGACCTGGACGCGCGCGCGGGCCGCGGCGAGCACGGTGCGTGGCTTGAGGCTGTGCGCCCCAACATGACGTGGGCGCTCGGCGAGCTGGAGCGTGCGCGTGGCTCTGTGCGCTCGGTGCGCGAGCGTGCGCGTGTGGCTGCATCCGGTGCCGGCCTTGATGTGCCTGCACCGCCGGCCGCATCAGGCGATGCCGCGGCCGCAGCAGCCGCCGACGCGCCGCTGGACCCGTCAGCGATTCCCTGCTCTATCGGGTCAGTCGCCGTGCGACGCGGTGATGCCGTCATGCGGCTGCCGTACCGGCTGGTCGCGCCAGCGACGGTGGCCGACGGCACGAGCTATCCGCTTGTCGTCTTCCTCCACGGCGCCGGCGAGCGGGGCGACGATGGCGTGCCTGCGCTTCGCCATTTCGCCGACCGCATGGCCACTCCATCGATGCGCTCGCGATTCCCCTGCTACATACTTGCGGTGCAGTGCCCGAAGGAGCATCGGTGGGTCGATGCCGACTGGAGCGCGGCCACGCCGCCCACGTTTGCGGATCGCCCGACGCCTGCAATGGATGCGGTGATCGCCGCGCTTCGCACCACCGTGCGCACGAGGCCCATCGACCGTTCGCGCATCTACCTCACCGGACTGAGCATGGGCGGCTACGGCACGTGGGATCTTGCAGCGCGCCATCCCGAGTGGTTTGCGGCTGCGGTGCCGGTGTGCGGCGGCGGCGACCCTGCGACAGCTCCGCGATTCGCTGGACTTCCCGTGCGCGCTGTGCACGGGCTCAAGGATGGTGTAGTGCCTCCGGAGCGGAGTCGTGCGATGGCCAGCGCCATCCGGGCCGCCGGCGGCAATGCGGAGCTCATCGAGCCCGACTGCGGGCATGACGCTTGGACGGTGGCATACACGCCAGAGGGCACGCTCGACTGGATGTTCGCGCAGCGTCGCGCTCAGCCTGCCGAGCTGGGGCCTGCACCCTCCGACGGCGGTGCCACCGTCGATCCGTCGCCTGCTGCGGTGCCTCCGGCGCCACGGTGATCCGCCATGCGCTCGGCGATCGCGCGCGCGAGCCTCAGCACGCTCAGCGGAGCTGACCCTTCAGCCTTGTTGTTCACGATGACCCACGAGTCCATCGCGTGGGCGGAGGCCTGCGTGCAGAGTGACGCGAACCCCTGCAGGCTTTCCGGATCGGGATCGACGATGCGGTCGAATGGCTCGTAGCGCGCACGCGCCTCCTCGTAGCCGAACCCGCCATGCAGCATCCACCTGCACACGATGGCGCGCTGCGCGTGCGGTGGCGCGCACCTTGCCTGCGCCGCCAGCGTCGGCATCGACGGGTGCGCGCTGTAGCAGTGCACTGCACCGGTGTCGCGCAGCATGGCGCCCCACGATGGGCGCGCGAGCGCGGCGTCGCGGACTTCCACCGCATAGAGCGGCCCGCACGGAAGCTGACCGAGGAACTCCCCGATGCGCCGGATCGTGGATTCGGCCGCGATGTCCCCGCGGATCCCCATCGGGCTGAACTGGAACAGTAGCGGTCCGGCCCGCTCGCCGAGGCCAGCCACCATCGGGTCGACCATCCACTCGCGCGCGTATGCCGCATCGAGGAACCTCACCTGCCCTGATGCATCCGCCACATCAGGCCGCGTGATCGCCTCATGCGCCTTGACAAGGAACCTGAAGTCATCGGGCACCTGCGCGGCCATGCTGCGGTAGTCAGCCTCGCCGATGGGCCTGTAGAAGGTGCGGTCGACGCCGACGGTGCGAAGCCACCGGTGGTGCGCGTACTCGCGAAGTCCTGTTCGCGCGAGCGTGCGTGTCGCGTGCTCGCGCGAGTACACGGTGCCGATCCAGCCGGGAAATGCCCACGAGCTCGTGCCGAGCCTGATGCGCGGCCCGATGCTCGCCGCAAGCGCATTGGCCTCAGCGTCAGAGGCGGTGCCCTCGGCGCCAGAGGCGGTGCCCTCGGCGTCGCCGAAGAGTCCAGGTCCCTCGTCGTGCCCGCGGCGCGCCATCGGCGGTCACTCCCCTCAGCTCGCGGCCACCGCGCGGAGCGTGACCTCAACGATGCTCACGTCATCCGCAAAGTGCTGTCCGCCCTGGCGCTCGCGCGCGTGGTCAAGCATGCACGCGATGGGGTCGCTCGCGCGGATCGCCTCGTCCGACACGAACGACCGGAACTCCGAGTGCGTGCCGACGGTGCCCGAAGGCAGCAGCAGCTCGACGATGCCGTCGCTGTAGATGAAGAGCCGGTCGCCTGCAGCCACGTTGGCCACGTCCTGCGAGAAGGGCACGTCAGGGATCATCCCGGTGGGCGTGCCCTGCGACTCGAGCTCCTGCACCTCGCCACCTGCGCGCACGAGCAGCGCAGGCGGGTGGCCGCCGCCAGCCCACGTGAGCGTGCCCGCCTTCAGGTCGATCACGCAGTACCAGCTCGTGAAGTACATGCCGCGGTGGTGCGTCATGGGGAATGCGCTGTTGAGGCGCTCGAGCACCAGCGCAGGCGATGCAGGATCCACGCCCATCGCACCCGTGGTCAGCGCATTGCTCACGCTCACCGAGAGCAGCGCTGGACCGACGCCGTGGCCGCACACGTCGATCAGGAACACGACGACACGTCCGTCCGGGAGCCGCGACCACCCGAAGAAGTCGCCCCCGAGAGAGGCGCTTGGGATGAACGCGCCGCGTGCGGCGATGTCCGGCTCCTCCATGGGCTTGGGGAGGATCGACTGCACGTAGTCGGAGGCCTGCGCGAGCTCGCTCGCGAGCGCGTCGTACGCCGCATTGCGCTCGAGCAGCGCGCGGTAGCCGCGCGAGTGGTGGCGGATTCGTGCGAGGATCTCGATGGGGTCCGGCAGCTTGACGAGGTAGTCGTTCGCGCCGCGCGCAAACGCCTCGGCCTTGGTGACGGGCTCCTCGCGCGAGCTCAGCACGATGAGCGGCACCTCACGCAACTGCTCGTCGGCGCGGAACTCGAGGACAAGGTCAAGCCCGTCCTTGCCGGGCATCACGAGATCCTGCAGGATCACCGTGGGCGAGACCTTGTGCGCAGTCTCGATCGCCTTCAGCGGATCCTGGCAGAAGTGGTACTCGACGTCGGCATGCGGCGCGAGGATGCGCCGCACAGCCTCGCCGATCAGGAGCTGGTCGTCGACAAGCAGCACGACATGGCGATCAGGCTTCGGTGGTGGCTCGTGCGTCATTGGCGTTGTCCTGCAGTTGCGCCTGTCCCGTTCGTGGGCGACGCGATGGCGTGTCCGATCCTCCCAAGGGGCATCACTTGCTCCGCCGCGCCGAGCGCGACGGCCGCGCCGGGCATGCCCCACACGGCGCTTGATGCCTCATCCTGCACGATCGTGCGCCATCCTGACTTGCGGAGCTGCAGAAGGCCCGCAGCGCCGTCGCGTCCCATGCCCGTCAGGAGCACCGCAGTGCCGCCATGCATCCGGTCCGACGCGAGCGAGCAGAAGAGCACGTCAACGCTGGGGCGGAAGAGGCACTCGCGCGGCTCCGTGCGAGTCTGGAGCCGCGAGCCTGCAAGCACAACATGCGCGTCTGCCGTCGCGACAAGCGCACGGCCGGCGACAACCTCGTCGCCAGGAAGCCCTGGCCGCACATCGTGCCCCGTGACGCTCGCGAGCCACTGCGCGAGTCCGGGCGCAAAGTCCCGGTCGATGTGCTGCACAACGACGGTGGGCGGAAGCGCTCCGCGCGGGATCGCGCCGAGCACCGATGCAAGTGCCTGCGGCCCTCCGGTCGATGCGCCGATGGCGAGCAGGTTGCGGATGCCGCCTGCCGTGCCTGCCTGCGCACACAATGCGCCGCTGGTGTCCGATGGGCACAGAGGAGCGATGGCTGGGGCGGTGAACGCAGCGGATGGCGAGTGCGCATGCCCCGGCGCATGCAGCGAACGCACCAGCGAGATCCGGCGCGTGAGCGCATCGAGTCCGCCGGGAGCGCTGAGCGCAGCCGCCGAGGGGGTCTGCACGGCATCGATCGCGCCAGCTGAGAGGGTGTCGTACACAAGATCGAGGTTTCCCTCGATCGTGCTGGTCACCACGAGGATGGGGCAAGGCGTCTCCCGCATGATGCGCGCAGTGGCCTTCGCGCCGTCCATCACAGGCATCACCATGTCCATCAGGATCAGGTCGGGCCGGTCGCCCGCGCATCTCGCGCATGCCTCCGCGCCATCAGCGGCGACCCATGCGACGCTCGCTCCAGGAATCCGTGCCACCGACGCCTTCAGGATCTCCTGCGCCATGCGCAGGTCGTTGACGATGGCGATCCTCACGCGATGGGCCCTCCGCACAGGTCGGCCACCGTGGCCAGCAGCGAGCGGTCATGGAACGATCCCTTGGTGAGGTATGCGGTGGCTCCCGCGGAAAGCCCGGCCTCGCGGTCCTCGGCACGGTCCTTGTAGCTGACGATGATGACCGGGATCGTCGCGAAGCGCGGATCGGCGCGCAGTGTCCTGATGAAGTCGATGCCGTTCATGCGCGGCATGTCGACGTCGCTGAGCACGATGTCGTAGCCGCCGCGCTGCAGCGCGTTCCAGCCGTCGACGCCATCGACCGCCACATCGACCTCGTACCCCTCGCGCTGGAGCATCTGCCGCTCGACCTCTCGCACCGTGATCGAGTCCTCCACGACAAGCACGCGTCGCCTGCGCATTGCGCCAGCCGCCGCCGCAGGCCGCGCGGCGCCTCGGATCCGGCCCTCGCCGAGCATCTGAAGCGCCGACTGCACCAGGTCGTCCGCGTCAAGAAGGAGCAGCAGCTGACCGTTGTCGCGGATGCTCGCCGCAGACACGTGGGGCACCTTGCCGAGCCGCGGGTCGAGCGTTCGGATCACGAGGTCGTCCTCGCCGAGGAACTCGTCGACGATGAGGCCGCAGAGGCGGTCCCGCGCGCCGATGCTCACGACGGCGAGCGACTCTCCGGTGGGCTCTGCGTCGCCAAGCTCAAGTAGCCCCGCTGCCTGCACCAGGCCAACGGCCTGGTCCGCGATGCGCGCCGTGGCGCGGCCTTCGACAGTGTCGACGCTGTCACGCGTGACGCGGTCGATGCGCTCAAGCCGCGCGAGCGGCAGCGCGTAGGGCTCGCCGGCGATCGACACCATCGCCGCACGCACCACGCTCAGCGTGACTGGAAGCCGCATCGCGAATGTGGTGCCATGCCCACGATCGGAGCGGACCTCGACAGATCCGCCGACGCCGTGCGCCATGGCGCGCACCACGTCGAGACCGACTCCGCGCCCGGAGACATCGGTCACCGTCGCGGCGGTCGAGAAGCCAGGCAGGAAGAGAAAGTCGAGGAGCTCGGCATCGTCGAGCGAGCCGACGATGTCGGCGGGGGAGAGCTTGCGCTCGATGATGCGCGTGCGCAGCCTGTCGCGGTCGATGCCGCGGCCGTCATCGCCCACGCTGACAAGCAGCGAGCCCGCATGATGGCGCGCCTCGACCCGCAGCGTGCCCTCTTCGGGCTTGCCTGCCGCTGCGCGCTCCGAAGGCGTCTCGATGCCATGGTCAAGGCAGTTGCGCACAAGATGGCCCAGTGGCGCCTCGAGCTGCCGCAGGATGTCGCGGTCGACCGATACGTGCTCGCCGGCAATCTCCAGCCGTACCGACTTGCCAAGGCTGCGCGCGAGGTCGCGCACGGTGCGCGGCAGCGCAGTGCACGCGTCACGGAACGGGCGCATTCGCGCCTCGAGCGCCTGCGCGTGCAGTGTGGTGCCGATGTCCGCGCCTCGCCGCGACGTGGCCGCGATCCGGTCGGAGAGGGTCGAGAGCGTGCGCGCCATCTCGGTGGCGGAATCGTGGAGCGTCGCGGCCGACGGGTCGTCGCGCCACGCGTCGACGGCATCGAGCAGCGCGCGGTTCATGCGCTGCGCGCGCAGCACGAGGTCGCCGAGCCTCTCGAGGCGCCGTCCCTCGACGAGGGCCTCGCCGCTCAGTCGCAGCAGCGCATCGAGTGTGGCCGAGCTGACAAGCACGCTTGCGCCGCTCGTCGCAGCCTGCGGTGCAGGCGCGGCAGCGGGTGCAGCGGTCGCGACAGCCGTTGCAGCGGTCGCGACAGCCGGTGCGGCGGTTGGTGGAGTCGGCGGCGGTGCCGCGGGAGGCGTCGGCGCCGCGGGCGCAGCAGCAGGGGCCACCGCAGCAGGAGCGGCCACGGCACCCGCAGGCTTCGCAAAGGACGCGCACAGCGCATCGACCGCACCCGACTGCGAATCAAGCCACGCGCGCGCCGCGCCCTCATCGGCCTGGCGCGAGAGGCCGAGCAGGAGGTCGGCGCCCTTGAGAAGGTCGTCGACGCGCGCCGCGCTCGGGGTCTCCTGGCCCTTCTGGATCCTGACGAGGCAGTCCTCCATCGCGTGCGCGAGCGACACCGCCACATCAAGCCCGATGATGCGTGCAGCGCCCTTCACCGAGTGCGCCGCACGCATGAGCGGCTCGACGAGCGACGGGTCATGCGCATCGCGCTCAAGGCGGATGAGCCCATCGGCGAGCGCACCGCAGTGCTGCTCCGCCTCGCTGCGGAAGAGGTCAAAGAGGGAAAGGCCGCCAAGGTCCATCGGCTACATCCCCATCCCGCTGACGAGCTGCATCAGCCTGGCGACGTCAACCCGCGATGCGCGGCCCCACTCCGTCTGCACGAGCCCCACTGTGATGCTGTCGGGGGCCTCGCTCACCGTGACTGGCGGCGCCTCATCCTCGCTCTGGGACACAAGCGCCATGCCCGGCGCAGCATCGACGATGCAGGCCCAGGGCGCATCGGGATCGCCGAACAGAACGACACGCGCGGATCCTCCGTCAGTGCCGGTCGCGGCATCGATTCCAAGCATCCGGCCAAGGTCGACGACGGGCACGATCCGTCCATCGACATTCGCGAGTCCGCGGAAGCCTGGCCTCGCGCGGTGCGGCACACGGTGCACGGGCACAGCAGGTCCGACATGGATGACCTTCTCGGCCGGCAGCGCGAACCACTCCGCACCGAGCCGCAAGGCAAGGAGGATCGTCGAGTCCTCGCGCCGGTCCTCCCTCGGTCGAGCCGCATCACGCGCATGCTCAGCGAGCGTCTCCTCGCTCACTGGCCTGTCGAGGAGATTCGTCAGCGCCTCGCGCAGCGTTGCGTCGGTCGAGTGGTCGCTCATGCGCGTCCCGTCCCCGACTGCCGTGCCGACAGCCGCCGGAGCCGCTCGCGGTAGCGCGTGGCCTCCTCGGGCCGGCCGCGGGACTCCGCAAGCTCGGCCATCGCCAGCAGCGCCCTGTCATGGGCAGGGTTCACGAACACGATCCTCGAGTAGAGGGCGAATGCGGCATCAAGCTCGCCGATCGAGCACAGCAGCCCGGCGGCGAGTTCAACCTCATCGGCGTGCAAAGGCATTGCACCCCTCGAAATCGCGCTCGTGAGCGATAGCAGCATGCTTCGGGCCGCGGCGGTGTCGCCGCGCGCGAGCGCATCCTGCGCTGCTGCGATGGGCTGCTCCGCTGCAGCGGTGGCGGGCTCGATGTCCTGCGGTGCGGCCGTCGCTGCGGCAGGGCGCTGCGCCACGGGTGGCGATGGTTGCGATCGGTGCCGCGCCGGCGGCTCGTCACGGCGGGAAGTCCGTGCGGCAGGCGGCGCCGAACTGGCGCGTGCTCGCCGCCACGCGAACGCTCCAGGCACGCCTGCGGACTCGAGTCCCGCACGGCCCACCATCGACTCCGCATGCCCGAGGAACAGTGTTGCCTCGGGCGCCAGCGCGCCCGTGAGCCGGATCATCATGGACTCCCGCGCGGCCGCATCGAGGTAAATGAGCACGTTCCTGCAGAAGACGGCGACGCATGACCCAGGCTCGACAATGGCCTCGGCCGTGGCGTCACCAACGTGCCAACGGATGCGCCCGAGCACTGACGGATCCACGTGCGCAGGGCTCGTGCCTCCGGGCTCCACATCGCCCTGTGACGCGCGGATCCAGGGCGCGGCCCATTCCGGCAGCCCCTCGCGAAGCGAATGCGCGGGCCACCGGCCCTGGCGCGCGTCGCGCACTGCCTGCGGATTCCGGTCCACGGCAACAACCTCGAGGCGCTCCGGCGCAACACCCGCCGACAGTGCCGCGACGGCGATCGACACCGGCTCGCATCCCGCGGCGCATCCGACGCTGAGGATGCGCACGTCGCGCAGGCGGTCCGCTGCATGCGGCGACAGCAGGGAGCGCACCAGCTCGAAGCTGCTCAGGTAGCGGAAGAACCAGGTCTCAGGGACTGCGATCTCGCCGATGAGCCGGTCCGCCTCGCTTGGGTCGGACCGCAGCACACGCGCATATGCCTCGAGCGATGTCGCCGCCCCGGCGGCGCAGCGCGAGCGCGCCAGGGACTCGACCGTCCGTGCGTCAAGCAGCTCTGGCGCGATCGCGCCTCGAGACCGCAGCAGCGACTCGATCAGTGAGATGGCACTCGCATCGCCGGTGGCGCCTGGAATCACGGAGCCTGCACGGTACCGGGCGGGGCAGCCCGGAACAGCGCCCGTTCTGCAGGCGTCAGCAGGGATCCCGCATCGATGAACGTGAGCATCCCGCCCTCAGCGGCCGTCATCGCCCCGAGCGCGCCGCCGGCGGCGTGCACGAGGCCTGGGTGCGAGCCGGGCGCCTTCGGATCGGCATCGCACACGCCACGCACTCGCTCGACACGCAGCGCCACAGCCATCGGGGGTTCGCATGCGCCGGGCACCAGCAGCACGGTGCGCGCATTCATGGTGGTGGGCACGGGGTTGGCGCCAAGCCGAATTCCGCCATCGATCAGCGGAACGAGCCTCCCTCGCAGCATCGCCATCCCAAGGAGCCATGGCGGACCGCCGGGCACCGGGTCGGCCGGCACGATCGGCAGCACCTCATCCACGAGCGTCAGCGGAATCGCGCACACGCGGCCTCCGATCGAGAGCCCAAGCGCGCGCAAGGGCTATCCGCCCTCGCGTACGCGGAATGCGGTAACGCTCGACTTGAGTCCCGAGATCGACTCCTGGAGGCTTGTCGCGCACCGGCACGTCTCCTGCGCGGCTGTGACCGCCTCGCGCACGCCCGCCGTGAACTGCTGCATCGCGGCCGCGATCTGCGCACCACCCTGACTCTGCGCCTGCATGCCCGCCGTCACCTGGCTGAACTGCGAGGTGCCAGCATCAACTTGCCCGATGATCTCGGCGAGCTGCGCCGCGACCTTCGCGACCTCGGCGACGCCGCGGCGCACCTGCTCGTTGAAGCGGTCCATCTCCATCACGCCTGCGCTGACTGCGCTCTGCATCTGCCGCACGGTCTCCTCGATGTCGAGCGTGGCCGCAGCGGTCTGGTCCGCAAGGCGCCTGATCTCGCGCGCGACGACGAGGAACCCCACGCCGTGCTCGCCGGCCTTCTCGGCCTCGATCGCGGCATTGACCGAGAGCAGGTTCGTCTGGTCGGCCACCTTGCTGATGGTGGTCACAACGGAGTTGATCGTCGATGCCTTGTCGCTGATGGTGGCGAGCTTGCCGGCAATGGACTGGGTGCCTGCATCGAGCGACGTCATCGTGCTGCCCATCGCGTCGAGGCTTGTGCGCCCCTCCTGCGCCAGGCGCCCGGTCTCCGATGCGGCGCGGTCGACCTTCTCCATCGTGCGCGAGAGCTCTGACGACGTCGACGTGATCTCCTGCACCGCCGCCGCAATCTGGCTCGTGCTTGCGCCGAGCGACTGCGCGCCGGCCTCCTGCTCGCGTGCGGTCGCGGCCAGCTGCGTGGCCGTCGAGTTCACCTGGATCGTGGTCTGCTTGACGCGCGACACGATCGACTCGAGCCCTGCGGATGTCTGCGCAAGGGCGTGCAGGAGCGCGTCGGCCTCGTCGCCACGGCCACTCGGGGTGTCGCGCACCACGAGGTCGCCGGATGCGATCCGCTCCGCGGCGCTCACGGCGCGCCGGATGCGGCGCGAGACGCGGATCGACGGCAGCGTGAGCAGCACGGTCACCAGGCCCACGCCGACCACGGCGATGGACGCCGAGGAGAAGGTCTGGGCGTGCAGCGGTCCGGTGACCTCATGCACCGGCTTGCGAAGCACCAGCTGCCATCCGCCAGCCTTGATGGCGACCCCTACGAAGTAGCACTCGATGCCGTCCACGGGATCGGGCATGACGCGGACCGTCGCGTCGCCTCCCGCAAAGAGGTCGCGCACCACGGCTGCGTAGGGGCTCCGCTCGATCAGCGTCGTGCGCAGCAGCCCGCTCACATCCCTTTCATCGTTGCGCAGGGGATCGGTCGTGGCGGCGATGAACGCAGGTCCAGACTCGAAGCCGGGGATGTCCGATCCGCTCGAGATGAGAAACGCGTCGACGTCGGCATTGGCGGCCACATCGCGCAGCATCCGGTCGACCAGCCGAAGCGAGCGGTCGGCGCACGCCATGCCCTTGAAGGTTCCGTCGATGATGATGGGCGCCGCCTGCTCGACGATGAACTGACCGTCGTATGCGTAGGGCTCTGTGCAGCGCGCAGTCCGCGCGCCCTGCGTCTCCCACCTGGCCTTTATGCCGCCGTAGTACAGGCTCGTCGACATGTTGGTCAGGTTCTTCATCGAGAGGCGGTCGCCTGCCGACCAGTCGCGCCACACGTAGGGGATGAACCGGCCGCTCGCGT
>CAYPOZ010000017.1:804-4384 GCA_964412415.1 uncultured Isosphaeraceae bacterium | reverse complement strand
CCCACGCAGATGCCGATCAGGTCAGGGTTCGAGCGCAGCAGCGCATCAAGCATCGCGAGCGTCTCGGCGCGCTTCCCGAACATCCCCGCCTCCTGCACGCGGGCCACCACCTGAATCAGGTTGAGGATGTTGTTGTTGGTGTCCTCGATGACGGCCGCCGAGAGCTTGGCCGTGGACACGAGCGCACGCTCCTGCTCCTCGAGCATGCCCGTGTACGCGGTCCATCGGTTGTAGCCCACGATGCCCGCCATCACGAGCGTCGTTGGCAGCACGCCCAGGATCAGCAACTGCCCGAGGAGGCGCCGGTGGAAGGGGATGGTCGAGTGATCCATGGCGGGCAGTCCGAATGGCTATCGTCGGCATCCTGCCCGTACGGCCGTGAAATGCGGAATTCACAGCGGATTTGGGGACCTCGGGCGACCCCGCAGACCCTCATTCGATTGGGACGGCGCTACCGAGGTGCGCCGCGCATCGAGCCCGAGTTGCGCTGGGGACGGGACCCGCCGCTCCCGCGGCCTCCCGACGAGCCCGAGCTGCCGCCTGCGGTGCCTCCAGGGGTGGCGCCCACGCCGACCGGGCCCGCCGCGCCACTTGCACCGGAACCGCGTCCCGCCGACCCGCCACCGGTCTTGGCGACCTTCTGCGACGGGTTTGCGTAACGCATCCGCGCCTCCCACTGCTGGTCAGGCTTCACGTGCATCAGCGTCAGCGAGAGGTCCTGCGCGCGCTCGATGTCCTCGCGTGCGAGCTTGTTCTGCGCGCGGATCTCGTTCCGCGCATTCGCGGCCGCACCGTTGCCGACTGCTGCCGCGATGTTGAACCAGGCGTAGCTGCGCACAAGGTCGAACTCGACGCCGATGCCGTTGCGGTAGAGGTCCGCGATCCAGTACTGGGCCCAGTCGAGACCAGCCTCCGCAGACTCGAGGAAGAGGCGCGCAGCAAGCGCCTCGTTCTGGGGCACACCGTTGCCGCGCACGTAGAGCACCGCGAGCGCGAGCTTGGCGTCGGGAATGCCAGCATCGACCGCCACCTGGTACCAGCGCGCAGCGTCCTGGTAGCTCTGCGGCACGCCGCGCCCGCCGTCGTACCTCGTGCCGAGGATGAACGATGCATCTGGATCGCCAAGCTCGGCCGCCTCCGCGTAGAGCTGGAGCGACTGCGAGGGATTGGCGGCAACGACGGCGCCGAGCTCGTAAAGGCGCGCAAGCTCGAAGACCGCGGCTGGAAGCCCGCGGTTCGCGGCGCGCTCGATCCATGCCGAACCTTCGCGCGGATTCTGCCGGACTCCCTCCCCTGAGAGGAACAGCCGACCGAGCAGAAGCTGGGCCTCAGGGTCATCGCGCTCTGCCGCCTTGAGGAAGTGTCGTGCCGCGGCCTCGCCATCGCGCGCGACACCATCGCCGCTCGTGTACAGCATGCCAAGCGCCACGTTTGCGGGAATCGAGCCCTGCTCCGCGGCTGCGCGGTACCAGCGAATCGCCTCGGGGTAGTCCCTCGAGCCGCCCTCGCCCGACTGGTACATCTGCGCGAGCCTCAGCTGCGACTCGAGGTGCCCCTGCGTTGCGGCGAGCGAGTACCACACCGTGGCCTGCGCGTCATCCACCGGGCCGCCCTCACCCTGGTCGTGCATCTTGCCGAGGATGAACTGCGCCTCGAGCATGTTCTTCTCGGCGGCCTCCGCCAGCCACTTGCGTGCCTCAGCAAGGTCGATGTCAGCGCCGATGCCACGACGAAGGCGCAATCCAAGCGCCATCATCGACATCGCGTCTCCGCGATCTGCCGCCACGCGGTACCAGCGCATCGCGGCAGCATCGTCAGCGGGTGCGCCGACGCCAGCCGCATGAAGTTCCGCGAGCAGCCGCGGCGCCTCCACATCTTGCGCATCGCTCGCGCGGGCGAGCCACTCGACGGCGGCGACCGGGTCTGCGTTCGAGCCGATGCCTGTGCGCAGCCTCACTCCAAGCGCCCGGCACGCTGCGGCATCTCCCGTCTCGGCAGCCCGCCGCACCCACTCCGTCGCTTCGGTGGGGTCTGCAGCGCAGCCGATTCCGGAGTCGATGCGCTCGGCAAGCGTGAGGATCATCGATGGATCCGATGACTGCTTGCGCAGGCCTGCGCGCAGCCAGTTGGTGGCCGCATTCGGGTCGCGCATCACGCCGATGCCCTCGTCGTAGATCGCAAACAGCGCCACGGCGGCCTCCGCGCTGCCCGCATCGGCAGCAAGCCGGAAGTGGCGGGCCGCCTCGGCATCATCGCCAGGGAGCTCGGCTGTGCCAGTCTGGTAGCCGCGCGCCTTCTTCAGGGTCACGCTAGGGTCAGTTGCGGGCTCGCCTGAACAGGCCACCACAAGCACCGGCAGCAGCCAGATGCCCTTGCACGCCCCCCTCAGTGATGGGCTCCTCGAAACCGACATGGAAAGCGAGTGTAGGGGGCAAGTGCCGCCTCCTCAAACCAATTGCCGCAGACACGTGGCGCGGCACGTGGGCGCGCCGCGATGGGACCCTCCGAGATCCCCTATCGCATGTCGCGCATCAGAGATCGATCTGGATCCCCAGCTCGACCATGCGCCCCGGCGGGATGGAAAAGTAGAGCGGGTTATTGGCGCTCGCCTGCGCCATCGCGCAGAAGAGCCGCTTCTGCGCACGCGGCATTCCGGAGTTCCCTCGCGGCGTCGTGATCGTGCGGCCGAGGTAGTACGTCGTCGTGCCCTCGCTTGTCTGCAGCCCAAGCGCCCTCGCCTGCCGCAGAAGGCGCGGCACCTCGACAGGCTGGTTGAATCCATGGCGCGCGTGCACGCGCCAGAACCCGATCTTCTCCGGCCAGACCTCAAGCTGCTCGGACTCGGGTACGACGGGCACCTGCGCAGGGATCATCGACATGATCACCACCTGCTCGTGCAGCACCTTGTTGTGCTTGAGGTGATGCAGCAGCGTTGGCGGCACGCCAGAGGTCATCGGCGTCAGGAACACCGCGGTGCCGGACACGCGCGGCACAGGGTGCGCGTCGAGGCTGTTGATGAGGTGGTCGAACGCGAGCGTCTGCCTGTGGAACCGATCGGCAAGCACCCGGCGACCCCGCATCCAGGTGGTCATGATGATGAAGATCGTGGCGCCCATGCCGAGCGTGAGCCATCCGCCAGAGGGGATCTTCAGGACGTTTGCGCTCAGGAACAGCAGGTCAATCGTGAGGAAGAACAGCAGGAAGGGGAGGAGCAGCCAGAGGCGCCATCCGCGGTGGCGCCGCATGACCGCCGCGAAGAGGATCGTGGTGCACGCCATGTCGGTGGCGACCGCAAGCCCGTACGCCTCGGCAAGGTTTGACGAGGACTTGAAGATCACCACGAGCAGGATTGCACCGACCGCCACCAGCAGGTTCACCGTCGGCACGAAGATGTGGCCCCCGTGCGACGACGTGTAGATCACCTTCAGGCGCGGGAGGATCCCCATCAGCACAGCCTGGTGCGTGAGCGAGAACATTCCGGTGATGATCGACTGGCTCGCGATGACGGTGGCCGTGACCGCGAGCGCCACCATCGGGATCAGGCCCCAGGCCGGCACCATGCGGAAGAACGGATGCTCGA
>CAYPOZ010000017.1:0-794 GCA_964412415.1 uncultured Isosphaeraceae bacterium | reverse complement strand
CGCTCATGTCCGTGAGCAGCAGGGCCCCCTGGCCGAAGTAGTTGATGAGCAGTGCCGGCATCACGAATCCGTACCACGACAGCGAGATTGGCCGCCTTCCGAAGTGGCCGAGATCCGCGTAGAGCGCCTCGCCGCCGGTGATGCAGAGCATGACGCTGCCGAGCACCACGAACGTGTCCCACGGTTCCGCACGCGCGATGCGTGCGATCCAGATGGGATTGGCCGCTTCGAGCACCTCCGGATGGCGCACGATGCTCACGATCCCGAGCGCTGCGATCGTCAGGAACCACAGCACCATGATGGGGCTGAAGAAGGCGGAGATCCTCGAGGTGCCGAGCCTCTGGAGCGCGAACAGCCCCACCAGCGTCGTGACCGTCAGCGGAAGCACCCAAGGCTCGAAGGCGGGCGACTTTTCCTGGAGTCCCTCGAAGGCGGACATCACCGAGATCGCCGGCGTGATGATTCCGTCCGCGTACAGCAGCGCCGTGCCGAGCAGGCCGATGAAAAGGAGCGGCTTCCAGAGCCCGAAGACGCCGCCCTCGGCGCGCGAGGGCGTGAGCGCCAGCAGCGCCATGATGCCGCCTTCACCCTTGTTGTCCGCGCGCAGGATGAGCGCCGCGTACTTCACGCCGATCACGATGACGAGCGACCAGAAGATGATCGAGAGCACCCCCATCACCTGAAGGCTCTCGTGCTCAAGGCCCGAGTGCGGACCGAAGCACTCCCGGAGCGCGTAGAGGGGGCTGGTGCCGATGTCGCCGAAGACGACGCCGATGGCTGCCGCCGCCAGGAGG
>CAYPOZ010000016.1:7749-21957 GCA_964412415.1 uncultured Isosphaeraceae bacterium | reverse complement strand
AACCTGCAACCCTCGGTTCCGAAGACCGATGCTCTATCCGTTGAGCTACGCGTGCAGCGACGCGCAGTCTAGCGGCTTGGTAGGCGGTTCCGGCGACCGAGGTCGGCGCGGCGGCCGCACGCGGAAGCCCCAGTGCTCAGGGCTGCTCGCCGGCCCAGCCGAGCTCCACCGGATCCGCCTGCTCGCATGCGTCGAGGATGCCATTGCCGTCCATGTCAGGCTGGAAGCCCATGGCGATCTCGTCGCTGTCGCGCATGCCGTTGCGGTTGCAGTCAAGGTAGCAGTCGCTGAAGCGGGCACCTGACATGTCGATCATGTCACCGACCACCGCGTCGCCCGCGATGCCGCACAGCGAGCTCTCGCGCAGGCGCACGAAGGCGCCCTCGCTGAAGAGGCCGTACGCCATCTCGCTGGTGTTGCCCGCGAAGTCGCAGCGGAAGAGGTCCGCGGTGCCGCCGCGCAGGTACGCAGCGCCGCCGGACTCGATCGACGAGTTGCCCGAGAACGACGAGCCTGACGCGAACACGTCGGTTCGCTCGGCCCACATGCCGCCACCCCAGGCGCCGCTCGTGGTGCGGTTGGCCGTGATGCGCGAGTCGATGACCTGGAGCCGGCCGCCCTCGGCGAAGAGACCGCCGCCGAAGGTGCCCGCCGCGTTGCGAGAGATGGTGCAGTTGACGAGGGTCGTGTCGCCGCCCATGGCGCGCACGCCACCGCCAGCGACAGGCGAAGTGTTCGAGTCAAGCGTGCACCCGAACAGCGTCACCTCGCCGCCGTCGTTGAACACGCCGCTGCTGGCGTTGCGCTCGAGGCGCGATTCCCGCAGCGCAAGATCCGCGCCACGCACCAGGATGCCGTGGCCATGCTCGCCGTAGCCGCCCGAGACCGTGAGCCCCTCGATGCGGGTGCCTCGCGCAAGCGCGCCCTCGACAGTGATGACGGGTCCCGCGGAACCGGTGCCTGACAGCGTCGTGCGCTCGGCGCCCGACACGCCGCGCAGCGTGATTGCCTTGTCGCGGATGTGGATCCGCTCATCCCAGAATCCGGGCGCCACCACGACGGTCTCGCCGGGGAGCGCTGCGTCGATGGCGGCCTGAATCGTGGGCTGGTCCTCCGGCACGCGCAGCATGCCGGGGATTGCGGGCAGGAGGGTGCCACGGGGAGACACGACCGTGGCACCCTCCAGCGTCGCGGGGAACGAGCCCCAGTACAGGGACACCATCGAGCCGGTGAGGATCGTCATGCCGATCCACACGCTTCGCCATCCCTTCCCCTTACCGCTCCGAGAACTGTTCGATGGTGTCGCCATGGGGATGCTCCGTTTCACTTCATGTGGGGCGCGCACAGATGCGCCTCACAACAACCACTCTCGCATTCGGTCGGGCCCGCTCCAAGCGGGATCGGCCCAATCCGTCGTGGCATGTGTCTCGGCACCCCGATGAGGCGACTTTCGCGCAATGGCCCATTTGGTGCGGTTTGCCCCATTTCCCCGGCAGATTCCCTTGACCTCAGGCTGCCCAAATGCAACGCGACGTGCCCGTAGCATCCCCGCATGCGCCGCTGGCGCGAACTGCTCCTGGCCGTGGCCATCGCGATCGCGCTGCCGGCACTTGTCGGCTGTTCGCGAGAGGTGAGCAGGCTCGATGCGCTTCCTCGCCCGGTGCTCACGCGCGACCTGGTGCTCTGGTCGCAGATGCTCGGCATCGACGTCACGCAGGTCGACTGGCAAGCGGCGGACGCTGCGCTGGAGGCTTACTCAGCCGAGCTCGCGCTGGCCCGCTCGCGTGCTGCCGAGTCGCTCGCGCGCGCGCTAGCCGAAGCGCCTCCACCCAAGGGCTCGGAGTCGGAGAAGTACAGCCTTGACGATGATGATGCGCTTCGCCGCGCGGCGGCCATCGCGGGGCAGTGGCACGACCAGCTGCGCACGCGTGACGATGCGCTCTTCGCGTCGCTCGCAGGAGTCGCAGGCATCGGGTCGGATGCTGCAGAGCTCATGCGGCAACTGCGCGCCATCGACCGCGCGCGCATGGCGTGCTCCTTTCCGGGCAGCGACCTCGGTCCCCCCGACCCGCTCGGGGACACGCTGCGTGAGACGGTGATGCAGGGGCCGGTTGATGCCGCTGCAGCGCAGCGCATCGCGCAGGAGCATGCGGTGCGCATCGCAGCCGACATGGAGTCGCTTCGCGCCGCGGTAGTCGAGGGATCATGGCGGGTGGCAGCAGCCGCGCGCGATGCGCACGTCGCCGCGGAGGCGGAGGCCGACGCGGGCGCGGACCCAACCGACGACGGTGATGGCGCGGATGAGCGCGACGGCGCCGATGAGGGCCAGACTGCGGAGCAACGCGCCGAGAGGCGCGCCTACGACATGATCGGTGAGGCCCGTCGCGAGGCGGAGCGCCCGCTGAAGGACGCGACCGTCATGCAGCTCCTCGACGCGGAGGCGGCGCTCCAGTCGATGGTGGCCGGCGGCGGGCCTGTGGCGGATGCGGCGCGCCGCACGCTCACGCGCTACGCGATGCTCGCCGATCCCTCACGCACTGACCGCAACATCCGTGCGGCGCGGTTTCTCGTGCTGCGCGATCCGGATCTGGACGATGCGACAAGGAAGCGGAGCATCGCCACGCTGGACACGCTCGAGCAGGTGTGCGAGCAGCTCATCGTCGATGCCTGGCGCGCAACGCTCGTCAACATCCGAAGGCAGCGCGCGAACCAGCCGGAGCTCCCGGTGCCCGATGCAGGGAGCGCCATCGGCGAGCGCGCCACCGAGTGGCTGGCGTCGCTTCCGGAGACCACCCGCGAGCGGCTCGAGGCTGTTGCGCGCAACTGGGACATCGGCGAGTCCATCACCGAGGGCTTCGGCGATGACACGGCCCGCGCGTTCCGCTCATCGCTCGGCGCGGACTGGGAAGACCGGATCCGCGAACCCGATCCGGAGCCGGAGTGGTCGGCCGAGGGCGAGTCGCTCACGGTCGCGGAAGTGGCAGTGCTGCCGCCGGCGCCGACCCACCAGCGGCTCCGGACCGCCGCAGCCATCGCGGGCCTTGACGACACGCAATCGGCCATCTTCGTGCAGGACAGCATCGACCGATGGAACACGTTCCGGCGCGAGCAGGCGGAATCGATCAAGTCCGAGCAGGATGCGGTGCAGCCTTCAGCAGCGGCGGACCGCAGCCGCGCCAAGCGGATGTCGGTGGCGCGCCGCTACTACGACCAGGGACTCATGGCGCCGCTTCGCGCCGTGCAGCAGATGTCGGCATCGACGCTCGATGACCTCTGCGCACGTTCTGCCGCGCTCAGCGCTGCGGCCGGCGCCGAACCCGCCACCCGGCAGTGGTGGTCCTCCGCGCTCGGGCCCGCGTACACCGATGTGCAGCGCATGCTGATCGGCGAGGTCGCAGGGCCTCTGCTGCGCGAGGCCGACTTCCGCGTCGCTCGCCTGCACCCTGATGTGCCCACTCCGGAGTGGACCGTGATGATGCAGAGGCACTCCGAGGCGATGCAGTCCACCGCCCAGATGCTGCTTGATTCACGCATGGCCGGATACTGGAGGCTCCTGGAGGCATTCACCGAGGCGGAGCTTGTGTCGGATGCTGGCGACCAGGCTGGCGCGAACGCCCTCCGCGAGCAGGCAGTCGCACGGATGAACGCGTCGATGGCGTCGCTCGAGTCGATCGCGGCGCGCGCCCAGCTCGAGGCGCTCGAGTCGATCTGCGGCTCGCTTCCGCCGCGGGAGGCGCTACGTGTGCGTGCGCAGGCTGCGCGCGCATGCTGGCCCGAGCTCAACTTCGCGAAGGGGCAGGCACGCGCGATCTCGGGCGCCGAGCGCATCCGCAACGAGCTCCGCGAGGCAGGTGCGGCGGCCGGCGCGGAGCAGGTCGACGCCGCGATCGACCGTGCGCTCTCCAACACTTGGGATGTACTGCGTGCGCTGCCGCGTGCCGAAGTGCCCGCGCTCAGCCGCGAGTCACGGCGATTCGACGCGCTGGTGCGCCGACACGCCTCGCTGATGGGCGCGCTCGAGTCGCTCGACAACTCCGCAGTCCGTGCGCTGCGCGATGCGTGCATTGGCGGCCAGGTGCCGCCCGCATCCCTCGCGTCAGCGGTGCTGGCCCCCGCGCCCTTGCCCCTCACGCGGCCCTGATGCGCCCTTCTTCATGATGAAGAGGTAGTTGAAGCCGCGAAGGAAGAAGTTGCCTTCCTCCGCGGCCTTTCGCCAGTTGCCCTTCTGCAGCTTGGCGTTGTGGCGCACGACACTGATGATGTCGACAGGCTCGAACCGCGATCGCAGCCTCGCGAAGAGCTCGAAGCCGATTGGCATGAACACGCCGCCGCCCGGCCCCTTTCGCTTGCGCCACGAGTCGCTGACGTAGAGCGCCATGTAGCGGCGGGGCTTGAGCACCCGGTCGATCTGCGCGATCACCCGCTCCATGGCGGAGTAGTACGCGCGCCCGCCGTCGTCGCCTGCAGCATCGAGCCTGCCGATGCACCGCGCGTCGTCGGAGTAGTCCACGTGGGTGCTGTAGGGAGGATCAATGAAGACGAAGTCGGCGCTGGCATCAGGCATCGGGATCTGCCGCGCATCGGCCTGCACGATGTCGGCGCGGCGCGGCACAAGGTCGAACCCGCGGGGCTGGCGACCGAGCGACGTCGCCACATCGATCGTGGTGCCGCTGCCCACCATCGGGTCGACGATCACATCGCCTTCGCGCGTGTAGCGCTGCAGGAGCTGCCAGATCACCCACGACGGGGTCGCCCCCACGTAGGACTTGTCGCCCTGCATGCGCGTACCGTCCTGCGCGTCGTAGTGCTGGCTCGGGTACTCCCACAGCGTGGTGGGCATGATGCGCATCGGCGGCCGGCGCGATGCGTGACCGCGGTCCCGGCGCCTCAGCTGGTCCACGACGCCACCAGGATCGCGAGGTCCTGGCCATTGACCGCACCGTTGCCGTCGAGATCAGCAGGACACGGCACGCCGCTTGGACAACGGCCCCATGATGCGAGAAGGATCGTGAGGTCCTGCGCATTGACGACGCCATCTCCAGTGAGATCGGCAGCGGGCGCACTCCGGTTCACCGTGAGGTCCGCGGCGGCGATCGCACCGTCGACGGTACGCGTCACGCGCACCTGCACGACTCGAGTGGCCGGGCCCGCGGACGGCACCGTCACGATGAAGGGCACTGCCGCCCACGCGCCGGGCGCGAGCGTCTCGGTCTCGGGCGTCGCAAACGCAACTTGCACACCAGCACCGGGCTGCACGGACAGCCTGAACGCCGTCGGCACCGGGCCTGTGTTCGTCACCGTCACGGTGTTGGCAACTGGCGATCCGCCGGGACCGGAGACGCTCGGATCGGCGATCGCCACCGTCGCCCGCGCATCCCGCTCGACCGAGACACCCGCCGGTGCGGCCCCCAGCCATGCGGACTCCGCCTGTGCAGGATCGCGGCGCAGGTGCGCGAGGAAGAACTCGGTGAGCAGGCCGCGCGTGATGCGAAGCTGCTCCTCGCGCGCGATCGATCCGCTGTCGCAGAAGATGATCGGAGCGTCGATGAAACCGCAGTGGGAGCCCCCAGTGATCAGCGCGAACTGCCGCGGACCCGGCGCGGCATCATGGATCAGCTCGGTCGATGCGGCCGACACGATCGTGTCCTCGGACCCGGCGATCACGCGCACAGGCACGGTCACCGAGGCCATCGCGGCCTGCGCCGACGGGTTCGTCTCCGCCGCGGCAAGGTTTGCGACTGCCACGATGCGCGCGTCTGCGGCAGCCGCAAGCACGCTGGCCCCGCCGCCCATCGAGTGGCCGGATGCGCCGAATCCAGTCGCGTCGACCGCTCCCTCGAGCCAGCTCCCGGCGGTGCCCGACTGCTGCCCGAGGAACGTGAGGCAGTCGCGCATGTCAGCCGCGAACGCGGAGTGGCTCGGGAACAGCCCGCCCTGCGAGGTGGTCGCGATCGCGATGAATCCCCACGACGCCAGGTGCGACAGCGTGGACTCGTACTGCGCCACTGGCGTGACAAAGCCGTGGCCGAACGTGACCGCCGGCGCGGGCACCGCGCCTGCTGCGAACGGCGCAGATGCGCCAGCGCTCACAGCCGGGTAGCGCACCACCGCTGAGAAGGTCGAACCATTGGCCCGGGTGACCGTGACCGAGCGTGAGCCCACCGCAAAGGGACCGGCCGCGTCGGTGGCTCCGGCGGACGCGTGATGCGCGACGGCAGCGACCAGCGCCCACATGAAGGCCACTGCGACCGCAGCCTGCCTCGCTGGCACGTGCATGAACATCCTTGGCTTGGCGGCCACACGCATAGGTCGACGAGGGTACACGGGCGGTACCGACGACCCAAGCGTTCCGCTTAGCGCGACGCAGGTTCGCCAGGGACTGGTCCCGCGAACAGGTCCTCGAACGCTCCCGCCGCCGACGCATCGGAAATGACCCCGATCGAGTGGAGCTGCTGCGCGAGCTCATCCCATCGAGACTGGGTCATGCGGCCCATGGGGCTTGCGTCGACAAGGTCGCGCTGGATCTCCGCGGCCACGTTCATCGCCTCGAGGCTCATCGCGGGATTCTGCGACGAGATGCCTGGGTTGTACTTCGCGGGATCCTTCTGGTAGCGCGCCCATCCCTCGCTGGTGGCGCGCACAAAGCGGGTCGCCGCGTCGCGGTTGGCGGCAAGCCACGGCCCATGTGCCGCGATCACGGCCGTGTACGGGTTGTAGACGGGCTCGAGCCCCAGCACACGCGCGTCCACTCCACGCAGGCGCACCTCGACAGGCTCCGCGCTGATGAAGCACTGCTGCACGCAGGACGGCGTCGCGAGGAAGGTCGCGAGCGCTCCAGTGGCCGGCACGCGCTTGAGCCTCTCGCCGCCATACTTGGCATCGAGGATCTTCACGAAGGGAAGGCCGGGGTCGAGCGCCACCGTCGAGTCGCTGCGCCAGAGGTCCTCAAGTGTGCGGATGGGGTTGGCCTCATGCATGAGGAATCCGGTGGGATTGCGCTGGAAGATCGCGAAGACACCCGTAAGCAAGCCGCCCTTGCGCCGCAGCGTGAGGATCTCGTCGCCGGAGACGATCGCCGTCTCGCACGCGCCCTGCGCCACAAGTTGCGCGCTCGGCACCTGCGCGGATCCCTTGATCACTTCCACATCAAGTCCCGCCTCGCGGTAGAGGCCGTCCTGAATGGCCGCGTAGATGCCGCCAAACTCGGGCTCAGGCACCCAGTTGAGCTGCAGCCTGATGCGCTGCAGCGCTGGCGATGCGGGATCGGGCGCTGCCGTGTCGCTCTCCCCGCACGAGATGGCGCCAAGCGAGAGCGCTAGCGCGATGCACGCGGCGAGGACGGTTCTGATCGTGCCCATGGTCGGTGTCCCTCCTGGACGCCCGCAGATCAGCGGGCTGATGCGTGCCACCGCCGCAGCAGGAGCCACGACGCTGCGTTGACGATACCGAAGAGCGCGAAGCCCACGATCGCAGCCAGCGCGATCGCCGCGAACACAAGGTCCGTGCGCGCCTCGCGCATCGCGGTGAGGATCACGATGCCAAGCGGCGCATCGCTTCCTCCGTACCCGCTGACGAACTCCCCCACCACCGCCCCGATCACCGCCAGGCCTGCCGCAATGCGCAGTCCTGTCGCGATCGACGGGAGCGACGCTGGAAGGTCGAGCTTGCGCCACCTCGAGAATCCGCGCGAGCCATGCATCGCGAAGAGCTCGCGCAGCCCAGGATCAACCGACGCGAACCCGTCGATCGTCGCGGCCAGCACCGGGAAGAACGCCACGACTGCGCTCGCGGCGATCGTCGTCTTCACCCCGTAGCCGAACCAGATCACCATCAGCGGCGCCACCGCCACGAGCGGCACCATCTGGAAGATCGTCGCCAGCGGGTAGATGCCCCTGCGCAGGAACCCAACCGCCGCGATCGCGCTGCCGAGCACAAGCCCGAGCGCGCCTGCGACCGCGAAGCCGCCTGCGGAGCCCATCGCCGTGCGCAGTGTCGCGGCGGCGAGCATGGGCGCCTCCTCGTATGCGGCCATCGCCACCGCAGACGGCGCCGGCACCAGGTACGCGGGAGGATTGAGGATGCGCACCGCGGCCTCCCACAGCGCGAGCGCCACCAGCAGCGCCGCGACTGGCGCAAGGATGCGCGAGACGCTCATCGCACGACTCCCGCCCGCGCGCGCGCAAGCTCACGCATCAGCCCCGATAGCGCATCTGCAAACGCATCGGACGCCCGGTCCGCGCGATGCCCGCTCGATAGGGCGATCGGATGAACCGAATGCAGCCTGCCCGGCTGCCCGCTGAGCACGATGACGGACTCCGAGAGCCGGACGGCCTCCGCCACTCCGTGCGTGACGAGCAGGCACGTCGCGCCCGTGGCCTCGTAGAGGCGCCAGATCTCGTCATCCATCTCCTCGCGGGTGAAGTCGTCGAGCGCGCTGCATGGCTCGTCAAGCAGCAGCACGCGCGGCCGCGTGACGAGCGCGCGCGCAAGTCCCACACGCATGCGCATGCCGCCCGAGAGCTGCGCCGGCAGCCGCCGCTCCGCAGCATCGAGCCTCGTGACCGCAAGCATCTCCCTCGCACGCGAAAGCCGCTCGCGTCGCGGCACTCCCGCAAGCTCGAGCGGCAGCGCCACGTTGGCGATCGCGCTACGCCAGGGAAGCAGCCGCGGCTCCTGGAAGCACACCGAGATCTCGCCGTCGCGCGGAGTCACACGGTGCCCGTGGTCGTCCACGAACGACACCGATCCCTCCGAGCACGCCTGCAGTCCCGCCGCCACGCGCAGAAGCGTGGTCTTGCCGCAGCCGGACTCCCCGACGATCGAGCGGAAGCTGCCACCCGGAACCTCAACCGTGATGTCGCGAAGCGCCTCTGTCGCGCCGAAGCGCACCGACACTCCCTCGAACCTGATGCCGTGTCCGGGCCCTTCGGGGCGCATCAGGGATTAGCCCATCTTCAGGTCGATGTCGAGGTCATCGCCCCGAGGCAGCCGCTGCCGGAGCGCCGCGCCGAACTGGATCGGGTCGAGCTGCGTGGGCATCTTGCCGAGCACCACGATCTGCCGCTTGTGCTCATAGGTGTTGGCGGCCGTGATGCGCACCTTGTTGCGCCGCATCAGGTCCAGCAGCGCCAGCATGACATCCTTGGGGTTGTGCGAAGCCGTCATCTTCAGCTTGATGCGGCATCCGACGCTCGAGTCGAGCCAGAAGACGAGCATCCACGCGAACGCGGTGATGAACACAGCCATCGCATACTCGCCGAGGCCGCACGCGAGGCCAACCACCACCACAAGGATCGCCTTGCCGGTGAGCTTGGGGTTGTCGAGCACCGTGCGGAAGCGGATCAGGCCCCCGATGCCGAAGATGACCAGCGACATCGCCGGGTTGACGCGCACCAGCTCGCTGACGATGGCCCCGACGATGCCCAACAGGATCAGGGTCTTGCGCTGCTCGAGGTCCTCGACAGGATCCGACTTGACCGACCTTCGCGGGTGCCACGCCATTGCGCTTGCGCAGCCGGCCGCAAGCGCGAGCCCCGAGAGAAGGCTCAGCGCGTACCAGGGGTTCGTGAAGTGGCTGAACGACTTCTGCAGGCTCGTCAGCGAGCCGCTGCTGCCGCCTCCGCTGCCGGCCGCCGGCTCCACCTTCTGGACGACGCTCGAGAGCGTCGGGGCCGCGTGGTCCCCTGAACGGGCCCATGCGCTCGCGGCAAGGCCGAGAGCCACGAGCCCCACCACGATCCATGCGACACGCTGCAGAAGTTGCATCTGCGCATTGTGTGCGCGATGCCACTCATCCGCAAGTGAGGCGATGCGGCGCATACCCTCCACGCATGACACATCCCGCCAGCCTGCTGCTCAGGACCGGTGCCATCGCATCTGCGCTCGCCATCTCGCTGGCGCTTGCCAGTGCCGATGACGGCAAGGATGACGGAACGAAGCACGGCCACAAGCGCGCACCGGATGCCGTGCACTGGTTCATCACGATGCACGGCGAGCCTGGCGGCAACACGATCCGCGGCATCGACGGCAAGGGCAACGTGATGGGCTCCATGCTCGGTCCCGTGCCTGCAGATGCCGGCGGCGCGCCGCGCTCGATGCGCGGCATGGTCTACCTCGGCGACGGCACGCTCCTCGCGGCGAGCGCGTACCTCGAGGACACGCGGCTCCTGCGCTTCGGCAAGCCTGGGGCAGATGGCATGATGGGCTTCCAGTCGGTGTTCGCGCGCCAGGGCGCGTCCGGCAGCGATCTCCAGCACACGTACGCGCTCGCGGTCGGTCCCGACGGCACCGTGTACGCATCGAACCAGGACAGCAACACCGTCACGCGCTACTCGGGCATCGGCACGGCGACTCCTGGGCAGCCCCTCCCCTCACCGGAGGCGATCTCGGGGCTTGGCCTGCCGGCTGGTGTGGTCGTGCCCAACGCTAAGGTTTCGCCCGAGGGCATCCATGGGATCCGCGGCATCGTGATCGGGCCGGATGGGCTGCTCTATGTGGCCGATCGTGACGCGGCGCAGGTCGTCGCCTTCGACACCGCGACTGGCCGCCGCGTGAAGGTGGTCGCCTCGGAGAAGGATGGCCTGAAGCGGCCGATCCAGCTTCTCGTGGGCCCGCGCGGCACGATGTACCTCACCGACAATGGCGCGAAGTCGGTGTTCGCGATCGACCCTGTGGCGGGCACCGTAAGCGTGTTCTCCGACCACAGCCGAGGCGTGCCCGACGAGCCAAGCGCGCTCGCGATCGACGGGTCGCACCTGCTGGTGGGCGACCGCAAGTCGAAGAAGGTGGTGCGCTTCAAGATCCCCGACGGCAAGGCCGAAAACGACCCGTTCGTCGCGGAGCTGCCGGATTCGCCCGAGTTCATCGTGCCTGCGGTGCTGCCGACGCCGTGACGCGCGGGCTTGCAGCCGCTACGTGCCCTCGCGCCGCACGCGCAGGTCAAGCGCGCCGGCAACGTCGGCGCGCGCGATGATCCAAGCGCGGTGCGCGGGCCGCTGGTCGGGCGCCGCCGCGGAAGGCCCGCCGAAATCCTCCGGCATCGTGTAGCGCGTGATCTCGCGTGAGGCCCATCCGGCCGGCAGCGTCGCCGCATCGAGCATGAACCCGCGCGCGTTCGTGCTGAACCAGAGCTGGCCCGCACGCTCGAGCCACGGCAACGTCGATGCGATGAGCGACGGCCAGTCGCGCTCCACCGCAAAGCTCGAGTCGCTCATGCGCTTGCTGTTGGAGAAGGTCGGAGGGTCGAGCACGATGATGTCGTATCGCTCGCCCGGACGCGGCCCTGCACGAAGCAGCTCAAGGCAGTCCGCATGCGTGAACTCGTGGCGCGCGTCGTCGGCCAACGCATTCAGCGCGAGATTGCGCCTTCCCCAGTCGAGGTAGGTCCTGCTCATGTCGATGGTGCGCGTGGCCCGTGCGCCGCCATGCGCGGCGTATGAGGTGAACGACCCCGTGTACGCGAAGAGGTTGAGCACGCGGCGGTCCCTTGAGCGCTCGCGCACCATGCGCCGCGTCGTGCGGTGGTCAAGGAAGAGCCCGGTGTCGAGAAAGTCGGAGAGGTTCACCTCGAAGCGCAGCCCCTGCTCGCGCACGGTGCGCACCGCGTTCCGCTCGCCCATGCGCTCGTACTGCGCGAGCCCGCGCTGCCGCTCGCGGCGCTTGATCCAGAGCTGGTCGCTGCGCACTCCGAGCCCGGCCCGGATCTCGTCGAGGGCCGACTGGCAGAAAGCCTCCTCCTTCTCGGGGGTGTCATCGCGCGTGCGAGGGTGGAACCACACCACCACCTCGCCCTCGTACCAGTCAATCACGAGCGGGAACTCGGGGATGTCACGCTCGTAGACGCGAAAGCAGCGAGCGTCCTCGCGCGCCGACCACTTCGCGAGGTGCTTGAATCGCTTGCTGAGGCGGTTGGCGAGCATGACCCGCCCCGAAGCCTATTGGGTGCCTCGAAAGTGACCGACCCTTGCCCTTTGTGCCGAAATCGGTATCCTTCTCGCCTTTCCCGGAGGTCGCCGACCTCCGAACAGACACCGAACGGAATTCAGACACATTATGGATACGAAGGCCCTCCCGCGGATCGCCCCGATGCTGTCGTACCTGCTGCCCCTCGCGCTCGCCCCGGTGGCGCTCGCCGGCGAGGCCGACCTGCAGCTGCCGGACATGCGGTCCATCCAGATGACCCCCAGCCTCACCGGCGGTCACATCCTCTGGGGCGGCATCATCATCTCCATCCTCGGCGCGCTCTTCGGCCTGCTGCAGTACCGCCAGACCGTGGCGCTGCCCGCGCACAAGTCGATGCTCGCGGTCTCCAACATCATCTGGGAGACGTGCAAGAGCTACATCATCCAGCAGGGCAAGTTCCTTGCCATCCTCTGGATCCTGATCGCCGCGGCGATCATCTTCTACTTCGGCTACCTCGAGCACAAGGGGTTCCGTGACGTCGCCGTGATCCTCGCGGCCAGCGTGCTCGGCATCCTGGGCTCCTACGGCGTTGCGTGGTTCGGCATCCGCATCAACACGCAGGCCAACAGCCGCACGGCCTTCGCGAGCCTCAAGGGCGACGCGCTCCCCGTGCTGAGCATCCCGCTCAAGAGCGGCATGTCGGTAGGCATGCTGCTGGTGAGCGTCGAGCTCTTCTTCATGATCTGCATCCTGATGTTCCTTCCGAAGGAGCTTGTCGGACCGAGCTTCATCGGCTTCGCCATCGGCGAGAGCCTCGGCGCCAGCGCGCTGCGCATCTGCGGCGGCATCTTCACGAAGATCGCCGACATCGGCGCTGACCTCATGAAGATCGTCTTCAAGCTGCCCGAGGACGACCCGAAGAACCCCGGCGTCATCGCCGACTGCACCGGCGACAACGCGGGCGACTCGGTCGGCCCCTCGGCCGACGGCTTCGAGACCTACGGCGTCACCGGCGTCGCCCTCATCGCGTTCCTTGCGTACGCGCTCGGCGGCATCAACGACAACATGTGCGGCACGCTGATCGTGTGGCTCTTCGCCATGCGCGCCCTCATGATCGTCACCAGCCTCGCGAGCTACTACCTCAACGAGCAGAGCTCGCAGGTCCGCTTCGGCGGGAAGCGCGAGTTCCACGAGGAGGCGCCGCTCACCTGGCTCGTCTGGATCACCTCGATCGTCTCGATCGGCGTCACCTTCGGCGCAAGCTGGTTCCTGCTGCGCGACGTGAAGTCGATCACCTACACCGCCGGTGCGGCGAGCGCCGAGGCCCTGCCTCTTCCCGACCTGTGGTGGATCCTCTCGATCATCATCTCCTGCGGCACCATCGCGGGCGCGCTGATCCCCGAGTTCACGAAGGTGTTCACGTCGACGACGTGCCGCCACGTGCGCGAGGTCGTCAACGCATCCAAGCAGGGTGGCGCGAGCCTCAACATCCTCAGCGGCTTTGTCGCGGGCAACTTCTCGGCGTTCTGGAAGGGCCTCGTGATCGCGCTCCTCATGCTGATCGGGTGGAAGGTCTCGACGCACCAGGATGTGATGGCGTTCATGCCCACCGAGTACCAGTTCGCGGCGCCGATCTTCGCATTCGGCCTCATTGCGTTCGGCTTCCTCGGCATGGGCCCTGTCACGATCGCCGTCGACAGCTTCGGCCCCGTCACTGACAACGCCCAGAGCGTCTACGAGCTCTCGCGCATCGAGCAGCGCGAGGGCATCAAGGCACCAGCTCGAGAAGGCTGACGGAGCCGGCAACACCTTCAAGGCCACCGCGAAGCCCGTGCTCATCGGCACGGCTGTCGTCGGCGCCACGACCATGGTGTTCGGCATCATCCTCGCGCTCATCAAGTCCGAGGCCGGCGAGGGCGCCGTGCAGGCGCAGCTCATGACCGCAACGCAGACCGTGATCGGCAAGCTCTCGATCGTCACCCCCGAGGTCCTGCTCGGCCTGCTCATCGGCGGCGCCGTCGTCTACTGGTTCACGGGCGCCTCCACACAGGCTGTCGTGACCGGCGCGTACCGCGCGGTGGTGTTCATCAAGGACAACATCCGCCTCGACAAGGCCGAGGCCAGCGTCGAGGACGCGAAGGAAGTCGTCCGCATCTGCACGGTCTACGCGCAGCGCGGCATGGTCAACATCTTCCTCGTGGTGTTCTGCCTGTCGCTGGCGCTCCCGTTCTTCGACCCCTTCTTCTTCATTGGCTACCTGATCGGCATCGCGTTCTTCGGCCTCTACCAGGCCATCTTCATGGCCAA
>CAYPOZ010000016.1:6472-7739 GCA_964412415.1 uncultured Isosphaeraceae bacterium | reverse complement strand
CAACGCGAAGAAGATCGTCGAGGTCGACATGCGCGCCAAGGGCACTGACCTGCACGCGGCGACCGTCGTGGGCGACACTGTCGGCGACCCCTTCAAGGACACCAGCTCCGTCTCGCTGAACCCCGTCATCAAGTTCACGACGCTCTTTGGCCTGCTGGCCGTCGAGATCGCGATCGCGATGCAGGACAGCCCGGCGAAGGTCTGGATCGGCGGCGCGTTCTTCGTGGTCGCGCTCGTCTTCGTGTACCGGTCCTTCTACTCGATGCGCATTCCCGCGGAAGAGTCGCTCAAGAAGTGATGGCGGCGTGCCGCGCGATGCGCGGCAACGGCGGCCCGCACGGGCTGCGATCCCTGAGTTCCCCGCGAGGCCCGCCGATTCCGGCGGGCCTCTTTCCTATACTTCCTTTCTTCCATGAGTGCCACCGCCCTGCTGACTGCGATTCCCGGGGCGGCCCTGCTCGCTGTGGCCCAGCAAGCTGATGCCGAGACTGGGGGCGCGCTGCGAGAGGCCGGCCAGTGGCTCGTCAACCACGGGGCGATGGCGATCTTCATCGCGTTCATCCTGTGCGGCATCGGGCTTCACCTCAGCGAGGACTTCATCCTGATCCCTGCGGGAATCGCCGTCGTCGGCGCCGGAGGCGCCGCTGCGGGCGAGGTGAACTGGGCACTGTTCACGGAGTTCGCTGTGGCCGCGTGGGCCGGCATCGTGCTCGGCGACATCGGGTGGGTCTGGATCTGCCGGCACTTCGGCACGCGACTGATGGGCTCGCGCAGGGTGCGACGGTTCATCGGTCCGCGCACGCTGTGCGAGGTGAAGCACCAGATGGATGTGCGCGGCGCATGGGCGCTGCTTGCGGCGCGGTTCATCCCGGGCGCGCGCACGCCGATGATCACGGTGAGCGGACTCATGCACCTGGCCTGGTGGAAGATCCTCCTGGTGGAGATGGGCGGCGTGGTGATCACTGCGCCTGCGCAGATGCTGATCGGCGTGGGCGTCGCGAAGGTGGGCTCGCAGTTCGAGAGCGCCGCGCACCGCTGGATGCTCTACATCGGGGCCACCCTGGCGGTGATCGTGCTCATGTTCGTGATCCACATGATCATCTCGCGGCGAGCGGCGAAGCACCGCCCGCCGCGCGCCCCGGTGAGCTGGCTGCACGGGTTCACGATTGCCAAGCGCTTCGAGCGGCCGGCGCCGCCGCTGGCGTCAGCCGGCGTGGCGAGGTAGGCGGGCGTGCATCGAGCCGAGGGACCCAGGTCCCCGTTAGCG
>CAYPOZ010000016.1:797-6462 GCA_964412415.1 uncultured Isosphaeraceae bacterium | reverse complement strand
CAGCCGCGATCGTGATGGACCGCAGCGCGATCGCGAGGCGGCGGCGGACACGCGCGCGGCGTAGGCCTGTGGCTTCGCGACTGCCTCGCACGGGTGGGAGGCTCGCTCGGGCGGTCCAACCCACTGGGAGTCGGGATCCCCACTCAACGGGTGAAGACTGTGGGGCTTGGCACGCTCGTGTTCCCCAAGGGGGACACGGTGATTGCACCCGCAATCCGTGCGTCAGGCGTGTGGGAACCGCACGAGCTCGAGTGGCTACGGTCGCATGTCCGGACTGGACACGTGTGCGTCAACATCGGTGCGAATGTCGGCTACTTCGCTTGCTGGATGTCGAAGCTGACGGGACCATCCGGTCGGGTAGTCGCTGTCGAGCCGAATCCGCAGCTGACTCCTCTGCTCTTGAACAATGTGCGCAGATGCGCGCTACCAAACGTAGAGGTTGTTAGGGCGGCCGCCGGATCCGAGAAGGGCACCATACGGCTTTGGCTCAATGAGGCGAACTTTGGCGACAGTCGCGTGTTTGATCCGCGACTGTCAGATCAGGGAGGCAATCATGTCGCGCACGGCTTTGCGGAACAGCCGAAGTCGGTGACGGTGCCCTGCCACCAACTGGACGTGCTGCTGAATCGTTCGCGGATCGATGTGGTGCTCGCCGACGCGCAGGGCTGGGACCATCACGCGCTCCGAGGACTCAGGGACTGCATTCACACGTGGAGGCCGTCCATTCTGGTGGAGTTTGCCCCTGGATGGATCAGTGACCTCGGCGAGGATCCGGTGGATGTCCTTGCCGAGTACCAGTCCTGGGGCTACTCGCTTGGCTCACCCACGCTTCACCTGCCGCCCGACCCGCATCCGCAGCAGGTGCTCGATCAGATCGCTGCGAGCGGCGTGTGGTTCACGAGTATCGCCCTGACGCCTCGGCCAGACGAGGGACGGCGCGTGGGCGGATCGATCGCCGGTCGAGGCTAGTTAGCATCCGACATGCTCGTCAGCGTTCGGCACAAGATCGCATTCGCGCACTACCCCAAGACCGCCGGAACTTCGGTGCGGGACTGGTTTCGCGAAACTTGCCTAGATGCGGAGTACCTGAATCCGGAGAATCCGCACCTGCCTGTGCGCGAGTCCCTGCGGGCACTTCGGCGACGGCTCATCCGCAGCCCTGTGTGGGCGCTTCGGTTCACCGGTGCCGCTGCGCAGCGCGGCATGGGCCTGAAGCCGCACTCGTGGCCCGATCCGCAGTGGCGCGTGTTCGGCGTGGTGCGCGATCCCTTCGAGATGATGGTGTCGCTGTACGAGTACTGGCGTTCCTACCCGTTTCCGCCGGGCCCGCGAGAACCGCTCATCGAGTGCGCACGCCGCCATACGTTTCGCGACTTTGTGGCTGCGGGGGTCATTGGCCGGGTAGTGCTGCCCTATGACAGGTTCTTCGACCGCGGTGGGCCGCTTTGGGGCCGAACAACGCTCATCGAGTACGAAGCATTGTCGCAAGCCCTGCCGCGGTTCTGCGAGCAGGCAGGTCTGCCCACCAGCGTGCCGCTACCGGTCGCCAATCGCACGCCGGACATGGGGCGCGAGCTGCACCGGTACGCCCACGAGATCGGCGCATTGATGGATGACCTGCGTCGTCACTTCAGCTGGTACTACGACAGGCCTGCCTCCACGGGCGGGCTACTCACCGCCATATAGCGATCGCGCGCGAGTGTTCCGGCTGATCGATGGTCTGCAGCTGGCGGATGCAGTCCGCATGAGTGTCCGGCGAGCCGCTGATGGACTCGTGGTGCGTCGAGACGAACACGAACCTCACGTACCGCAGCGCATCCATCCCAGCCATGGACCTTAGGAATGGAAGCTCCGCGCCCTGCACGTCCATATGCAGGATCTCGACAGGCTTCCATCCGGTGCGTTCGAACAGGGCTGGTGCACTGAAGCACTCGACGTGGGCTCCGGACTCGGCATCTGCATCCATGCCATGCCGCTCTCCGACGCGCCCCTTGATGATGGTCGCGACCCGACCATTCAGCCGCATGTTCTCCTCCGTCAGCCGAAGATGATCATCGTCTGGCTCTACGCAGACTGCGTGCGCGCCCTCGACCGCCCGCAGGAACCAGAGCGAGTAGTACGCCCACCACGCGCCGAGTTCCAGGATCGTCGCCCCCGGCCTGACGTGCTGAAGCACTGCGTGAAAAAGCAGCTCTTCCTGCGGCTCGTGGTGCCCGCGAAGCCCGCGGATGATGTCCGCCATCCAGTCCCCGCAGTAGCCGCCCGCACGAACTCTCGTTCCGTCGTGCATGAGCTGCACCGTCACGCCATCGACCTCAATCACGCCTCCAGCCCCGGGGACCTTTGGAATGGGGTCCGAATCTCGGCAGCTCACGGTCATGCGCACGCGCCGCGCAACCGGATCCGAGGGCACCGGGGTCACTGTGGCGGAGCGAGCAGGCCGCCGACCAGACAGCAGCCCCCTGATGGCCGATGCCGCCCATCCCACCGGTCCATCACCCCCCATCGAAGGCCTCGCTGACTCTCTGCATCACCTGCGCGGTGGTCTGTGACCACAGCGTAGGGGCGAACTTGTCGCGGATCTCACCTTCACGCTGACGGACCCAATCAGGCTGCGCGACCACCCTCTCCACAAGGTCCACGAGCGCGTACACGTCCAGCGGATCGAAGAAGCACGGGAGGTCGCCACTGATCTCCGGCATGCTCGCCGTGTTCGAGGAGAGCACGAGCCGGCCGCGCGCCAGGCTCTCCGCAACCGGAAGGCCCCACCCCTCGTAGCGGGACGGGTAGACCGTGGCAAGGCAGTGACGGTAGTACCACTCGAGCTCGACGTCTGGAATGTCGCTGAGGAAGTGGATGTGGCCGTTGACCTGCCGGTCGGTGGTGATTTCGCGCATGAGCTCCTGCACGTAGACGTGCCGTGTGCCAACGCACAGCAGGTCCGGGCAGTGCTCCGGCATTCGCGATGTAAGCACCGACCATGCGTCATAGAGCATGCGATGGTTCTTGCGGAGGTCGATCGTGCACACGCACAGCATGAACGGGCGCCGAGGAACGAATCTGGGCAGCGGCAGCCCATCGCCCCAATTCCGCGTGAGCTCATCTCCCAGCCTGACAACCGACACTGGAGCTGATGCAAGCGCGCATCCGCTGCAGTAGCGCTCGATCTCTTGGCGCGAGAACTCGGAGATCGTCAGCACCAGATCCGACTCGGTCAGCACACGTCGTGCCCACTCCGTCATCGGGCGTGAGTGCCATACGCCCGCTGCGGGATTGTCCATCCACTGCGGCTTCAGTGCCGGGATCATGTCATAGATCATCCGGACGACACGGACGCCGGCCGCACGAAGGCCCGCTACGGCATTTGGATGTCCGTCCACAATCCACGTTGCACCAAGCGAGATGAGCACATCCCCAGGGGCAATGGGCCCGGCACCTGACGGCCTGCCGGGCTCGTCTCCATGATCGGAAGTGGGCACCGTCGATGCGCCCAAGCGTCCCCGAACAATGGCCTTGGCGCGGGCCCGCGTCCACTTGCGCAGCTGTCGGCGCAACTGCCTAGATGCCGCATCGAAGTCCCGCATGGCCGTGCGGAGGGTACTCGCCTCAGGCACCTGCCCAAGAAGAGCGTCACGAAACGCATGCCGTCCGGCTCGCCAACGCGACTCCCTCGGGACCGCGGACGCTTGCGTCGCTCGAGCTCCCGCGCTTGCTGGTGCGGACTCCTCGCCTGCGACGAACTCACGGACTGTGACTGGCAGGTCACTCAGGCTCAACGCATCAAATGTCCCGCTCCTCGAGTCAAAGCGCACAAGCCGCACATCCGCACCGCTGGCCAGGATGCCGCGGAGCACACCAGCCACCACCCGCTGAATCCCCGTGAAGTGCGAGAGCCGCCAGTCTGCGATGTCTGAAACGTCGTACCAGGTCGTCATGGACTCAACTCCTCGGGCGGTGCGCATGGACACTCGGGACAATCACTACGACTACTTCACCTTACGAGAGAAGAAGTGCCCGGGATGAAGCGCGAATCCATCGTTCACGTTCGCTGGGTACGAGAGCCTCTCACGCAGCTGCGGCTCCTCGCGCCGGTAGTAGAAGCGATTGAGTCCGTCGAAGAGCGCGAACTCGTAGCCATTCGCGAGAAGGATGCCCTCCCACTCGTGCCACATCGGCTCAATGGCCCGGCCAGCCGATAGCGACAGGTTCGGCCTGATCGCCTCGACCAGCACGACGCGCGGGCGGAATGAGGACCAGTCCGCGCCTGCCAGCACATCCCGTTCCGCGCCCTCGACGTCCACCTTGAGAAACTCGACATCGCCGGGCGGCATCCGCCGAGTGATCGACGCGAGGCTCATCATCGGCAGTGTGCAGGTGCTGGGCCGGAACCCAAGTCGCTCCGCGTCGGCCGAATCGAAGAGCTGCCGGTACCCAGAGAGTCCAGAGTCTCCCCATTCGACGAACTCCACCGTCCCATCGGCCGCACCCACGACCGCGTTCAGGTTCCAGTCGCGTGGGCGCGCCTCGGAGAACTTCCGGTGGAAGCGTGCCACAGGCTCTACGTTCACCCCGCTCCACCCGCGGTCGTAGAAGTGCTTGGTCACGGAGTCGACCACAGGGTCGTAGGCACCGATGTCCACGTAGCGGCCGCACGAGCACGCATGGAAGACGCGATCGAGCACGACATCCTCGAAGTTCTGCGCGTAGGAGATCATGTGGAGACTCATGGGATGATGCCTGGCGGTGACCCGCTAGCCGGCCCTCGTGATGATGAGCCCGATGGATGTAGACGCGTAGTCCCCGAGCCGAAGCCGCAGGTGCTTGACCCGATTGGGGTCGATCGCCGGGAAGTCGGGATACGGAGGCTCGTCAACATGCTGATCGAGGGCATGGCCGCCGACGCGGATGTCCAGTGGCGCCACCGAATGGCCTGCGCGCTCGAGCCGCGCGCATGCAGCCTCGATGTCCTTGAGTCGGTAGATCACGCAGGGTCCACTGTCGATGGTGGCGCGATTGCTGGTCAGGTTGAACTCGGTCGTGTGTATGGCGACGCCTCCTGGCCTGAGGCACTCCATCTGGCGCTCAAGGAACCGCAGCCCGAGCGCCAGGGATCCGCAGTGCTCGAAGGAACAAGTCGACCACGTGAAGTCGAATCCAGCGAGATCGCGAGGCACGTCGTTCATGTCGACGGCACGGAACGACACCCGCTGCGCAAAGGCGGCTGGATCGCAGATGCCGTGGGCATTCAGGAGGTCTCGCGCCCCCACCCACTGGCCCGTCGAGGCCCACGGGATGCGCCGGTCGTCATCGGCCGGGAGGTCCGTCGCCACCACGGTGCATCCGCGTGCCGCGAAGAATGACGGCAGCTTCTCTGCGCCGACAGCGAAGCCAAGGCCGCGGCGTCCCGGCCGCAGCATGCCCCGCTCCTCAAGCGCCTGGCAGATGTAGGCCAGTTCCCACAGATTGCGATGCGCACGCCAGGGCTCCTGCAGCTGCTCAACCCATCGCCGGAAGCTGGAAGAGTCGAGGGTTCCAAACCGGCAGAGCTGGGAGACGAGCCCGCGCGAGTCGTCATCGGAAGGCGCGCGCACATGCAGGTGCGGCCGGCCGGGCCGAAGAGCAGCAATCGTGCCCTTGGGCTGACCGAGGAAGGTCAGCTTCCGGT
>CAYPOZ010000016.1:219-667 GCA_964412415.1 uncultured Isosphaeraceae bacterium | reverse complement strand
GCCGGGTTGCGCGGCGAATGCCTCGTGTCATGGGAAGTCAACCGGCGGCACTCTTCGAGAGCTCCAATGCAACGATGAAGTCATGCGCTACGTCGCGCCACGTACGGAGTACCGCGTGCGACAGGCGCTTCTCACGGACTACCAGCCACTCGGGATCAATGACCGCACGACGAATCGACGCGGCGATCGCCTCAGGATCGGCAGGATCGACATACTCCGCCAGATCCCCAAGGACCTCAGGCATCGAGGACACGGGCGAGGTGATGCACACACGACCGAACCATGCGGCCTCGCCGATGGGCAGTCCCCAACCTTCGCCGAGGCTCGGGTAGACGGTGCACAAGGACCTGCGATAGAGATCTGCAAGTTCCGTATCGCTGGTTCCGGACAGGATGTGCACGCGTGCCTGCAGCCATGGGCTAGAGGCGAGCGTGTCGAGGAACGAGGC
>CAYPOZ010000016.1:0-209 GCA_964412415.1 uncultured Isosphaeraceae bacterium | reverse complement strand
GTCCCCAGAAGCCGCTTTACCCGGCGGACGGCGCGTTGCATGGGAACTCAGCCGCCGGTCCACCTTGAAAGGCCATGGCACGGCACGCTGGTCATGGCGTCGCCTCCCGAACCATCCGCGCCTCCACCATCATCCGTGCCACGTCGGGCATGGTGTGGCGCGCGCACCAGCCAATCGTGGCCTTCGCGCGCGACGGGTCCGCTCGGCCG
>CAYPOZ010000015.1:10880-23344 GCA_964412415.1 uncultured Isosphaeraceae bacterium | reverse complement strand
CCCCGAGGCCGACGAGACGCTCACCACGCAGATGAAGTCGGTCGGCGAGGCGATGTCGATCGGGCGCACCTTCAAGGAGGCGCTCCAGAAGGCGATCCGCTCGATGGAGGTCAAGCGCTTCGGTCTCGGCCTCGACCGCAACGACAAGTGGCTTGCCGCCCGTCGCGCCACCCAGACCGAGATGGCCGACGGGTCGGCGCCGGCATGGCCGATCCAGGAGTCGCACCTGCTGCGCAAGCTGACGGTGCCGAGCCAGGGACGCCTCTACTACGTGCGCTATGCGCTCAAGGGCGGCATGCCCGCGGAGCGAGTCGCGCAGCTCACCGGCTACGACCCCTGGTTCGTGGACCAGATCAAGCAGCTCGTGGAGTTCGAGGATGAGCTCTGCGCCGTGTCGCGGCTCGAGGACGTCCCGTGCGACCTGATGCTTCGAGCCAAGCGGCTCGGCTACAGCGACGCGCAGATGGCCAACCTCTGGCTTGGCGACATCAGCACGCCGTCGATCCTCAAGGTGCGTGCACACCGGCGGCGCCTCGGCATCGAGCCGGTGTACAAGCTCGTCGACACCTGCGCGGCCGAGTTCGAGGCGGCGACGCCCTACTACTACAGCACCTACGAAAGCGCCCACCGCGAGGGCGGCACCATGGTGCGCGACGACGAGATCCGCCTCACGAGCCGCCCGAAGATCGTGATCCTCGGCGGAGGGCCCAACCGCATCGGGCAGGGCATCGAGTTCGACTACTGCTGCTGCCAGGCCGCGTTCGCGTGCGAGGAGGCCGGCTTCGAGAGCGTGATGATCAACTCGAACCCGGAGACGGTCTCCACCGACTTCGACACCAGCGACCTGCTCTTCTTCGAGCCGCTCACGCTCGAGGACGTGCTCAATGTGGTCGAGCGCCTCAACGGCGGCGGAATCGACGTGCCCGACCGCGCAGGCAGCGTCGTCGGATGCATCGTGCAGTTCGGCGGCCAGACGCCGCTCAACCTGGCGCACGGCCTTCACGCGGCCGGCGTGCCGATCATCGGCACAGGCATCGACTCGATCGACCTCGCCGAGGACCGAGACCGCTTCGCCGCGGTGCTCAAGGAGCTTGGGCTCGACCAGCCCGCCAACGGGATCGCGCGCAGCCTCGACGAGGCGGTGTCGATCGCCGCGCGCATCGGGTACCCGGTGCTCGTGCGACCCTCGTACGTGCTCGGCGGGCGAGGCATGGAGACGTGCTTCGACGAGGACGCTCTGCGCCGCTACATGGCCGAGGCCGTCGACGCGAGCGAGCTCGCCAACCGCCCGGTGCTCATCGACCGGTTCCTCTCCGACGCGATCGAGATCGACGTCGACGTGGTGTCTGACTTCGAGCCCGACGAGGCGAGCCGGCCCCACCAGATCAGGCTTCCCGACATCCGCGGGCGCGCGGTGGTGTGCGGCGTGATGGAGCACATCGAGGAGGCCGGCATCCACTCCGGCGACTCGACGTGCACGGTGCCGCCCTACTCGCTGCCGCGCAGCGTCGTGGAGCGCGTTCGCAGCAATGCGCGTGCGCTGGCCGAGCGCCTGCGCGTGCGCGGCCTCATGAACATTCAGATGGCGTGCAAGGACGAGCGCCTCTACGTCCTCGAGGTGAACCCGCGCGCGTCGCGCACCGCGCCCTTCGTGAGCAAGGCCAAGGGCGTCGCCTGGGCCCGCATCGCGGCGCGCGTCATGATGGGCGCGTCGCTCGACGAGCTCGGCATCCAGGAGGTGCACGACACCGGCTTCTACGCAGTGAAGGAGTCCGTGTTCCCCTTCGCGAAGTTCCCCGGCGTCGACGTGGTGCTCGGGCCCGAGATGCGCTCGACCGGCGAGGTGATGGGCGCTGACCGCTCGCTCCCCGTCGCGTTCGCGAAGGCGCAGATGGGCGCGGGCGTGTTCCTGCCGACGCAGGGCCGCGTGTTCCTGAGCGTGCGCGAGTCCGACAGGCCGCACGCCGTCGAGATCGCGCGCAGCCTCGTCGCGATGGGCTTCAGCGTCGTCTGCACGCAAGGAACGCACGACACCTTGGCCAGGCACAGCGTGCGCACCGAGCGCATCGTCAAGATCGCCGAGGGCCAGCGCCCGAACATCCTCGACGCCATCCGCAGCGGCGAGATCCACCTCATCATCAACACGCCCACGCGCAAGGGCGGCCGCACCGACGAGGGACAGATCCGCGCGCAGGCAGTGCGCTCCGGCGTGCCGATCGTCACGACGGTCTCGGGCGCGCGCGCGGCGGTGCAGGCCATCTCGGCGATGAGGGCCGGGAACTGGGATGTGGCCGCGATCCAGGACTACTTTCCGCACCTCGCGCGCGGCCCGCTCCCTGAGGGTTCGCAGGGCGGCGCGTCCCCCGCGCATGCGCCGCCGGTGGCCCTCTCGACAGGCGCACGCGGGATCGCTGGCGCTGTCGCGGCTACCATCCCCGTCCCATGAGCGTCGCCACCATCGCGCAGCTGGTCACCCATGTGCTGGTGATCGTCATTGCGCTGCACGTGATCCTCGTCGCATGCGCCTACTCAATCATGCTCGAGCGCAAGCTCAGCGCATGGATGCAGGACCGGGTTGGCCCCAACCGCACGGGCCCCAAGGGCATGATGCAGCCGCTCGCCGACGGCCTCAAGTTCCTCGTGAAGGAGGACTACACCCCGGCCGGCGTCGACCGGTCGATCTTCACGCTCGCCCCGGCGCTCATCATCATCCCGGCCATGCTTGGCTTCGCGATCATCCCGTGGGGCGGCATCGTGGACCTCTCGTCGCTGCCGAAGGTCGTGGTCGACTTCCTCGGCCTCGAGGGCGTGACCGTGAAGCTCGTGGGCGCTGACGTCAATGTCGGCGTCATCTACCTGATCGCGGCCGCAAGCCTCGGCGTCTACGGCGTAGCGCTTGGCGGATGGGCGAGCAACAGCAAGTTCAGCTTCCTCGGCGGACTGCGTGCGAGCGCGCAGATGATCTCATACGAGATCCCGATGGGCGTGGCGCTGCTCTGTGTAGTGCTTGCGGCTGGCACGCTCGACCCGATGGTGATCGTCGAGCGACAGCAGACCGGATCGTGGAACCTGCTTCAGCAGCCCCTCGCCGCGATCATCTTCTACACGTGCATGCTGGCCGAGTCCAACCGAGCGCCATTTGACCTCGCCGAGGCGGAGAGCGAGCTCGTGGGCGGCTACCACACCGAGTACTCGTCGATGCGCTTCGCGATGTTCTTCCTCGCGGAGTACTTCCACATGATCACGGGCGCCGCGTTCTTCGCCCTGCTGTTCCTCGGCGGGTGGAGCGTGAACCCGATCGGCGCGCTGCTGCCAGGCCTCGACCTTCCCGCGCAGGGGAGCGTGCCAATGGCGCTCCTCCACGTGGCCGTCATGGCGGGCAAGGTGTTCCTGCTCGTGGCCTTCGCGATGGCGATCCGCTGGACGCTGCCGCGCTTCCGCTTCGACCAGCTCATGAAGCTCGCATGGGAGGGCATGATTCCCGCATCGATCCTGCTTCTCGCGGGCGTCAGCGTGATGGTCTACCTGGGGCTCGAGACGTGGATGTGGGTTGCGTCGCTCGCGTGCCTCGCCATCATCTGGGTGGTGGGCCCGATGCTTCCGAGGCAGGCCAACCCAAACCAGCGGGTCCGGATGATCGGCAGCCGGTTCTCGCCGCTGCGCGACGCGGCGGTGCGCACTGCGCCGACCAATCCGGTTGCCCTCGACGATGCGGCGATCCCGGATCCCCGCCAGGGACCGCTGTCGATCCACTGACGCCGGCGCGGCGCTCGCCTCCGCATGCACACCGTCACCTTCGCCGACACCTGCCGCGCGCTCCTGGCGCTGGGGCGCCTTGCCGTACAGACGCGGTTCCGCATGCGCGGCGCGTACTGGCGCTGGCGCACCGAGACAGCGTTCGGCACCGACCCCGCGCGCATGCCGCCTCGCGGCGCGCGCATCCGTTCGATCATCGAGTACGGAGCATGGGTGCACCGGATGCGTGCGATGATGCGCCGCTGACGCGGAGGGTCTTTCGCGCGCATCACGCATCTCCCCGTGACGTGCCGCATGCGCTTGCCTTGACGCGAATGCCCCTCTAGCATCTCTCGCACTCGCGTGGCGCATCGATTGCGCCGCGACCGTTCAGGCGCCGATCGATCTCCGACCCGATCGGCGCCTGTCCTTTTTGGGCCGCTCGGATCCCCCCGATTTCCCGCGCAATTCCGCTCGCTTTGGGGAACCTGCGCACGTGCTCCGTAGCATCGGCGCGTGGCCAGGACCAAGTCAGCCAGGAGCTTCGTGTGCCGCGAGTGCGGGGGCGTGCAGTCGAGATGGGCCGGCAAGTGCCCCGACTGCGGCGCCTGGGACGCCATGGAGTCCTTCAACCCTGACGCGGGCGCGGGCAGCGCAGCGCTCGCGGGTGCCGCGCCCTCGTGGAGCGTGGGCGACACCGCCCCGATGGCCGCGACCCCCATCGGCGACGTGCAGCCGCTCGATGTGCCGCGCCTCGAGACAGGCATCGGCGAGATCGACCGGACGCTTGGCGGGGGGCTTGTGCCCGGCAGCGTCATCATGCTCGGCGGCGACCCCGGCATCGGCAAGAGCACGCTACTGCTGCAGGCCGTGGTGTCGCTGGCGCAGCGCGGGGTGCGCGCGCTCTACGCCTCAAGCGAGGAGTCGGCGCAGCAGGTGAAGCTGCGCGCAGAGCGCATCAGCGATGGCCACTCGCCGGAGCAGCTCTACCTGCTCGCGGAATCGAGCGTCGCTCGCATCATCCAGGAGGCGCTGCGCGTGAAGGCGCGCGTGCTCGTCGTCGACAGCATCCAGCTCGTGCACCGGCACGACATCGATGCGCTGCCCGGATCCGTCAGCCAGCTGCGCCGCTGCTGCCTTGAGCTGGTGCAGGCCGCGAAGGCCACGGGAACTGTCGTCGCCGTCGTCGGTCACGTGACGAAGGAGGGAGACCTTGCCGGGCCCAAGCTCCTCGAGCATCTTGTCGATGTCGTGCTGTCCTTCGAGGGCGACCGCCATCACGCGTACCGGCTGGTGCGCTCGATCAAGAACAGGTTCGGGTCGACGCACGAGCTGGGCCTCTTCGAGATGACCGGATCGGGCCTTGAGCCGGTCGACGAGGGAGCGCTCGCCGCGGTGCACGCGACTGCGCCGAGGCCTGGCGCGACGGTCGCACCGGTGCTCGCGGGCAGCCGCGTGCTGCTCGCGGAAGTGCAGGCGCTCACCGCCACCGGCTTCCTCGGCAGCGCCAAGCGAAAGGCATCGGGCATCGATGCGTCGCGCCTGGCGATGATGATTGCGGTGCTCGAGACGCATGGTGGGCTCCGGCTCGCGGACCAGGACGTGTACGCGTCGGTCACCGGGGGCCTCCGGGTGATGGAACCGGCGGCTGACCTCGCAGTGGCGATGGCCGTCGCAGGGGCGTTCCTCGGGCGTGCGATCCGTCCAGGCACCGCGCTGTCGGCGGAGGTCGGCCTTGGCGGCGAGCTTCGCCCTGTGCGAAACCTTGAGCAGCGCGTCTCCGAGGCGCTCCGCCGCGGCTGCACGGCAGTCGCCGTACCCGCCACACAGGCCGATGCGGTGGCGCGCTCAGGTGCCGAGTGCATCCCGCTTCGCGGCATCTCGCAGGCGCTCGAGCTGCTCGAGCCTGTCGCCAAGACACGCGCGCAGTGATCCTGTCGCTCCCGCCGCAGCGCCACGCGCGGCTATCCTCTTGCCCCCGTGAGCGACTTCCTGCAGATCGCCGGACTGCCGGTCGCCGAGCTTCGCGCGCTGCTTGAGTCCACCCGCCTGAACATCCCTGTCGCCGAGGGCGTGGCGCCGCGCCGCGACTCGCTCGAGGGCAAGGTCGTCGCGAACCTCTTCTTCGAGGACTCGACGCGCACCCGATGCTCATTCGAGACTGCGGTCTATCGGCTCGGTGGCCGAGTCTTCAATCTCTCCGCAAGCGGTTCGAGCGAGAGCAAGGGCGAGACGCTGGTCGACACCGCACGCAACATCGAGGCGATGGGCGTTGCGGCCATGGTGGTCCGTTGCGGCATCTCAGGCGGAGCCAAGATGGTGGCCGATGCCGTCAGCGTGCCCGTCATCAACGCCGGTGACGGCCGCCACGAGCACCCCACCCAGGCGCTGCTCGATGTGTCGACCCTGATGGAGGTCTACGGCTCGATGGCGGGCCGCACCGTGGCCATCGTCGGCGACATCGCCAACAGCCGTGTGGCGCGCAGCACGACGCACGCGCTGGTGGCCCTCGGCGCATCGGTGAGGCTCGTGGGCCCGCCGCCGCTGGTGAACCGGAACTTCGAGTCGATCGCCGCCGGTCCGGGCTCGGTCACCGTCATGTACGACCTCGACCGTGCGCTCGAGGGGATCGACGCGGTCATGATGCTCCGGATCCAGTTCGAGCGCGCTGCGGGTGGCGCGATCGCCAGCGACTACCGGGCCATGTTCGGCCTGACCCCTTCGCGCGTGGCCGCACTCGACCCTAGGGTGGTGGTGGTGCACCCCGGTCCCATGAACCGGGGAATGGAAATCGACGACCATGTGGCCGACGACCCCATCCGAAGCCGCATCCTTCGGCAGGTCACGCATGGCGTGGCCGCACGCATGGCCGTTCTCGAGCATCTCCTAATCAACCGCCGGGGCTGATATGCCGATGTACACTCGTCGTCCACCGCGATTCCCGGTGTCGGTCTGCCCATGATCACCTCAACAGCTGAGACCAGTCGTGGACGAGGTGCACCGGGAAGGCGCCTGAAGCGGATCGGCGCTTGCGTGCTTGCTGCCCTGGCAGGGTCTGGCGCGGGCTGCGACGTCAACAGCTTCTTTGACCCGAGCCGCACCGGCTACTTCATCGATACGCCAACCACGATGCCGATCCTGGACCGGATCGACGTGGTGGAGCCTGCGCCGCAGCCGCTGGGCATCTCAAGCCGGCCAGAGCTTGCGGACCTCGAGCCGTCTGTCCTCCAGTACCGGCTTTCGCCGGGTGACGTGGTCGTCCTGCAGATCTTCGAGCTCATCTCGCAGGGCCAGACCGATGTGTCGACCCGCACGATCGATCAGGGGGGCAAGATCCGCCTGCCCACGATCGGCGAGGTGCAGGCGGGTGGGCTCACGATCGCGGAAGTGGAGGACGAGATCCGCCGCAAGCTCGAACCGTTCATCCGGAGGCCGGTCGTCTCGATCGAGCTTCGGGAGGGCCGGAGCTTCGAATTCACGATCTACGGATCGGTGCGCAATCCAGGCCTGTATGCGCTGAACCGCCCCAATCTCTCAGTCCGTGAGGCCGTGGCGCTCGCTGGCGGAATTGACGTCTCCTGCGAGAAGATCTATGTGCTTCGCCCGATCCGGGCGACCGACTCGACCGTGACAGACGGCGGACCTGACACCGACTCGTCGACCGGAACTCCAAAGTCTGGTGGGGCCTCGGTTTCCGTGCCTGGTGCAGCGCGCCCAACGACTGCTGTTCCGGCCGCACCTGCGGCGCCGCCCCCGAACCTCGAGGATCTCATTCAGCAGCTAGCCCCGGCGCCGGCTCCGGCGCCAGCTCCCGCTCCGGCGCCAGCTCCCGCCCCGGCACCAGCTCCCGCCCCGGCGCCAGCTCCCGCTCCGGCGCCAGCTCCCGCTTCGGCACCAGCTCCCGCCCCGGCGCCAGCTCCAGCTCCAGCCCCAGCCCCCGCACCAGCGCCTTCCGAAGTTCCGCCGGCACCGCCCGAACTTCCGCCCGCGCCCCCGCCCGAACCACCACCCTCGGGACTCGCGTCCCCAGGTGCGGTCGCCGGTCCGTCCATGCCGCAGGGCGGCGCGCCACCGGTCGACGTGGACACGCTCGCGCCGGTCCGTGTCACCGACAACGCCGTCGTCGAGCCCACCGAAAGTGTGCGCCGTGCACCCATCACCGAGCTCAGCAACGAGGGTGACTCCTTTGTCTTCGACGTGAACGCACAGCAGTGGGTGCGCATCCGGCAGTCCGGAGCCACGCCCGCCATGCCTCGCGCCGTCAGCGACCCCGCGCAGGTCGCAGACCTCCCAGGGCTCCCGCTCACGGGCGCCGCTGCGCGAGCAGCTACCGGCGGTGACCTCGCCGAAGTCCAGAAGGCTGTCGTGGGCAGAACGCGCATCATCGAGATCGACGTCGACCGCATGAACCGCGGCGATGCCCTCCAGAACATCGTGATCCGCCCGGGCGACACGCTCTACTGCGAGTTCCCGCCGATCGGCGTCATCTATATCGATGGCGAGGTTGCGCGCCCGGGCACGCTCCAGTTCCCGAACGCCGGCAAGCCCACGCTGAGCAGGTTCATTGCGGCGGCGGGCGGCCTTGGGCCTATCGCCATCCCTGAGCGGGTTGACCTCATCCGCCGGCTGCCCGGCGACCGCGAGGCCACCATCCGCGTCAACCTTGCTGCGATCAGGAATCGGACCGAGCCCGACATCTACCTCAAGCGCGATGATCACATTATTATCGGAACCAACTTCTGGGCGACGCCGTTGGCGGTGTTCCGGAATGGCTTCCGCGTGACCTACGGCTTCGGCTTCCTGCTCGACCGGAACTTCGGCAACGACGTGTTCGGCGCTCCGCCGGTCAACATTGTGGGCGGGTGACCATTCGGTTCGGATTCGCGGTGGCGTCCGGGCATCATGGAGGGGCTTTCGGTCCGAACTGGAGTCCCAGCCGCGCGTAACCGATGGTGTTCATTGGAGACCTGTGTCCACGATCGCCAGACCTGCTCCTGACGCAACGGCCCAGCCGTCGGCCATCGCGCCGACGGTGACGCTTTCGCCACGGGCCGCATGGATCGCCGGGTCAGCCCTCGTCGTGGTGTTCGTAGGCGTCTTCGCCGATTTCTTCGCGAAGCAGTTCAGGTTTGCGATCAACATGCCCAGCGACTGGGGGCACACGCTTGTCGTGCCGGCAGTGGTCGGGTACTTCGTGTGGCTCCGCCGCGACGAGCTCAAGGCGACGCAGATCCGCCCGTGCTGGTTGGGGCTTGCGCCAATCATCTTGGGCGTTGGCTGGTACTCGCTGTGCGTCTTCGGGCCGCGCCCGCTCTTCCACCACAACCTGATGGGTGTGGGGGTCTATCTCACGCTCTTCGGCGTGGTGCTGCTGCTCTTGGGCACATCGGCCATGCGGTGGCTCTGGTTCCCTCTGGCGTACCTCGCGGCGTTCTCGCAGACGATCTCCGAGGTGCTGCTCAACAGGGTCACTTTCCAGCTGCAGGACCTCGCGGCCGCTGGCTCCTACCTGCTTCTTGCGGTGCTCGGGCTCGAGGTCGACCGCTCCGGCAACACGCTCACGGTGTGGAGCGACGGGGTACCCCATCCGCTCAATGTCGCGGAGGCATGCTCGGGAATGAGGATGCTGATCGCGTTCCTGGCGCTCGGTACCTACTTCGCGTACGTCAACCTCTCCATCACCTGGCAGCGGATCGCGCTCGTGCTGTGCGCAGTGCCCGTCGCGCTCGCCGTCAACATCCTCCGGGTGACGTCGCTCGGGATCCTGTCGCTCTTCGACACCAACCTCGCGCAGGGCGAGTTCCACCACTTCGTGGGCGTGCTCTGGCTGCTCCCTGGACTGGCGATGTTCCTTGGCGTGGTGTGGCTGCTTCGCCAGTTGGTTGTGGAGGAGAGCGATCCAGGAGCGTCACCATGACGGTGGTCAAGGGCGTGCGTGTGGCGTACGCGGTGGCGATCGGCCTGCTCGTGCTGTCGGCGCTCGGCTTCCGCGCTGGGGTCGCGGCGCTCGACCTCTACCTGAAGAAGGAGCCGGTGCCGCTGCGGCGCGCGCTCTCCACGGTGCCTCCGCAGCTTGGGCGCTGGAAGCAGGTCGGGCCCGATGGCGTGTTCAGCGCCGAGATCATCGAGTCGCTTGGAACCACGCAGTACCTCGACCGCAACTATGCGCTCGACGGTGACCCCTCGAAGGGCGCGCTCGCGCTCCACGTCGCCTACTACACCGGCATGATCGATACGGTGCCGCACGTGCCCGAGCGCTGCTGGGGCGCAGCGGGCATGGTGATGGCCGAGCAGCCCCGCGAGGTGACGCTCGATGTCGACGTGGAGTCGTGGAAGTGCAGCGAGGGGCCTGCCGCCGCATCGGGCGAGCCGTACCCGGCGACGACCGTGTCAGATCCTGTGACTCGCCGACCCGAAACCGTGCACATGCCCCTGGGCACCTACGACGCGTCGATCACCGAGTTCCAGGATCGCCGTGACCCGTCGCGCCGGCAGGTCGGCGGATACTTCTTCGTCGCCAACGGGCGCACCACGCCATCGGCATACGTCGTCCGCACGTACGCCTTCGACCTCGGCAACCGCTACGCCTACTACTGCAAGGTGCAGGTCTCTGGGATCTTCCCGCAGGCCACGTCGGCGGAGGAGTGGTCCGAGCGCGCAGGCGACCTACTCACGCACGCCATGCCGCACATCATGCGATGCTTGCCGGACTGGCCCGAATGGGATTCCACGCAGGACCGCTGACGCGTCCAAGTCACCACCCGCATCCACCAAATCCAATGGCCAACAAGCTCAACAAGAAGTTCCTCACCGTCATCTCGCTCTTCGCATTCGTCGCGCTTGCGGTGGTGGGCGGCATCGCGTACCTCCAGGTCGCAGGCGCACCCGAGCGCAACAGGAGCCTCGGCGATGCGGCCATGACGTCGGCCGAGGCGGCACTCGCCGCTGGTGACGGGAAGGAGGCGAAGAGGCTCTTCACGGAGGCCATGAACCGCTACGGACGCGCCGTGTCGAAGCGGCCCAACAACGTCCAGTACATCGACCTGATGCGCGGCGCGCTCGAGCGCATCGTGCCCGAGACGGGCAGCGAGGCGAACGAGCTCTACCAGAGGTGGCTGAGCGTCCTCCAGCAGCGCGTCCGCGCCAAGCCGGAGGACGGCGATGCGCGAATGGCGTTCATCGGGACGGTCCGGCAGCGTGCGGAGCTCGTCGGCACTCCCGAGGCGTGGAAGTCAGTCAGCAACGTGTGCGATGACGCGCTCGCCGCGCTCCCGGCGGGCGACCCGTCGCTGAAGACGATCCGCAGGATGCGCGCCGAGTCCGAGGTCCGGCGCGACTCTGTGCTCACGCAGGACGAGCGCGAGGATGCGGAGCGCCAGCTCCGCGAGATCGTGGATGCTGACCCGTCCGATGGCGCCGGATGGGCCGCGCTCATCACCAGCGTCAATGCAGATGCGACGCGCCTGCAGCGCGCAGGCAGGCAGTCCGATGCGCAGCGCCGGCGCAAGCAGCTTGACGAGGCGCTTGCCAAGGCGCAGGCGACGGCAGGATCGAGCCCGGAGGTGATCCTTGCCGCGTACGACCGGCTCCTTTCGCTGAGGTCCCTCGGCGACCCGTCGGTGACGCCGTCGCAGCTCATCGAGATGGGCGAGCCGCTTGTCGCCGGAGCAGGGCAGCTCACGGCAGGACAGATCCTTGACGTCGCCGAGCGCGTGGCCGCCACCGGCGACCCCACGCTGATCCGCAAGATGGTCGACACGCTGCGCACCTACTGCGAGGGAAATCCGCGGGCGCTCACCCACCTGAGGATGATCGCAGTCATGCAGTTCAGCTACGACCGCGACGCGGCGCGCGCCACGCTGGAGAGCCTCGCGTCCAGCCCGCAGATGTCGGTGTCGCTGCTTGGCGCATACCAGGACGAGCTGCGTGCGTTCGCGGCGGAGCGGCTGGGCGACCTTGCCTTCGTCGAGTGGGAGGAGGCCAGCGATGCGGCAGCGCGCGATGCGGCCCTCGAGCAACTGAAGTCGCACCGCACCAAGCTCCGGGACATGGTCGGCGAGAGGGGCGGCGAGGCCGCGCTTGCGCGCATGGACGCGAAGATCGCCTTCGCGATGCGGGACTGGGCGCTGGCGAGCGCGAAGATCGACCAGGTCATGTCGACGCAGCCTTTGATGCCCCCGGAGTTCTACATGATCGCCGCGCAGGTGCTCATCAACAGGGGCGAGCTTGGCACAGCGCTGGCCCGCATCGACCGGGGCCTCGAGGCGTTCCCGGGGAGCATCCCGATGCTTGCGGTGCGAGGGGAGATTCTCGCGCGGCTCGGCCGCTTCCCCGACGCGCGGCGCACAGTCGAGGCGATCCTTGCGGTCGACGCGATGAGCCCTGCGGCGCGCGAGCTCATCAAGGCCATCGACGCGCTCTCGGCGACCGCAGCGGGCGGTGCGGCAGATGCGGACCCGGTGGTCAGCGTGCTTGGCCGGTCCGAGGCGCTGTACATGGCGGGCAAGTTCGACGACACGCTGGCGATGCTGAACGAGGCGCTTGCTGCGCAGCCCGATGACATCCGGCTGCGCCGGGCCAAGGTGCAGGTGCTCATCAACCTCGAGCGGCAGGACGAGGCGAAGTTGCTCGTGGACGAGACGATCAGGATGGCGCCGGATGACGAGGGCCTGATCCGCCTCCGTGCGATCGCTGCCGGCGGCTCGGCCCTCGAACGTGTTGAGAGGGTT
>CAYPOZ010000015.1:8278-10870 GCA_964412415.1 uncultured Isosphaeraceae bacterium | reverse complement strand
GTGCTGCTGCTCTCGCAGCTCAGGGACAACAGCCGTACGGTCGCCGCCCGTGCCACTCCCGACGCGCGCGCGGCCGCAGAGGCGGATCTCGCCCGTGTGGAGGCTGCGCTCGCCGATGCGCGTGGTGCGCTCGCGCAGATGTCGCCTGACGAACCGCTCATCTTCGAGCTGGCCTTCAACGACGCCGTCGCAGCCGGCAACGTCGCGGCCGCGGAGACAGTGGCGGCCAATGCCGAGTCGTCGTGCTCGGACCGCTCGCTTGGCGCGGTGCTCCGCGGACGCATCGCGATGGAGCGCAACGACTGGGCCGTCGCCGTCGCCGAGTTCGACCGAGCACGTGCTGCGCTCGGCGCACCTGCAGCGACCTGGCGCCTGCTCGGAATGGCACGCGAGCGATCGGGTGACATTCCCGGTGCACTCGAGGCGTACGCGGAGGCGTACCAGCGCCAGCCGAGCGACACGGCCAACGTGCGCATGTACGGAACGCTCCTGGCGCGCACAGGCGATCCTGCGCGTGCGCTCGGGATCCTGCGCAGCGCCGCAGCCGCGAATCCCGAGGACCTTGCGCTGCTGAACGCATGGCTCGAGCTCGAGTCGCAGTTCGGCGACCGCGCCGGTGCGCTCGAGCGCCGCCGCCGGATCTGGCGCGACAGGCCATCCGACCGCGAGAATGGCCGGAGGCTCGCCACGCTCCTGCTTGAGGCGGAGCCAATGCTGTCGATGATCGTCGACGAGGCCGGCAAGCCCAGGTACACGGCAGAGCAGTTTGCGGCGCTGCCTGCCGACCGCCAGCGCGACGAGCTCGCCAATGTGCGCTCGCGCAACACCGAGCAGGGGCTTGCGATCGCGCAGCGCCTGATGTCGCTCGACTCGACGGACCGCGAGACTCCCATGGCCATCGCCATGGTGCTGCGCCGGGCGGGCGATGATGCGACGGGCGCCAATATCCTGATCACCATGAGCGCTGGGCCCGGCGAGTGGGTGCGCTGGAGCGACCTCGCCACGTATCTCGTCGAGAACGATGCGATGCAGCCTGGCGAGGAGGCGTTCGCGCGCGCGAGGTCGCTGCAGCCGCCCGAGGGCATGCCGGCCAACAGGCTCGAGGGCCAGTTCTGGTTCTCGCGCGGGGAGTGGGCGCGCGCGAAGGCCGCGCTGGAGCCCGTGTTCGCCGCCACCCCGACCCCGGAGCTGGCGCGCAACCTTGTCGAGACGATGGTGAAGCTCGGCGAGCTCGAGCAGGCCAGGGCGACCCTCGCGAAGGTTGAATCCGCGAGCAGGTCGCAGCGCGAGAAGTTCACCGACCTGATGCTGGAGGCAGTCATCGCCGAGAGCCTGGCCGAGCGGGCATACGAGGCTGGCGACACGGCCACCGGCGACACGGAGTCGAGGCTCTTGGCCACGGCACTCGACAGCGCGATCGCGTTCGAGCCAAGCGATGCGCGCCCTTGGATCGTGCGCGCAAGCGTGAGCCACAGGCGCTACCAGCGCACCGGCGACGCCGCTGCACTCGCGCAGGCACGCACCGAGGCGGACCGCGCGTTCGAGCTCCAGCCGACGCTCTGGCCCGTCATCCGGCAGCGGTGCATCGTGATGGTCGACCAGAATGACCTCCGGGGCGCCATCGAGACGATCAGGAAATTTGTCGTCGCGTTCCCGCGCTCCCTCGACGGTCGGCGCGCGCTCATGACGTACCTCGCGGTGTCGGGTGACGTCAGTGGCGCACTGCAGGTGGTCGAGGACGCGATCAGGATCGAGCCACGCAACCGCGACTGGTACGAGATGCTTGCCGGCAGCCAGTCATCGCTCGGCAAGCCGCTTGATGCGGCGCGCACGTACGAGCGGGCATTCGCGGCAACGGGCGACCCTGACCTGCTGACTCGCTCCGTCGCCATTCGCCAGTCGATTTCGCCGCCCGACACGGCCGGCATCCTGACGGCACTCGCTGCGGCGCCGCCAGCCGCGACGCAGGGCGGGTTCCTTCGTCTGGCGCAGGCCGCAGCCGCGGCCGCGGAAGCGAAGTCGCGCGTGTCCCGCGACCAGGCCCTCGTCACGCTCCGCGAGCTGCGCACGTTGGCCGCACCGTCGATTGGCCCCGATGCCGACCGCGTGTGGATCAGCTGCGCGCGCACGGCGTTCCCTGCTGACAAGCCTGTGGAGCTAGAGCGCTTCGCGTTCGACACCTTCTCGGGTTCCCCGCCAACGCAAGTGATCGCCGCGGTGGCTGAGGCGTACGCGGGTACGGGACCGGCAGGGTCGGAGAAGGCGCAGGCGCTCGCGAAGATGGCGATCGATGCGGCGAAGGATCCGTCGATACGGGCGGCTGCGCTCGTGCTCCAGGGCAGGGTGCTCTACCAGTACGGGAAGCTTGCCGATTCGGCGAAGGCCCTCGCGGAGGCTGTGTCCATCGCCCCCAACGACTCCACCGCGCTGAACAACCTCGCCTACCTGCAGATCACGGAACTCGGGCAGGTCTCCGAGGCGCTGAAGAACGCGCGCCGTGCTGCGGACATATCGCCGGGATCGCCAGACATCCTGGACACGCTGGGACTTGCCCTCACCCGGTCCGGCGAGCACAGCGAGGCCGTCGTGGTG
>CAYPOZ010000015.1:3483-8150 GCA_964412415.1 uncultured Isosphaeraceae bacterium | reverse complement strand
CGGTCCTGCTCCACCTCGCGGAGGCGCAGGCGGGCAAGGGCGACCAGGCCGCTGCACGCCAGTCCATCGAGCGCGTCAAGGCCTCCAGGCCCACCCCCGACGAGTCGGCGCAGGCCGAGAAACTACTCTCGCGCATCAACAGCCCAGCTGGATCCTGAACCCCGCGGAGCACGCACCATGTCCTCGTCATCCAATCAGCCCAACTCGGCACCTGCCAGCCCTGTCCGGCAAGCCAGCCCGGCGCGTCCTGCCGCGCGCGCTGGAGCGACCATCGACCCGGTGCGGGTGCTCCGCCAGCACTGGGTCGGGTTCACCGTGTGGCTCTTCGTGGGCGCGGTGCTCGGCGTGGGCGTGCAGTTCGGGACGGCGTTCCTGTATCCGCTCTACACGTCCTTCGTGATGTTCGAGCTGCGGCCGCAGCTGGCCCAGGCCACGGAGATCATGGGGCAGGACGTCACCCAGGAGGAGACGGTCGTGCGCCTCGCCCAGACCGAGGTGGAGAGGATGCGCAGCCGCGAGGTGCTGATGCGCGCGGTGCAGACGCCCGATGTCCAGAAGACCGAGTGGAGCAACGAGTACCGCGACCTTGACGGGCGCTTCATCGTCGACGAGGCGGTCGAGGACCTCGAGGAGGAGATCCGCGCCGGCCACCAGCGCGGCACGAACCTCTTCCGTCTCACCTGGTCCGCGCATGCCGCGGCCGACGTGCCAGTCCTCCTGAACACGGTCTCTCGCGTCTACCTCGAGACGAGGCGCGCCGCGGAGGATGCCCGCTACAACCAGACCAAGAACGTGTTCACGCGCCAGCGCGACACGCTCGACGAGCAGGTGCTGAAGCTCAAGGAGTCGCGCCGGGTGCAGCTCGACGCCAAGCTCAAGGGGCAGCTCGAGCCTTCCGAGGAGGACATCCGCCGCGCCGAGCAGGATCCGGCGATGCTCCAGCTCAACCGCGACGTCAACGACCTGCAGATCAGGCGCGACATGCTGGCCAGCCGCTTTGGCCCGGACCACCCTGAGTCGCTCGCCGCAGGCCACGTGCTCAGTGCCGCCAGGGAGCAGCGCGCCGCTGCGCTCAGCGAGCTCGTCAAGCGCGAGCTGATGGCGTCGTTCAAGATGACCAGCGACTCGGTGCAGGGCCTCGAGAAGCTGCTCTCGGACCAGGCTTCCGACTACGCCGAGGAGGCCAAGCGCATCGAGGCGATGGCCGCCGAGGTCGCGGAGCTCGAGACGATGAAGGAGCGGCTCAGCAGGCTCCAGGACGAGCGCGCCGAGGTGAACAAGATCATCGGCGAGCTTGACCTCGTGCGCGTCCGCGAGGATGCGCGCCGCGTCGAGGTGGTGCAGCCGGCCATCACGCCGCGCGAGATGAGCTTCCCGCGGCCTCAGATCATGATTCCAGGAATCGCGCTGCTGACCCTGGGCATCGCGGTGGGCATCGTGTTCCTGCGCGAGCTTCTGGACCAGCGCGTGCGCTACACGAGCGACCTTTCCGGCATCCAGGGCGCGCGCGTCCTCGGTGTGATCCCGGAGCTCTCGGACGATCCCTCGTCTCCAAAGCGTGTGGAGTTCGTGGTCTCGGAGTCACCTGCTTCGGTGCTCGCCGAGAGCATGCGCCAGATCGCCTTCCAGGTCCTCAAGCCGATGTCGGAGAAGGGCCAGAGGACGCTCGCGGTCGTCTCGGCGTTGCCGGATGCCGGCACAACGACGCTGATCACGAACCTCGCAGCGAGCGCGGCCGCAACCGGGCGCCGCGTGATCGTCGTGGGCGCCAACTTCCGGCGTTCGCGGCTTGCCGAGGTGTTCGGAGCCGATCCGGGGTCGCGCGGCCTCTCGGATGTGCTTGCCGGGTACGCGTCGCTCGCCGGCGTGATCCAGCACGGCACGGCGGGCGTCTCGGTGCTGAGCGCCGGCACCACGCCGACGATCGAGCTGCTGTCCAAGGGATCGCTCGCTCGGGTGCTGCAGGACCTGAAGTCGTCCTACGACATGGTCCTGATCGACACGCCACCTGCGATCGTGGCCGCGGAGACCATGGAGATCGTCGACAACTGCGATGCGACACTGCTCTGCGTGCGTGCGTTCCGCGACCAGCGCGGCCTCGTGGCGCGCCTCGCCGGACAGATCGTGTCGCACCGGTCGACGCTGCTTGGCGTGGTGCTCAACCGGCCGCAGCAGACGGCAGGCGGCTACTACAAGCGCAACTTCGAGGTCATGGCCAAGTACGCGAAGGAGGCGGCGTCGCAGGCGGCGCCGGGTTCCGCAGCGGCAGTGGCCGCTCCCGCCGGCGGTGGACCGGATGCGTGACGAGGACGGACGGCGTGCTCTGATCACCGGGGGAGCTGGCTTCATCGGGTCCCACCTTGCGGCTGCGCTCGCGGCATCGGGCACGAGCGTGCTGGCGATCGATGACCTTTCGACCGGCAGCCTCGCCAATGTCGAGGCCGCACGCGATTCGGCCCGCGCCGTGGCTGGTGGCGATGCGGGGCAGATCGAGCTCATCGAGGGATCTGTGGCCCGCTGCCTTCCGGATGTGGATCCTTCGGGCATCGGAAACGTGTACCACCTCGCTGCCGCTGTCGGCGTGCGGCTCGTGATGGAGGAGACGGTGCGCACGATCGAGACGAACGTGCGCGAAACGTCTGCGGCGCTGGACTTCGCGAGCGCGTCGCACCTGCCGGTGCTGGTCGCATCGACGAGCGAGGTGTACGGCAAGAGCGACCGGCTTCCGTTCAGCGAGGACGATGACGTCACGTACGGGCCGACCTCGTGCGCGCGCTGGAGCTACGCGCTGTCCAAGGCGCTTGACGAGAGCCTTGCGATTGCGCACCACCGCACCCATGGTGTGCGATCGGTGATCGTGCGATTCTTCAACACGGTCGGGCCACGGCAGGTCGGCCGCTACGGCATGGTCCTGCCGCGGATGATCGACAGCGCCATCGCGGGCCGGCCCATCGAGGTGCACGGCGACGGCGAGCAGTCAAGAACGTTCTGCGACGTGCGCGATGTGGTTCGGATGCTTCCTCGGCTCATGGACCGGCCATCCGCGGCCGGACGCGTCTTCAATGTCGGCCGAGACGAGCGCATCACCATGAATGGGCTCGCGCAGCTGGTGGTCAAGGTGACCGCGAGCGCATCCCCCATCATGCACCGGCCATACTCGGATGTGTACGGTCCTGGGTTCGAGGACCTGCGCGTGCGGCAGCCTGACCTTCGGCGAATCCGTGCCGAGGTCGGATGGAGCCCGGAGATCCCGCTCGAGCGCACCGTCGCCGACATGGCGGCATGGCAGCGCGGGCGAGTGGCGCAGGGAGCGTGCGCACCATGAATGCACTGCCGCAGGTGATGTCGCCCCAGTCGCCGGTCGCACTGCCGCGCATCGAGCCGCTCGCGCCCGGCGTGCCGCAGCAGGATGTGCTCGTGGGCGCGGTGGAGCTGCTGAACATCTTCGTCCCTGTGCTGATCGCAGGGTTCGCGGTCACGCTTGTCGCCACGCCGTTCGTGCGCGCGCTCGCGGTGTCCTCAGGGATCGTGGACGCGCCCGACCAGTCGCGCAAGTTCCACGGGAGGCCCATCGCCTACCTCGGCGGCGTGGCGATCTTCCTCGGGACGATGGCGGCGGTAGCGGCCAGCTTCATTGCGCTGCATAGCGAGGCGCTCGCGATGAAGCAGATGCCAATCTCGATACTGGTCGGCATCGTGGCGATCGCGTTCACCGGGCTCGCGGACGACATCTGGAAGCTCGACCCGCGCGTGAAGATCGCGGGGCAGCTTGTGGCCGCCGCGGCGCTCGCGTACGAGGAGATTGGCGTCGGGGTCGCGAAGTGCTTCCTGTTCCCGCTGCTTGGGCCGTCCGATGCGGTGCTGGTCACGCTGGGGCCGCTGGTCCTGGACAACGCCGACATCTACTACTGGGCGGGCACAGCGACTGTTGCGCTCTTCGTGATCGGCGGATGCAACTCCGCGAACCTCATCGACGGGCTTGATGGGCTGCTTGCGGGCACCGGCGCCATCATGGCCATCGGGTTCCTTGCCATCGCGCTGCTGCTGGCAACGGCCATGCCAGTGGAGGATCCCGAGTCGAGCCTCGTCGGCGTGCGCGTGGTGATCGCGATGGCGCTGCTTGGGGTGTGCCTGGGATTCCTGCCCTGGAACTTCAACCCGGCCACAATATTCCTCGGCGACTGCGGCAGCCTCCTCATCGGCTACCTCTGCGTGGTTGCCATCCTCACGCTTGGCGAGACAGGGAGCGCGAGCCTGGTCATCGCCGGGCTGATCGTCTTCGCGCTTCCGATCCTCGACACGCTGCTGGCGATCATCCGCCGCAAGATCGCTGGCCGCCCGATGAGCAGCGCGGACCACAACCATATCCACCACCAGATGAAGCGCGCGCTCCATACCGTGAAGCGCGCGGTCTTTGCGCTCTACGGGATCACGTTCATGTTCGCGGGTCTCGGCGCGACGGTGGCCGCAGTCACGCTGCTGACGCGCACGCGTGCGCTCGTGATCTTCGCGCTTGCGTTCATCGCGTTCGGGTTCGTGAGCGCGGTGGCGATCAAGATTGCGGCGCTCGGCCGCTGGGATGCGGATGCCCGCGCTATGCCTGAGGGGCAGGCCGGCAGCGCGCCGGAAGCGCCGGAACCGGTGCTGCGCGTGGGCGCGATCTCGAT
>CAYPOZ010000015.1:1967-3473 GCA_964412415.1 uncultured Isosphaeraceae bacterium | reverse complement strand
CCGGAAGCGCCGTGACAGGAGAGCCGCACGGGCATGTGCCGGTGCTCGGGACCGAGGTGATCGAGGGCCTCGCGCCAGTTCCCGGCGACGTCGTTGTCGACTGCACTGCGGGTCGGGGCGGGCACGCCGACATGCTTGCGCGGGTGATGCGGTCCGGAACGCTGGTGCTCAGCGACCTTGATCCGTCGAACTTGGCGTATGCGGCCGAGCGGGTGGCAAGGTCCTCGCCTGAGGTCCGGACGGTTGCGCTTCAGGGGGACTTCCGGCACCTCGCGCTGCGCATGAGAACGATGGGCCTGCCGCCCGCGAACGCAGTGCTCGCGGACCTCGGCGTCTCGAGCCTGCACCTGGACGACCCCTCGCGGGGATTCTCGTTCTCCTCCGACGCGCCGCTGGACATGCGGCTTGATCCTGCGGGTTCCCGGACAGCCGCCGATCTCGTGGCGACCCTCTCTGAGCAGGAGCTCGCGACCGTGATCGGTCACCTTGGCGAGGAGCCGTTCGCCCGACGCATCGCACGGAAAGTTGCAGAGTCTCGCGAGGTCGCGCCGATCAACACGACGGCGCAACTGGCGCTTCTCGTCCGTACGGCCTATGGCCCACGGGCGCGCACGTCCAGGCTGCACCCGGCAACCCGCACCTTCATGGCGCTCCGCATCGCCGTCAACGACGAGCTGGGCGCACTAGAGGGGCTCCTCTCGGAGGTCGCGACAGCGGCCCACGAGCTGGCGCAAGGGAGGTCCGGGTGGCTTGCCCCGGACGCGCGGGTGGCGGTGATCTCCTTCCATTCGCTGGAGGACCGCCTCGTGAAGCGCTCGTTCGCGGCGCTGGAGAGCAGTGGGCTCGCCAGCCGCCTGGCAAGGAAACCCCTGGTCGCGTCGGACGCGGAGGTCGACGCGAACCCCAGGGCCCGTTCGGCAAAACTGCGGATCATCCGCCTCGGATCCGCGCAAAGTGCTCAGGCACGCAGCAAGGACGCTGCTCCCAATGACCCGTGAACACAAGCTGTCTCTCGTGCTCGGATTCGGACTCCTGCTCTTCGTGGGAATCCTCCTCTCAGACCACTTCTCGGCCGCCCAGCGGCGTGAGCACGCCAACCTCGTGGCGACGGCGCCCGATCGGGCACCCAGCCGCGCTCTGACCCACCAGATCACGATCCAGCCGCTCCCGGCTGCTGTTCGTGTGGCCAACAGCACTGTCGGTCAGTACTCCTCCGACGGCATGCAGCCCGATGGCCAGGGCATGCCAAACTATGGCGTGCCTGCACCTGTGGCACCGGTGCCGCCAGCTGTCCCCGCCGAGCTCTACACCATCAAGTCGGGCGAGAGCCTCTACAAGATCTGCCAGACCAAGTATGGGGATGGCACACTGTGGAAGTCCTTAGCTGAATTCAACAGTAGCGTCATTCCGAACCCTACGAAGCTGCGGGCGGGCGTGACGATTCGTATCCCGTCAGCGTCGGTCTTGCGCGGCGAGAGCCCCCAGCCGATGCAGCAGGCGCCGGCG
>CAYPOZ010000015.1:0-1914 GCA_964412415.1 uncultured Isosphaeraceae bacterium | reverse complement strand
CATGAGTGCGGGTGACGCCCCCACGTTGGGAATGGTGCCGCAGCCGGAGCCCGCCGCTCCAGCGGTCCGCGATTACACGGTGCAGAAGGGCGACACGCTCAGCACGATCGCCTCGAAGAAGCTCGGTTCGAAGTCGAAGTGGAAGCAGATCGCGGACGCCAACCGTGACCGGCTCAATGATCCGCACAACCTCGTGCCCGGCACCGTGATCCGGTTGCCCAACTAGTTCAGCCGGAGCGCCCGCAAGCCGGGCGCACACGGCTGGGGAGGCCAAAGTGTTCGCCAAGGTCGTCTCGATCGTCATTGCGCTCGGTCTCACAGCATGCGCAGTGCTGGTGCAGAGGCAGCAGCGGTACGAGCTGGCCAAGGGCATCTCGCAGACCCACTGGCGGGTACTCCAGCAGGAGCGTGACATGCTCGCGCTCCGCGAGCAGATCGCGCGGGCGACAAGCCCCGCTGCGCTGCGCACGCGGGTCGCCAAGCTCGAGCGTGAATGGCGCGCGATTCCGTACCGGAATGACGATCCTGGCGTGCAGCGCATCGCGAGACCCACGGTTGAGGCGCCGGAAACGCCCCGCGTGGAGCTCGGCGGATGAGCAGCCCAGGCGCGCCCGACTCTCGCCGCGTTCGCGCATGGACTGGAGGGGTGCTGCTGGGCATGGCGGCGCTGCTTTCGTTGACGGTCGTGCGCGTGGCGCACCTCAAGCTGATGCCGCCGCCGGAACTCGACACGACGCTCGGTTCGCGAACATCGACCACCCGCGAGCTAGCGTCCCGTGGCCGCATCCTCGACCGCCGAGGCCGCGTGCTCGCGACCACCACGGTTGGCCACAAGCTGTTCGTGGATCCCGCGCTGATCTGGGAGCGCGGATGGACACGAATCCGCGAGGGCATGAGGCGCGACCCTGAGGTGGTGGTCACCACCGACCCATTCGAGGACGTCGCCGATGCGCTCGGGCAGGTCATCGACACGGCGCCCGCGGCGGTCATCCGCCAGAGGCTGCGCGACAAGGCGGAGTCGCGCTACCTCGTGCTCGACACCGACCTGAACGACCACGAGCTCGATGGAGTGCGCACGCTCGACCTCGACGGCGTTGGCACCGAGCAGAAGCTCGTGCGTCACTATCCGCATGCGCCTGTCGCGTCGCAGCTCTTGGGCCGCACGAACATCGACCAGCAGGGGCTTTCGGGCATGGAGCTGATGCAGGAGCGCGCACTTGCGCCATCCACCGGCAAGCTCACGTTCCTGCGCGACGCGCGGCGCAACGCGCTCCACATCGACGAGGATGCCTACATCCCGCCCCGCCCAGGCCGTGACGTGCGGCTCGCCATCGACCTGGTCATCCAGGAGATCGCCGAGCGGCGCATTGCGAAGGCGGTGAGCCAGTACAACGCGGGCGGCGGACGCATCGTGGTGGTCGACCCGCAGACGGGCGACGTGCTTGCGATGGCAGACATCCTTCGCAAGCGGCCAGGCTGGGCCGAGGTCACGGAGGACAAGGACCGCACGAAGGATCCTGCGCTGGGCCGCAACCGCTGCGTCACCGACGCGTACGAGCCTGGCTCCACGTTCAAGCCGTTCGTGTGGGCGACCGCGACCGAGCTCGGCATCTACAACCCATCGACCCGCCTGCCCACGCCCAAGGACGGCCCGTACCGCACCGCATTTGGCCGCGCGATCCGCGACGTGCACTACTACGGCACCGTCGACTGGAAGACCGTGCTGGTCAAGAGCCTCAACAGCGGCATGGCAATGGCCGGCGAGCGGATGACATTCGACCAGATGCGAGGCGGCGTGGTGGACCGATTCGGGTTCGGCCACCGCACCGGCGTCGGCCTTCCCGGCGAGGAGGAGGGGCTCATCACGCCGGCAGGCAAGTGGACGAAGTGGACGCAGACATCGGTGGCGATGGG
>CAYPOZ010000014.1:10698-25230 GCA_964412415.1 uncultured Isosphaeraceae bacterium | reverse complement strand
ACTTGACTCCGACCGAGCGGCTATCGCTGGAGTCGGTGACGGTCCGCGTGGCGGCAGCTTCGGTCGTCGTGGACCTGCGGCGCGCGGAGACCGCGATCGCGGCGGCTTTGCCCCACGCGCATCATCGCGATCCGATGGAGACCGAGGTGACTTCGCTCCGCGCAGCGCGCCAACTCGCACAGAGGGCGAGCCCGAGGGGTTCGCGCCACGCAGCACGGCAGCGCGTTCACGCAAGGGTGGTGTCGGTTTCGGTCCCGCGCGCGATCAGCGTGCCCCGCGCGGCGACTCGCGCCGAGCGATGTTCGGTGCGCGCAACGAGAAGGTGCACGCTGAACGCGGTCCCCGTGCGAGGTCCGCATCCCGCGAGCGAGGGCCGGGCGAACGTGTGGCGTCGCTGCGCGCCGAGCTTGAGCGCGCGCTGCGCGAACTGAGCCGCGCAAGCGCAGCCCTTGGCGCGTCGGGCGGCGCAGTGCCATCGGCTGTCGAGCTCGAGCACCTGCGCGACGAGAGTCGCGACGAGAGGCTCGCGCCATGGCGCGATGTGCGTGAGGCGCACGACAAGGTAGCCACGCTGCTCACCGTGATCGAGCGGGTGAAGTTCCCTCCGAAGGTGGCGCGCGCCCCGCGGGAGCCCAGGCCGGAACGATTCAGCTCTCGGTGACGTCCCAGCGGGACGAGTAGCGCACACCGCCGGCCACTGCGGGGTCGCTCGGGCTCTCAAGCCTCAGCAGCTGCCGCACGATGTCGTTTGCGAGCGTTGATGCGCCGATTCGGAAGAGGTGCGGGCTAAGCCACTCCTCGCCGAGCGTCTCCTTCACCATGACCAGGTACGCCAGCGCGGACTTTGCGGTGCGTATGCCCCCTGCCGGCTTCATGCCGATGCGCACGCCGGTCGCGAGGTAGTGGTCGCGGATCGCCTCAAGCATCACGAGCGTGACGGGTGGTGTGGCCGCAGGCTGCACCTTGCCTGTCGACGTCTTGATGAAGATCTCGCCGTCGGTCGGTGCGGGAACGCCGGGTGCACCTACCGCGGCATCGATCGCAAGGTCACTCGCACGGCGGATCGCGTCGTACGAGCCAAGCTCGCCTGTCTCCAGGATCACCTTGAGGTGCGCCGCAGGCCGCCCTGCCGCTGCCGCAGCCTGCACACAGATGATGCGAGTCTGCGCGATCTCGTGCCGCACCTCGTCCAGGCGCCCCGCCAGAAACGCGCCGCGCGAGATCACCATGTCGATCTCATCGGCGCCTGCAGCAATCGCCTGTGCGCAGTCGGCAAGCCGCACATCGAGCGGGTACTGGCCGCTGGGGAATCCTGTCGCGACAGACGCGATCTTCACAGCGCTGCCGGCCAGCGCTTCGCGCGCGACGGGCACGAGAGCCGGGTACACGCAGATTGCGGCGGCGGCAGGAAGCGGCGGGTCGAATCCATGTTCGCTCGGGTGCAGCGCCTTCTGGCAGAGCGCGCGCACCTTTCCCGGGGAGTCCTTGCCCTCGAGCGTTGTGAGGTCAAGCATCGAGAGCGCAAGGCGGAGTCCCTGCCGCTTCGAGGATGCCTTGATGGACCGTGTGCCGAATCGCGCCGCGCGCGCCTGCAGCGTCACCGGGTCGACAGGCCGCGCGCGGACGGCGCCAGACCCATCCCCCACTGTGCTGGCTCCACTGCGCACGGCGCCGGCCCCATCGCGCAACTCTCCATCTCCGGTGCGCAACTCACTGCCTCGGCCGCGCGTTGCGGAAGACCTGCTGCAGCGGCTCGGCGGTGCGGAGGATCAGGCCACGCTTGTCTGTGGCGTTCTCGATCGTGTAGACGAAGAGCGTCTCGGAGTGGTTGTCGAGCACGTACACCGACTCGTTGAACTGCGTGGACGAGCCGTCGCCATTGGTGAGCGTGAGCACCTGCATGCCGCCGGCCGCGACTGACGCCGCGTCGCCCGCATCGGCAGAGGGAGTGATGCGGCCCGCCGACACGATGAGGAGTCCTGCGAGCACGAACGCGGACGCCCACAGTGGCGTGGCCGAACCGGGGATGCTGCGGCGCCGGTCGAAGCCAGTGCCAGCAGCGGACGCATTGCGATCCGGGCATGCGCTCATGGCCGCACCCTCTGCGCAGATGAGAGGTCAGCCGCGATACTGCGGTAGCCCAAGCCCTGGAACTGCTTCGTGCGCTCGTTCCACATGAGTGCGACCAGCTCCTGGTCAGTCTCGTTGATGATGTACACGATGCCCTGCGGAACGCCCATCAGCGTGCCACCGGTCATCGCGTACGAGGCCCGTGTCCTGCTCATCGACTGCGCCTGCGCGCCAGGCGACCACTCGACCCAGGCGAGCGCCCCAAGCAGCAGCGCATTGAGCGAGACCAGCGCCGCAAGTGACGATCTGGTCATGCGCGGTCAGTCCTGGTGGCTGCGCTTCGAGGGATACAGGCTCACCGCGAGCACAGCGGCCACAAGCAGGAACATGGCCGCATAGCCGATCCATGCAGGAGCCGTGTTCTGGACATTGGGCTGCCGCGGCGCGTTCGGGTTGCCCTGCGCGAGCGCGGGGGCGACTGCAGCAAGCGCGATGCCGGCCGCAAGCATGAGTCGCGAGAGTGTCATGGCAATGGCATCCTAGCGTTCGGCGTTCGGGGCCTGATCAGCTCTTGACGAGCCGGCAGCGAATCCGGTCGGCCGGCACCTTGTTCATCGCGTTGCGCGTGTCGACCACCAGGCGGGCATGCTCGCCCACCATCGCGTAGTCGACTGCGTCGTGATCGGTCACGATCAGCACGCAGTCGGATGCCGCAAGCGTCGCCTTGGTGAGCGGCACCGAGTCAAGGTCGACGCGGTACTTCCGCATTGAGGGGAACTTCGGCAGGTGCGGATCGTGGTAGCTCACGTCGGCGCCGCGGTCGCGCAGCAGCTCAAGAATCTCCGCAGACGGGCTCTCGCGCGGGTCGTCGATGTTCTTCTTGTAGGCGATGCCCATGACGAGCACCTTCGCCCCCTTGAGCGACTTGCTGTCGTCGTTGAGGGCAGCCTGCACGCGCTCAATCACGTAGTGCGGCATCGCGGTGTTGATCTCGCCTGCGAGCTCGATGAATCTGGTGGTACGGCCGATCGCGCGCGCCTTCCACGTCAGGTAGAAGGGATCGATCGGGATGCAGTGCCCGCCGAGCCCGGGACCCGGGTAGAAGGTCTGGAACCCGAAGGGCTTGGTGCTCGCAGCGGCGATCACCTCCCACACGTCGATGTTCATGTCGGTCAGCACGACCTTGAGCTCGTTCACGAGCGCGATGTTCACCGCGCGGTAGATGTTCTCGAGGAGCTTCGCACTCTCGGCCACCTCGGCGCTCGACACGCGGTGCGCCTCCTTGACGATGCGCGAGTAGAACGCCATCGCCAGTTCCGTCGCGACGTCGTCAATGCCACCGACCAGCTTCGGGATGTGCTGGGCCGAGCGGCCCATGCTTCCGGGATCCTCGCGCTCTGGGCTGTACGCAAGGAAGTACTGCTCGCCGCAGGTCAGGCCTCGCGCGTCGAGGATGGGCTTCATCTCGTCGCGCGTCGTGCCCGGGTACGTGGGCGGCTGGAGCAGGAGGAGCTGGGCCGCGCGGAGCAGCGTCGCCAGCGGCTTGGTGCTCTCGATCACGTAGAGGAGATCGGGCTCGCGATGCGGCCCGAGCGGGGTCGGCACGCAGAGGAGGATGACGTCGGCGCCGCGGAGGTCGGTCGGGTTGGAGGTCGGCGTGAACGCCTTGTCGTCGCGCAGCTCCGCGAAGAACGTGTCGCCGAGGTGAAAGATGTTCCGCTCGCCCGAGTGCAGCGCCTTGATCTTCCGGTCGTCGACATCGAAGCCGATGACGGGGAATCCTGAGTCGCGGATGGCGCGCACGAGCGGGAGGCCGACATAGCCCAGGCCGACGACGCCGATCACGGCGGTCTTCTTCTCGATGCGGCTCATCAGGTCGCGAGCGACTGCGCTCATGGCTGGCGCAGGTGTCGCGGTGGTAGCGGTGCTGGTGTTGTTGCTCATGTCTTGCTGTCCCCCTTTGGAGCTGGTGGTGCGATGACCTTCATCTTGCCGTTCATCATTCGCCAGTGGCCTGGGTAGGTGCACACATACGGGTAGGTCGCTGGCTTCGTCGGTGCCACCAACCATACCTCACCGGTCGCCCCAGGATCCACAAGTCCCATCACCGCGAGCACTTTCGGCGAGTCCGGCGTGAAGTGGCAAGCCTTGCCGGCGGCAGTCTCGCCCATCTTGTCGCCTGCGATGCCGATCTCGGAGAGTGCGCGGGGTGCCACAATGAGTAGGTTGTGCTGGAGCGTGTCCGGGTTGGACATGGCGATGCAGACCGGTGTGCCTGCGGTGACCGAGAACTCGGTGATGTCGTAGACCATCCGCGACGGCACGGTGGCCATCGCGACTCGCATCACCGCGAACCTCGCGGATCCCTCCGGCCGGGCCGACTCCGGGATGGCGTCGATCGCGCGGATGGCGATGATCTGCGCGGCTGGAGTGTCCGCGTTGGCGGCCTGCGACAGGAGTGCCGAGGCGATCTCCGCTGGGATTGGTTGGGCGAGCTTCTGCCCGAGCGCCGCGGCAAGCGCAACGTAATGACGCACACGAAGGTCGCGCATCGGCATCGGCCTGGCCCGCGCCATCAGCGCCAGCAGCGGATGGGTCCCCTGCTCAGCCGCGAGCGCATCGAGTGCAGCCATGCGCTGGTCTGCCGTCGCGGACGGATCATCGAGCGGCGCGGCGGGACCGGTCAGCGGTGGTACGGCGGGCGCAGAAACTGCAGGCGCAGGAATGGAGGGTGCAGGAATGGAGGGTGCAGAGACTGCGGGCGGAGCACCCTGCGCATCGTGTCCGGCATGTGCGCTGACGCTAGAGGCGACGCATGCCACGGCTGACGCAATCATCCGACGGCAGCTCGCGCGTTCACCACGTCGCATCCGACCGATGGTACACCCCACCCATGCACGAAACGGTCACAGTGCGCATCCATGGCGCCGCAGGAGAGGTGACGGGTTCGTGCTACGAGATCAGCACGCCGCGCGCTCGGGTGCTCGTCGACTTCGGGATGTTCCAGGGTTCGCTTGCGCAGGAGACGCGCAATCTCACGCCGCCTGACATCGCGTTCGACGAGGTGGATGCGGTTGTGGTGACGCATGCGCATGTCGACCATGTTGGGCGTCTCGGAATGCTTGATGCGCTCGGATTCGACGGTCGCATCATCTGCACGCCACCCACCGCGGACCTGCTGCCACGTGTGCTGATCGGCTCGGCGACTCTTCAGCGCCTGAGGCTCGAGGAGCATGCAAGCGGGACTCTGCCTGACGCGCGCGTAGTGGAGCCGGCGCACCTGGTCACGCCGCGCGCGATCCGCACGTCGCCTCCACCGGTTCTGTTCGGCCACCGCGCTGCGGAGCGCATCGTGCGACGCATCGACCCCATCCCCTACCGCAAGTGGATCGAGGTCGCGGAGGGCGTGCGCGTGCGGCTGCTCGATGCAGCCCATGTGCTCGGTGCCGCATGCGTGGAGTTCGAGGTCAGCAGGCCAGGACGTGACGCTGCGCGGATCCTGTTCAGCGGAGATGTGGGGCCGGCGCGCCATCCGCTGTTGGGCGCGCACGGCGTGCCCGACCGTGCACCCGACCTTCTCGTGATGGAGTCGACAAATGGTGGCCGCCGCTTCAGGGGCGAAGACCCGTGGGAGGCGATGCAGGCGATCATCGAGGAGGCAGTGCGCAAGGGGCAGCGCGTGATCATCCCGGTGTTCGCGCTCGGCCGTGCGCAGTCGGTGCTGCAGCTGCTCACGCGTGCATCGCGAGGCGGACTGCTGCGCGGCACGCCGGTGTACCTCGACACCGCGATGGCCGTTCGCGCGAGCGACCTGCACATGCGCTACCCCGACCTGCTCGCGGACGCGCCGCGGCGTGATGTGCGCGCAGGCCGAAGCCCCCTGCACTTCGACGAGCTGCATAGCCTCATGTCACGCCGCGAATCGGAGGCGCTCGAGCGTGTGCATGGCGCGTGCATCATCATGGCCGGCAGCGGATTCTGCGACGCAGGACCGATCCTCCGTCACCTTGCGCACGCGATCGACCGAGAGGACGCGCGGATCGTGTTCACCGGCCACCAGATTGAGGGGCTGCTCGGTGACGGAATCATGCGCGGCGCAACGCGTGTCGAGATCAACGGGGCGCAGCGCGACGTGCGCGCACGCATCGACCGTATCGAGGGAGTCTCAGGTCATGCCGACGCGGACGACCTCATGGACTGGGTCGAGGCGATGCCTGGTCGGCCAGCGAAGCTTGCGCTGACGCATGGCACCACGGCTGGGCGTGCCGCGTTTGCCGCGGAACTGTCGGCACGTCTCGGCGTCGATGCGATCCAGCCTGCCATCGGCGACGTGATCGAGGTGTGACGTACGCCGGTTGCGGTGCGCGGACGCGCGAGGCGTTGCGGCGCCGCGCGGGATGCCAGCGCGGGCTCAGGTCGTCACGCGCGACTCGATCGCGAACAGCCTGTCGAAACCCATGCGCGTGAGCAGCCCGAGGAACTCGGAGCTCGGCTGCGTCATCACAAGCTCGATCTCAGCGTCCCGGCATGTCCGGTGAAGGCGAAGCAGGGCCTCGAACCCGGCGCTCGACATGGCGAGCACACGCGACACCTCGAGCAGAACCCGTGAGGTTCCGCGTGGACGCGAAGCGACCGCCTTCTCGAACTGCGCCTGCAACCGATGTCCCGCCTCGGCCGACACCATCTCGCACAGCATCGACAGCTCAAGCGTGGCGCCCTTGGAGGCGATGCAAAGAAGTTCCGTGGATGAGTTCATCGAGGTTCACGCATTCATCGGCCACGCGGGCGATCCGATCCCTCAAGATCGAATCCAATTCGGTCCATCAAACCCTCAAACTGGCTGTGCGAGGCAAACTTGATGGTGATTGCGCCAGATCCGGCCTTGCGTCCGGTCTTGAGCGTGACTTCGGTTCCGAGATGCGCGCTGATGCGCCGCTCGAGGTCAGCGACCTGTGCGGAAATCACCTTGCCAGAAGGCGGAAGCCGACCGGCTGTTGCGGTGTGCGCCGCGGTCGCGCCAAGATCTCGAACAGCCCGCTCAAGTTCTCGGACGCTCATTCCTTCAGTGACGATTCGTGCGACGACGGTCCTACGCACACCGACGTCCGATAGTCCTAGAAGCACCTTGGCATGGCCGGTTGTGATTGCACCTTCACGAAGGGCACCTGCCGTGTGAGGATCCAAGTCGTTAAGCCGCAGCAAGTTAGCGACAGTCGATCGGTCGAGGCCCACTCTCGACGCCAGATCCTGCTGCGAGAACGAGAACTCGTGCATCAACTTTTGAAGCCCATGAGCCCGCTCCATCGGGTTGAGATCTTCGCGCTGGATGTTCTCAATGAGCGCGAGTACTGCCGAAGTTCTGTCGTCAACCTTCTGGACTAGTGCCGGAATGGTCGACCTCCCGAGCAACGTGAAGGCGCGCAAACGTCGCTCGCCGGCGATCAATTCGAACATCTGCACACCGGTCGTCTCGGAGATAGTGCGCGACGCTCGCACTACGATCGGTTGGAGAAGGCCGTCTTGCCGAATCGAGTCCGCCAGCGCCCGTAGTGCGGCGTCCTCAAAGCGCTCCCGCGGCTGTCGCGGGTTTCGGTGGATCCTGGCAATCGGGATGGCGACGACCGTCTGGTCGACTGTCGTGTTCCACGTGGAACGCTGATCGACTGGAGGATCCTCCAATGAGCGTGCAGAGTCGGGCTGCGGTATCTCGGTTCCGCCTACCGATGCTGCAGGAGGCACCCGCGTGCTAGCAGCAGCAGATCCCGCGGCAAGAGTCGCAGCGCTGGAAACGCCATCCGGTGAGATCTTTGTGTCATGAGCTTGCGTCGCTCCCAACGGTCCTATTGCACGGGTGCCCTGGTCCACCAACAGCGCGGGCGTCGGCAACTTTGGTTCCGCAGTCACCGGGCCGGGCGCTGCGGGCGCAGGAGCAGGCAATCCCATTGGACGAGTTCCTGCAGCGGGGATGAGCGCGCCCAGACCACGTCCGAGGCGATTCATAGCCGACTGCTTCTTCTGGGCGGCCTTCGGGTCCAACCCCGGTCCCGGGCTAGATCTAGAACCAGAACCCTCGGCGCCATCGGGGCTGCGTGTGAGATCAGAGCGAAAACTCGAGTGTGGCGTCATGGCGTCCATGCCTCCGTAAGGATAAATGACAGGTCGGCCGGAGTGTACCAGCTCACGTTGATGCGCGGCATGTTCCACGTGGAACATCACATGGAATCACCCCAACTTCAAAGACAATTTTATAGGACTATAAGGCGATTCCATCCAAAATCGGCAACTCCGATTCAGTGACACCCTGAGACCTTCGATCAAGGCGCCATGAGACTCGTCCCCCATGGTCAGGTTGCCCAGCACGCACGCGACAGTTTTGTTGTGGGTTCGCCCAAAGAGAGCCACGCTGTTGCGGCAAGGAGCTTGGCACGGAAGGGGAGCAAGACCGCAGCCACGGCAAAGTTCACGCAAGCATCGGGGGTTGCCTGCACGTGCGCCGCCACAGCAACCTGCGTGGCCTGGCAGGCGGCGCGAGCTGCGCGCGCACGTGCGCTGGCCGCATGGACGAGTGACCTGCTCATGCTTCGCAAGTACGGTGTCGGTTCCGATCGTGTGGCATTCGCCGGATTCGGTGCGGATGTCCTTGCCGACTCGTTCGACGCTGCGTTCTGACGCTGCAACGTCGAATCATGGAGCGGAAGTTCCTTGTTGTGGGGAACGTGGATCGCGCCAGCGTGCGCGCATAGAGTCGGTGCCCCGGTGCGCGGCGCCGGCTCATGTCCTGATTCCAGGAGGTCTCCATGCTCTGCTGCCTGTCACGTCGCCCGGTCATCACGCTCTCCCTGATGGCATCAGCCGTTGCCGCTGGCGCTGCAATCGCATCGCTGCGAACCGATGCTCACGCGTCAGGAGCGCAGGCGCCTGCACCTCAGTCCGCCGAGGCCGCATCCGGTCCGGTCACCTACGGCGTCGACGATGTTCACTCGATGGCGATCTTCCGCGTGCAGCACCTCGGCGCCGGGCAGTTCTGGGGCATGTTCAACAGCATCAAGGGAACCGCTACCTACGAGCCAGGGAAGTCGCTCGCGATGGATGTGTCGATCGACACCTCGAGCGTTGACAGCGGCAACACGAAGCTCGATGAGCATCTGTCGAGCCCGGACTTCTTTGACGTGAAGGAGTTCCCGTCGATGACGTTCAAGAGCGTCTCAAGCGAGATGAAGTCCGCCAACCTCTGGCACATCACCGGCGATCTCACGATGCGCGGCACGACCAAGAGCGTCACCGTTCCTGTTGAGGTGACCGGCGTGTCGAACACGCGGATGGGTGCGCGTGCAGGTTTCGAGGCCGTCTTCAACATCAAGCGAAGCGAGTACGGCGTCAGCTACGGCGTCGAGAACGGTTCGCTTGGGGATGACACTCGCGTGATTGTGGCGATCGAGGGCATCAAGCAGGATCCCGCCGCCGCGAAGTGACGCGTTGCGGTTCAATGGTGGCGCATGCCACCTGACCAGCTCTTCCTCTATGCCGTGCTGATGCCTGCTGCGGCGGGCATCGTTGTGCTGCTGTTGCCTTCATCGCCGTGGGCACGCGTCGTCGGCGATGCGGCGCCGGTCGGGCGCAGGCAGGCCTGGCTTGCAGGAGCGGCATGTGCGGTCTCACTCTGCGCATCGCTCGTCGTCACCGATGGGTGGCCGTGGTCAGCGGCATGGAGCTCATGGAAGCTGATCTACGCATCTGCCGCAGTGGTGTCGATCGCTGCCGCACTGATCTGCATTCGTGGAGTGCCAAGAGCGGAGACCATTGCGCTCGCTGCAGCCGCTGCGGTGCTGTGGTACCGCGTGCCGGAGGCGCGCGAGCTCGGTGTGCGGGCTGCGGCTGCAGCGGGCGCCGCCGCTGTCGCCGTGACCGTGTGGCGCAGTGCGCAGCGTGCGCCGACATGGAGCGTCGCAGCGGCCGCGGTGCAGGCGCTCGCGCTCGCAGGGCTCAACGGGTCGTCAGGATCATCGAAGGTCGCCGCAGCTGCAGCGGCTCTCGCGCTCACGCTCGCTGCGGGGGCTGTCGCCACTCGCGTGTCGCGGACATTCTCGTGCGCGGCAGCGGCTGCTCTCTCGTGCGGCGGGCTTGGCATCTCACTGGCGCTCTACGGCCGCGGGTATCACGGTGACACGGTCGCGCCATGGATCTGGTGGAGCGTTGCCGCGCTGCCTGCAGCGCTCTGCATTCCGTGGGCGCTCAGGCCGGCTGTGCGAAGGCACGCGTGACATGGGAAGCAGACGCGATGACTCACGCTCGCGCTTCGGCCGCTTCACGCCCAAGAAGGGCGAGCGTGCAGATGCCGACGCGCAGCGTGCAGCCGAGGATGCGCTCAAGGAGCGGGGAGTGCGCAACTCCGCGCTTCGCAAGGCCGCACTCGCCGCGCTGCGCGCACGCGAGGATGGCGCGCCTGCTGCGCACCGCACCCTGAGCGAGCGGAGCGTGCTGCTCGGCGTCGACCTCGGGCTCGCGACAGGGCTCGCGACCTTCAACCGCGATGGCCGTCTCGTGAAGGTCCAGAGCCAGCGGTTCGCATCGCGCGATGCGCTGCGCCGCGGCATCGCCGACATCGTCGCAGGCATCGACCATCTCGCGTGGATCGTCGCCGAAGGCGGAGGTCCGATCGCGGACGTGTGGGAGCGTGCCGCGCAGTACCGGGGCGTGCCCATGAAGCTCGTGCACGCCGACCAGTGGAGGCCGCGCTTCATGTATCCGCGCGAGCACCGCGACAGCGCCGGCGCAAAGCGTCACGCGATGCGCATGGCGCGCGAGGTCATCGCGTGGAGCGGTCTCAAGGGAGTGGGGGAGATACGCCATGATGCGGCCGAGGCCATCATGGTCGGACTGTGGGGCGTGATCGAGACCGGATGGCTCTCCGACCCGCCAGCGCTTGGTCACGCACCGCGTTGATCGGGGAGCTGCGCACCGCGCTACGGTGGCGGCGATCCAGGCACATCCACGTAGCGGTACGTGCCCCGGTTCTCCTTCGCGATCCGCTCGAGCACCTCTACGTTCGCATCCGTGCCGAACCCGATCGTGTTGATCTGAACCTTGCCCTTCGGGTTGAGCCTCGCGATCACCGCGAAGACATCTGCGTCGCTGTTGAACGCACCATCGGTAAGGAGGTAGATGGTCTCCGGCTTGAGCGTGGTAAGCGCGATCTCGAGCGCATTCACCGGATCGGTTCCGCCTGTGGCCGGCTCCGAGTCGACCCATGTGGCGCACGCCCGGGTGTTCTGCTTGGATCCGGGCAGCATGCCGCGGCTGGGGTTCTCGATGGTGAGGCTGTTAAAGAGGATGACCTGGAACTTGTTGCGGCCTGTAAGGCGGAAGAGCGACTTCTTGAGCTCGATCTTCAGGTACGTGATCTTCTCGTCCGCCATGCTTCCGGAGAAGTCGAGCACGTAGACCACGTCATTTCCGTCACCCCTGACGCCCATGAACTCCGGGATGCCAGGCTTTGCGGCACCGGCGGCTCCCTCGCGCGCAACGCCACTTCCGGTGCCGACCGGATTTGCGGGAACAGGCGCAACTGGCGGCTGAGGCACGTCGGGCTCATCGGAGGGGGAGAAGCCGAGCTCAGGCACTGGGCGATGCTCAACCTCCGGAGCGTCATTGCCGCTCGGAGGGGAGACGGTCTGCGGAGTGGAACCCTCGGGCGTGCCCTGAGGCTCGTCAGAGGTGCCGGTCGGATCCGCTCCGGGTCCGTCTCCCTGAAGCCCTGCGCCGGTTCCGGTGCCAGCGACGCCAGTCCCCGTGCCATCGCCACTTCCGCCCGCGCCGGAATCGCGTCCGGCACCGCTTCCGCTCTCGCCGGCACCTGATCCGGTGCCGCCGCGCCAAGGTTCAAGCAGCGTCCAGTAGGCGATGATGCCCAGAAGCAGCGTGAGCATCACGCATCCCGCGACCACCGAGTCTCGGGTCACCTTAGGACAGCGATGCGCAGCCGCATGGTGCACGACAACTGATACCTTATCCACACCCGACCTCAATGCGAGCGTCGCCCGCATTCAAGGCATCACCCGGGGTGTCCACCGTGCGAAGACGCCTCCTCCACAAGGTCCATTGCCCGCATTGCTGGCATACGTTCCGCACCGAGGAGACCCTTTGGGTTGCCGCGCACCCGGAGCTTCGGGGCGACCCGCTGCTTTCTCCTGACGAGCCGATCCGATTCCTTCCTTCGCGATTTGCGGTGTCAGGCGAGGCACTCGACGAGCATGGGTCGCGATGCCAGAGGCTGGCCTGCCCTCGCTGCCACCTGGGCATTCCGCCGGCGCTCATGGAGCACGCGATCCGGATCTTCTCGCTTGTCGGAAGCCCCGGCAGCGGCAAGAGCTACTTCCTCGCTGCAGCGGCATGGCAGATGCGGCAGAAGCTGCCAACGTCGTTTGCCCTGGCCTTCGCGGATGCGGATCCCCTGTGCAACAGGATCATCTCCGAGAACGAGGAGCGGCTGTTCCTGCAGGATGACCCGGAGCGGCTCGTCTATATAGAGAAGACCGAGCTTGCCGGCGCCCAGTACGACTCGGTGCAGTTCGACCCCGGCGAGCCCACCCTCTTTCCGCACCCTTTCCTGTTCACGATCCGCCCGATGCGCGACCATGTGAACGGCCACGGCGCGGATGTGCTGTCGGAGGTGCTCTGCCTCTACGACAACGCGGGCGAGCACTTCCTTCCCGGGGCCGATACCCCGAACGCGCCGGGTACGCAGCACCTCGCGCGCAGCAAGAACCTGTTCATGGTGTTCGACCCGCTGCAGGATGTGCGGTTCCGCGCGTCGCTGCGCGGCAAGGTGGCCGACCCGCAGCTTGGTCAGTCGAGCCGTGCGTTCCGGCAGGATGTGGTGCTGCAGGAGATGGTGGACCGCGTGCGCAGGTACGGAGGGCTCAGCTCCGATGCGCCCGTTCGACAGCCGCTCACGGTCATCGTGACCAAGAGCGATGCGTGGGGCCCTCTGCTGATGCCCGGCGTCGACATCGTCAGCGACCCGTACACCGCCGAAGCGCGCGCGAACGGCAGGCGCATCGGGCGCGTCGACAAGAGCCGCGTTGAGGCAGTGTCGGCGCAGGTGGAGTCGATCATCCGAAATGCTGCACCTGAGTTCGCGGCTGTCGTCCGCGACAGCAGCGAGCGCGTGCTCTACGTGCCGGTGTCGGCGATCGGAAGCTCTCCCGAGCTCGATGCGGGCAGCGGGCTGCTGAAGGTGCGACCGCGCGACATCAGGCCGAGCTGGGTCACGGTGCCGTTCCTGTACGAGTTCTCTCGCTGGGGCAAGATGGTCGGACGGGTGGAGGACCGCAGCGACGAGCCAATGCGCGGCGAGGCGCCGGGAGAGGAGCCGAACGATGGCGCTTGAGCTCTACTACACGTCATCGCCGCGCGGACTGCGCCCCGGTACAAGTGGCCTCTGCACTGTGGCGATGACCCGCTCGATGTCGGCGGCGCTCGCATCCCGGCTCGAGTCGCTGTGCGGATACCGACCGCCTGGGGAAGATGTGCCGATCGAGCGATGGCCGCCAGCGCTCTCGCACTGGATGATCGATGTCGGTGGCGTTGAGCGGCACGTGCTTGCAGCCGTGCGTCCGGTGAAGCCTGACCACACGATGCGGTCTAACACGCTCGCGCACTTTGCGGTGCTCCACAATTCAGAGCTCGATCCTGCTGGCGCGGCCTGGATGCTCGCGCAACCGGAGACGAGCGCGACATCATGGTCGGGCGAGCCGCGGCTGCTTGCGGCAGAGCGTGCGATGCCACGCGGTGGTCCAGCAGGTGTGCGTGCCTGCGCGACGTGGAAGTCGGTGGCAGGCGATGCGGGATGGGCGGGAGTTCTTGCGAATGCGGCAATGCTCGACCCGACGAAGCCTGCAACAGTCATCTACCCGCCCGGCACGCGGGTGCTCGACCTTGTCGCCGAGGCGATGTCGCTTCTGCCGGCCACCTACCGGTGGAGAGTGACATTCACGACGTACTTCACGCAGCCAATCGCAGGTATGCGGTGCACGTGGCGATTCTGCCTCGACGGCACGAGTGCGGCCACTGCGGCGAGGCAGGCGGGCGGGCTGGTGATCGATGCGAGCGCACCTGGTGAGTGCACGCGCAGTGGCGAGTTCGTGGATGCGGCGCGCGCGGGCCGCGAGCCAGTGCTTGTTGCGCCAGCGGTGCAGCAGAGGCCACCTGCAAAGGCAGCGGCTGCGCCTGGCCAGCCGGTTGGGGAAGGCCCGTTTGCGCTCGACTCTGATGATGGTGCAGGTGGCGAAACTCGGCGGCGCGTTCCCCCGCGCCGACCTGTAGGAGTCGATGAACAGGATCCGGTCACGGCACCAGGTGGACGCACCGCGCTTGCGGTCGCCGTGGTGGCGGCAGTGGCGCTGCTTGCCATCGTCGCGGTGCTCGCGGTGCTGATGCGCACGATGAGCCAGGAGGCGTCAT
>CAYPOZ010000014.1:0-10650 GCA_964412415.1 uncultured Isosphaeraceae bacterium | reverse complement strand
CAGATGGAGGCGGATCGCGACTCGCTGCGTGCGGCCGGCACGGAGGCTGAGACACTGCGCAAGGAGCGCGACGACCTTGTGAAGCAGTTGAGTGAGGTGAAGGGGGAGCGCGACAACCTAAAGGGGTTCGAGGAAGAAGCCATCAAGACCATAGAGGGGCTTAAGACGGATGTGAAGCGTCTTGAGTCGGCCGATCGGCCTGAGCCCGTTACCAACGCACCCGGTGCAGCTGCATCGGGCGCGCCGCCTGCATCGGTGCCGCCATCGCCACCTGAACCGCCGCCCCCGACAGCGCCGCGGGAAGCTGAACCCTCATCGCCACCATCGCAAGACGATGCGCACGCGGCACCGCCAACGGAAGATCCGGCAGCGGCACAGTCCACGGGCGCAGGCGCGGCGGCGATGTCCAAGAAGAACGTGATCCGTGACCACCAGGCCAACCGCACGCGGTTGCCCGGATTCCAGGCACCAGCCATGGAGGAGACCATCAAGTCTCCAGAGGCCCCCTCGCTCGCCTCCACGAGCAAGGAGCAGAAGTTCCCGATCATCTGGCCATCCCTTAAGGGATGTATGGTCGACACCATCTCGCTCACGCCCTCGCCCGCGCTTGAGGCGATCGGGTTCTCGTTCCAGGGTGGCAGCAGGCTTGTGTTCACGAAGGCGGGCGAGCCATTCGATGTTGCGCGAGTCGAGGCTGGCGAGTCGGGCATCACATGGACATGGATCTCCACGGGCGTGCAGAAGGTGAACCGAGATCTCAAGGGCGTGGGATTCAATCTCCCGGAGGACTGGAAGCTCATCTTCGGGCAGATGCGGTTGCATGCGACGTGCGGAGGTGACCAGCGGACCACCCTGCTTGGATCGCCACGCGCCCTCACCTGGACGATTGGGGGAAGCGGCGCGCAGCAGATCAACGTCGAGGTCCCGCATTCCTTCGGCCAGGACTCGACCATCATGTGGGGACTCACTCAGGCACCACTGAGCAATGCTGCGACGTCGGTCAAGTCCGATGCGGGGTCGATCAAGGCGCGCGTTCTCGTGCATTCCACCACGACGGCACTGGTGGTGCTCGAGTGGGTTCCCTCGTCGCTCGAACAGGACGAGATCAACTGCATCCGCCAACTGCAGGAAGCGATCGCGCAGGAGCGGTTGATCGGCGGTCAGCTTGACAAGGTGAAGACGCTGCTCGATCCCCTGTCGCAGTCATCTCAGGTATCGCCGGCGGAACGTCAGGCGATCAGGGACAGCTTTGCAGCGTGGCAAACCGAGCACACGGCGAGCATGGACGCTGCGCAGCGCCGATCGTTTGAGGGTCAGTCGGAGAGCGCACGCCTGGCCGAGTACCGCACCGCACTTGCCTCGAAGCTCGCCACAATGAGGAAGGATCTCGTGGCCCGCAAGGGTGAATGCGACAGCGCCAGCCAGCTCTGGCGCGATGCGTTCACCGGCGCTGTGGTGCTCGTGCAGCCGGGGCCGGACTCGCCTCCGCTTGCACGCATCGAGCTGGCCGTGTCGAGGAAGCTCCCTGATCTGCCGTTCAAGGCGGCGGAAGCGGCCACACCATGAGTCGCACGAAGCCAACGGCAAGAGTGGTCGCGCTCGCATTCGTGGCGTACGCCGCGGTCTATGTGGCAGCGCGTCCCCAGGCCAGCATCGGTTCCGCCGCGTCCGCGGGAGCTGCGGAAACTGCAGTGGCTGCGGCACCCCCATCGGCCTCGGTACCCCCAGCACCCTCGGCACCCAAAGGCCCGACGCTTGTGCTCCCGCGCGCAGCGTTCACGTGGAAGGCTGACGGGTTCGGACAGGTGACCGGCGAGACCATCGCATGCCCGCCGCTATCCGGTCGCATCAAGTCGATTGCGCCAGGCGCGAAGCTTGCGCCGCCGCTTGAATCGAAGGAGGGGACGGCCTCGCTGCGCATCTCCGGCACGAGCTCAAGCGGAATCTCGCGCGACATCGCGGCGCTGCAGTGGGTCGGACCTGTGATCACATGGCAGCGCATGCCTGTGCCGGGCGCAGCGTTCGAGAAGTCGCTCAAGGCGCTCGCGAGCTGGATGATGACGAACTCATTCGCTGTGACGCTTGAGGATGGGAGCGTCATCCAGATAGGGACAGAGCCGCAGAAGCTCAGCATCGAGCTCGGCACCACGGACCGCGCCGCGGCCACGGTCGGGATTGCCGACGTGCCCGGGGGCACACGGCTCGCCGTCCCCAAGGCCACGCCAATGCCAGCGGATGGCACAATGGGCGCGGGGCCGTTCCTCATGGAGATTGACCGCACGGAGATGGGCGTGCGTGTAGCGACCTATCCAGACACGATGATCGACATCGAGGTGACCGACGTGCCCGCGCAGGTGCGCGCGAGCGTGATGACACCGTCGGGTGTGCGCCTTGCCCGCGTCACGGAGGCGATCGCGATCACCGACGAGCTTCTCAAGGGAGCACCGCCGGACCAGCAGGCCATCCTCGGCGCCGAGCGCGCTGCGCAGCAGGCGGAGCTCGACGAGCTCCGCAAGGCCGCAGCGAGCGAGCGCATCCGCCCGACGGACGAGCCCATCATCGCGTGCCTGGTCGATGCAGTCACGGGGCGCGAGTACGCGACAATCGCCATCACTGTGAAGGACGGCGCCCCCTCAGGCGTCGACGCGAGGCGGCAGCAGCGAGGCACGCCTTCGGGCGGAGCCGGAGCCGGAGCGCCGGCGCGAGGTATGCCGTGAGGCGGACCAGCGAACTGATCGATGCGGTCAAGGGATCGCTCTCCGGTGCGACCATGGAGGCCGCAGCGGAGCTGGCGCTTGCGCAGGAGGTGGTGCGCGCATGCGCCGACACGCGCGAGCGGCTTGTGCGTGCGATTGACCTCATGAGGCAGGGCCTCCGCGGCGAGGCGATGGTGATCGTGGACGTTCGGCCAGTGCTGACCGAGACCGCCGCTGCGCTGTCGGACCCCGTGATGGCGCGTTGGCGCAAGCGCTGCATGGAGCGCGGGCTCCCGGTGCCGCAGCTGATCGACGCGGAACTCGTGCACGAGCTCAGCGAGGGCGTCGCCGAGGCCGAGGATCCGCGCGTGGACCAGCTCATGCGGAGGCTGAGGTACCAGAACCTCGCCCACGCTCCCGCATTCGAGCGGCTTCGCACGATGTGGGCGCTCCGCCGAGTCGATCCGGCATCGGTGCGCGACGAGGACGTGCGCGCGTTCGAGCAGGCGGCCCTGAAGGAGCTCATGGACAGGCTGCGCGAGGCCATCGGCCGCGATGATGCGCCTGCGGCGTGCATCGTGCGTGACGAGCTTCGGCGTCCGGACTGGTCCGACCGCGACATCTCCGCGCGCCGAGCGACCGCAGAGACGGAGTGCAGCGCCCTCGAGGCAAGGCATGCCGCGCGGCGAGCCGGCCTCGAGCTCGACGAGCTTGAGGCGTGCGTGATGCGCGGTGACGCCGGCGCGGCTCGCGAGTCGCTTGACCGGTACGAGGCGACAGTGATGGAGGTGCATGCGCTTGGAGGCGACATGCCAGAGGCTGTGCGCGAGCGGGCGCAGCCCCTTGCGCAGTGGGTCGCCGAGCGCGAGCGTGCGCATGTGCGTGCGTGCGACGAGCGCGACCGTGTCGAGCGGCTCGAGTCGCTCGCGCTCTCAGGGTCGGCGACTGTGCCAGAGCTCGAGCGTGCGCTGCTTGAGTGCGACAGCGCAGGACTCTCGGTATCCGACGCGGTGCGGGCATCCGTCGAGCGGCGGATCATGTCGGAACGCCGACGCAGTTCGCGCGTGAAGGCCGCCATCGTCGCATCGGCGGTGCTTGCCATCGCCGGTCTCGCGGCAGGTGGTGCGTGGTGGGCCGTGGCGCTCCAGCGTGAGACGGAGCTGGACAGGCTGGTCGCTTCGGCAGAGAGGTCGCTCAAGTCGGGCGACATCGACGGCGCGGAGCGGATCGTGTCAGACGCTGCTGGTGCAGCGCCGTGGATCGGGGAGCGTGAGGAGATCGGCGCGGTGCGCGAGCGGGTAGCCGCCGCACGCGCCGACCGCGACGCGCAGGACAGGTCCTTCGAGGAATCGCTTTCGGCTGCAGGTGACCCCCGTACGGAGGGTGCGCGGGCAGAGCTTGGCGACGTTGCGCTCAAGGCGGCGCGCACGGCGGAGCAGCGCGCGCGGGCCGAGCAGTGGATCACGAGCAACTCGGCCGAGCGGACCCGCCGCCAGCGTGCGGTCGACGACGCTTTCATGAGTCAGGTGAACGGCCTGTCGGAGCGGCTGCGCGCGATCGAGGGCAGCGGCGAGGGCAAGGACGAGGAGCTCTCGCGCATCGCGACCGAGGCAGAGCGGCTCTCGCGCGGCAGCGCCGCGGGACCTGACGCGCAGCTGGCGATGCAGAGGCTCATGTCCCGCATCGGCATGCAGCGCGACATCATGACGCGGGAGCGCGCCATGCGGTCGGCCGAGGAGTCGGAGAGCCGTGCGCTTGCGCAGGTCGCCGAGCGCGCGACAGGCTCGTTTCCTGCGGCGCTCGCCGAGTTCGTGAGGGACTACCCGAACTCGCAGCGGTCAGCGGACTTCAGCAGGGCGGTGCTCAGCGAGGGCGCATGGCGCGACACGATGACGCTTCCGGACATTGCAGTGCGCGTGTCCAAGTCCCTCGACGCGGGCGACAGGAACGAGCGCTCCCGAACGGCAGCGGAGATCGACCGCGCGATGGGGGCGGCGCCGCAGTCGCCGTGGACCCCTGGCCTCAAGGCCGCCCATGAGCTTTGCCTGCCCCAGGACCCGTGGGTCCAGATGCTCGAGGACCTCATCACGCTGAATCCGGTGACTCGCCTCCACATGGTCGAGCTCAAGGACGGCACCCGCTACTACTACGACCCAACTGCGAAGGCGCCGACCGATGCCGCAGGCGGCAAGCGCGTGTTCACGGTGATGGTGTCTCCGCAGGGGCGCACGCAGGCGGAGGCGCTCGAGGTGTCGGAGATCGCGTACTCCGGACCGAGCCCGCAGGCGACAGTGTTCGATCAGATCAGGCCGATGATCCGCGGCGCGCGCGGCAGCAGCAGCGTGGGCACGCTGCTCGCGGTCATGGACCGCATCCGCGGCAGCGAGGCGATGGATCCGGTGCTCAAGGCCATGCTCCTCGAGCGTCTCATGGAGGAGGGCATGGCTGGTGCCCCTCACCTTGCGGGACCGATGAGCGATGCCATCGCGGCGATCAAGAGGCTTCAGCTGGGGCCGGAGCAGTGGATCGTTCCCGGCAAGCCACTGTCGAGGCCAGAGTCTCGCGAGGCGGCTGGCGTGGTGAAGGGCGCGGTGGACGTTGCGGGTCTTCAGCGGCGGCACGAGCGGAGACTCGCGGATGTGCGCAAGTGGATGAACGAGACGCGCATCGAACCGGTGGGGATGCTCGACAGGGTCGGTGATGGCGCGGCGCGTGCACTGATTGCGAGCAAGGCTGCAGGCAGGAGGCCATGCACGCTCTACGCCGTGATGGAGGCCCGTGGCGGATCGCTTCGCATCCAGCGCATCGGCGAAGTGGCGGCGGACGGTGCGACGGCGCTCGACCAGTCGACCGACTCGCTGCCTGCAGGGACGCTGCTGTTCGGCGGCAAGGTCGAGGCGATGCCCGAGCCGTCGGAACCCTGACGCATGTCCGACTCTTACTGGCTCAGGCTTGGGCGGCGCAGCGAAGGCCCATTCTCGCTTGACGAGATGCGGCGGCGTGCCGTGCGCGGAAGTGTCACGCCTGCGCACAGCGTGTCGCGCGACGGGCAGAACTGGATGGCGGCGCGGCGGTGCACGGAGATCTACGCGGAGGACGGGTCGCCGGTGCCTCCAGGCCAAGGCGGTCCGATCTCGCTGGCGCCGCTCGATGCAGGCGGCCTGGACGAGTGGAGCTCCGATGCCCTGGCAGAGCCGGCATCGGAGGGGCTAGGCGCGGCCGCCGCTTCAGCGGTCCGTGCGCTTGTGGCGGCGTGGCCGGCGCACGTGTCGTGTGCGTTGACCCTCGGCGTGACCTGCGGACTTCCGATGTCGCGCGATGCTGAAGGTCCGCTCTGGTGGTGGCATGTGGTGCGCCTGTGGGACCTCGGCGGTGGAGGGCTCGTGACGGCGGCGGTGGCGTGGGCACTCGTGTCCGCGTGCACGCTGGCGACATCTGTCGCGATCTGGCTTTCGGCGGGGACCGGACGGCTGGTGGTGCTGACGGCGAGCGCGGTTGCGTCGATGGTGCTCGCGGTGGCCGCGTGGGCAAGCGGAATGGCGGGTGGCGTGTGGACGATCGCCTCATGCGCGCTCATCCCGGCCGCCGCGTTGTCGGTGGTGCGTTCGGTGGAGCGCCCGGCAGTGCCGGTGCGCATGCCTGCTGGCGCGCGGCGTCCGGTGGGCGGCAACGGCATCGCGCTCGCTGCGCTCGGCGCGGTGTCGATCATCCTGGCAGCGGTCTCGATCTTCGTGCGCGACGGCGCACCCGCCATGGCGTGCACGCTGCTGATGCTGGCTGGCGGCGCTGCGGCGGTCACGACCGTCATCCGCTTGCGGCTCGCGGGACCTGACGAGTGGACAACGATGGTCCCGTGCGGCGCGGTCGTCATGGCATGCGGCGCAATCATCTGCGACGGACTGGCGTCGTTGGCCGCCACCCCAGTCCCGCCCTCCAGCGGCACGCGCTTTGCCGTGCTCGACGCGGTGCGCGTGGTCGCGGTGCTGCTGTGCCAGTGCACGCTCGCGTACCTTGCACGGCGCGACGATGGCGCGGTGCCGTACGCACCACCTGCACTCGCACCGACACCGGGGATGACGAACACATGAGCGCACACTCCGATTCCGACACTGCAACCTCACGGCTCGATGCAGCCTCAGGCGATCCCGAATGCATGGTGGGCATGTCGAGCTCGCGTGGCACGCGACCTTCGGGCGCACTCTGGTGCGGCGTCGCCCTCGTGCTGACGTCCGCGGTCTGGCTCCTGCTGAGCTTCTTCCCGGAGTCGAGGGTCAACCACATCCTCACCCGGTCGTGGACGAACTTCGCCAGCATCGGGTTCTCGTTCTGGTGCCTGCTGATCCTGTTCGTGAAGCTCGCGAAGCTGCGGATCCAGCGCCGTGCGCTCAAGGTGACCGGCATCTTCCCCACGCGAAGCGACTGGGTGCTCTCGCCAGGCACCGCACCCGAGGTGCTTCAGCGGATCCGCGCCAAGGTTGACCGTCCGCGCGAGTTCACGCTCTTCAACCGCGTCTGGGTGTCGCTCTCCAATCTCGGCAACATCGGCGAGGCGCGAGATGTGGGCGTCGTGCTCGATTCGCAGGCGCACTCGGACTCGGCCCAGGTCGATGCGGGGTACACCGCACTGCGGGTGCTCATCTGGACAATCCCGGTGATGGGGTTCATCGGAACGGTGCTTGGCCTTGGCCAGGCGATCGGCGCGTTCCAGAACGTGCTCGACGCAACCGGGGGCGAGTCGGCGTCGAGCATCAAGGACCGTCTCGGGCCTGTGATGGCCGGCCTTGCGACGAAGTTCGACACCACGCTTGTGGCGCTCCTTGCGACTGTCGTGGTGCAGCTCCTCACCACATGGGTGTACTCCCTCGAGGAGGACTTCCTCGCCGACGTGCAGGCGTACTGCCACGAGAACATCGTGGCGCGCCTCAAGCTCGTCGACTGGTGAGCGATCGACGACTGGAGGAGTGACGCATGGCCGGAACGGAGCTGAAGCAGAGCAAGGACGCGCCGCTTTCCTTCTTCTCGTTCCAGGACATCATCGCAAGCGTGACAGCGCTGATGGTGCTGATCACTCTCGTGATCGCGCTCGAGCCGCTCGGCGACGAGATGTCGCTTCGCAAGCGCGCGGCTCCCGCGCCGATGTCGCAGGAGGGCCGCGCCGACCAGGCGCGCGTCAGGCTCGAGCGCGCGCAGTCCGCCATCGCGCAGGCACGGCAGGCTCTGCAGGAGAGGCAGGCCACACCCAACGTCACGGCGGACCTCGTCGCGCGGATGGAGAGGCTTGTTGCGCCCGAGCGCGACGGCGTCGCTGCGCTCGAGCAGGTTGCATCGTCGGGTGACGCCGAGCTGCGCGCCATCGAGGACCGGCTCCTGGTGGTGCAGACCGAGACCAAGGCGACGGAGCGCGACATCGCACGCCGGCGCGAGGCGGAGGCTGACCGCATCATGCGCTCGCGCGTGCGTGCATTCGAGGGTCCGGCTGAACCGCTCAAGCCACTCCTCGTCGAGCTCAGGCCCGACATGATCGTGATCGGCACGCTCGACGAGAGGCGCATGCCGGTGGAGTTCGCGACGTGCGAGGGCACGGGCAAGCAGGCGATCGACTGCCTTGCGAAGCTGCTCGCGGCGCATCCGCGCACGGAGTGGTACGGGCTCTTCGTCGTGTGGCCCGATGGGCTCGACCGGTTCCGCGACCTTCGCGCGGCGTTCATGGGACGCGGGTACGAGGTCGGTTGGCAGCTGTGGGACCGTGCCAGCGGCGGCTTCTTCGAGCGACCGGAGGAGGAGTTGCCGCAGCCTGCGCCCCAGCCCGGAGCGCGCCTGCCGGATCCCGAACTCCTCGAGCGGGCGGACATGCGCGCAAGCAGCAATCTCGGATCCCCGCATGATGCAGGTGCACCCGATGTGCCGGCGCCGTGTCCGTGGCCGCTGGCGATTCCGGCATCGGTGGCGACAGTGGCGCGCGTCCACCGGCGCGGACGCAAGGGTGGCGCCATCGGCACGGACCCGTTCGGGCTCTTCCTCGATGCGCTCTGCAACACGCTCGGCGTCATCATGCTGCTGCTCATGATGATCCTCATCTTCTCGAAGGATGATGATGCGCGCGCGGACCCCAAGGTCGTGGAGGCGAAGGCAGCCGAGACGGAACAGGCTGCCCTCGACGCCGAGAGCGAGCTGCGCGGGCTTCTTGAGGCACTTGCGAAGATGCCGCCCGCGGGGGACCCCGCGCTCGTCGAGCGGTGGAATGCGCTGCTCGCCGAGGAGGAGCGGCTGCGCACGCGCAACGCGGCGCTTCAGCAGTCAATCAGCGCACTGCGCGCCGAGCTTGAGGCGCGCAAGCGCGAGCTCGAGGAGACCGAGGCCCGCAAGCGCGTGGTCGATGCGCAGCTTCTTGCGCTCGCAGCCAGGCCGCAGAAGACACCTGACTTCATCAGGCTCTCGAGGTTCAGGCCGGACATGCGAATGCCGGTGACGCTCGGTGTCGCGTTCGGCCAGGTCTCCTCGCTTCGTGTGGATTCGATCATGGGGACGGAGGCGCCGCCTCAAGGCATGCCGCTTGGAGCAGATGCGGATGTCGATGCAGCCATCGCAAAGCTGATCGGACGGCAGATGCCCGCGGATGTGCGGCTTGAGATTGCGGTATGGGCGGACTCGTTCGGCGAGTACAAGCGCCTTGAGCGCGCGCTTGTCGAGCGCGGATACGCGATCAACCCGATTCCGATTCAGGTCGGGAATCGCATTGGGGTTGTAGCGGGGCAGGGCGGAGTCCAGTGACGGTCGCGATCAGCGCGCCTGCGAACATGAGCCCAGCGCCAAGCCACTTCTGGCGGTCGAATCCCTCGTTGAGGAACAGCGTGCCGCTGATCTCGGCGAAGACGCTCTCGAGCGAGAGGATGATCGCGGCGTGCGCCGGCGGCGCTACGCCCTGCGCCACCACCTGAAGCGTGAACGCGATGGCGATCGCAAAGACGCCGCTGAAGATGATTGGCCACATCCCGGCGTGAAGCATCTCGAGCGTCGGCTCCTCGAGCGCGATCGAGAATGTGGCGCTGGCGGCGGTCGTGCACGCGAACTGCACGAACGAGACGCCGAACGCGTCGGCGCGGTGCGCAGCCCATCCGATCACGTGCACATGGAAGGCCCACGCGACCGCGCACCCGAGCACGAGGAGCTCGCCGCGCGAGAGGTGGATGGGGATCCACCTCGAGAGCTCGGTCGTGGACGCCGTGTCTGGCGCAGGTGGAGTGCCAAGGACCCACAGTCCTGCAAGCGCGCAGGCAGCGCCGATCCAGACGCGTGCGCCCGCACGCTGCCCAAGCGCGATCCCGATGATCGGGACCCAGATCACGTAGGTGCCCGTGATGAAGCCTGCGGTGCCCGCCGTGACGGTGGACATCGCCGCCTGCTGAAGGCTGCTTGCGATCGCCATCGCCAGTCCGGCCGCGATGCCGCCGGCGATGGCAGGGAACGAGAACGCGCCGCGGCGGCCGATCAGCATCGGCACGAGGCACAGCGTGCCGACCGCGAAGCGCGCCGCGTTGAACGTGAACGGCGTATCTCCCATGTCGCGCGCCGCGATGCGCTGCGCGACGAATCCAACGCCCCAGATCAGCGCGGTGAAGAGCAGGAGCCCATCCGCAGCGGGCACGGAGAGTCGTGCGGTCGCGCTGCGGGGTTCAGCCATCGCGCGAGTCTAGGGACTCGCAGGTCGCGCAAGCGTGAGTCGCCAGGGACCGGTGGCGCCAGAGCCCCACCACACCAGCGCACAGTCACCCTGATGCCAACGTGCGATGCCAGGTTGCTCGCCGACCTTGAGAAAGCTGGCGATGTCCACGATCGACTGCCGTGGATCGGACGCCAGGTCCTTCGGCAGTCCCTCCCTGCGGCCCCCGAACTCGGTATTGCGCAGGTCGGGCGTAGCCAAGTCCATCGCGAGCAGCCGCAGGGTGTCGCCCGC
>CAYPOZ010000013.1:22220-25786 GCA_964412415.1 uncultured Isosphaeraceae bacterium | reverse complement strand
GGCGGACCCTGTGGCACTGACTCCTGGCGAGAGTGCGCCCGCGCGGCCTGCGCCAACCCGGCCTCGCGCCATCCGCCGGCCATCGGATTCGCCGACGTCGGCTGCGCGATCCGACTCTGACACGACGGGAGCGGCAGGCGAGTCGCCGAGCGGGAGCCCGTCCGGCAGTGCGTCGACGACCCGCCGACGGCCACGCCTTCGGCCTGTGCCGGTGGATCAGGCCGCGTCGCCGCTGTTCGGCATGTGGCGCGTTGATGCCGGGCGCAGCGACCCTTCCATCGCGACGTACGAGAGGATCTGGTTCAGCCCGGATGGACGGTGCCGAGGGTGGTCCGAGGGCGTGAGCACCGACGCCACGTGGACGTGGCAGGTGAAGGAGGGCGTGATCGTCGTCGGCCTCGACTCGATGGGCAGCGAGTTCCCCAGCTTCAACTGGATCGGCGGGGTGCTTGAGCTTGTGGACCTGGAGGATCGCCGGATCGTGCTCGTGCCCGACAGGTTCTTCGTCAAGCCAGCCCCTGTGCGAGGAGCGCCGTGATGTCGCAGCTGCCGAACCAGTCATCGATAGAGCGCACCGTGGCGCGGCACCCGCGCCCGCTCGGTGGCGACACCGCACGGCAGACGGGTCCCGCCATCGTGCCGCTCTCGGCATTCGTTCTCAACAACCAGGAGGGCGGAGTGCACCACCGCGTGCCCCAGCGCAAGCCGGACTGGCTGCGCGCAAAGGTGCCGGGCGGCGAGGGGTACCACCGGCTCAAGGCGATCATCGACGAGCACCGCCTGCACACCGTGTGCCAGGAGGCGTCCTGCCCGAACATGGGCGAGTGCTGGAGCCGCGGAAGCGCGACGATCATGATCCTTGGCGACACGTGCACGAGGTCATGCGGCTTCTGCAACGTGAAGACCGGAAAGCCAGCCACGCTCGACACCGACGAGCCGCGGCGTGTGGCTGAGAGCCTCGCGCTCATGCAGCTCAACCATGTGGTGATCACGAGCGTCAACCGCGACGAGCTTCCGGACGGCGGCGCGGCGATCTGGGCAGAGACGATCGAGCGCGTGCACCGCGCGTGCCCGGGCATGAGCGTGGAGGTGCTCGTCGGTGACTTCTGCGGCGACGAGAGGGCGATCCAGGCGGTGTGCGATGCGCGCCCTGAGATCATCAGCCACAACATGGAGTCCGTGCGGCGCATGCACCCTGCAGTGCGGCCGCAGGCGCGCTACGAGCGCTCGCTCAATGTGCTTCGGCAGTTCAAGGCGAGCGGCCTCGTGACCAAGACAGGCATCATGGTGGGCATCGGCGAGCGCGACGACGAGGTGCTCGACCTCATGGATGACGTGCAGGCCGCAAGCCGCTGCGACGTGCTCACGGTTGGCCAGTACCTGCAGCCCACGCGCAACCACCTTCCTGTGGACCGCTGGGTGCACCCTGACACGTTCGCGATGTTCAAGGTGGAGGCGCTTGCGCGCGGGTTTGCGGTGTGCGAGAGCGGACCTCTCGTGCGCAGCTCCTACCGCGCCGACGAGCAGGCACGCCAGCTCTCGCGCCGCTGAGCGCGAGGCGCCGGCAAGCCGGACCCGCATATTTTCGCGCGATTTTCGCGCGGCAATTGGCGTGCAATCCGCTTGCGCAGGGCGTGAGCGCATCGCACTCTCTGGTCATGGACCCAGTTCCATCTGTACGAGCGGCGCTACGCCGCGCCGCAGAAGCCGCGCTCGCCGACGAACACCGCCTCGACAGCCGCGCTCACACCGCCATGGCGGTCACTGTTCGCTGGCACCATGACCCGTCACACCCAGGGTCGCACGAGGCACTCGACGTCAGCGGACACGGCCTGCGGCTACGGACTCACGCCTCTCTCCCCGAGGGCGCCACAGGTCGCGTGACCGGTGCGCTCGGGGAGGTGAGGCTCGACCGAGCATTCGTCGTGGCATGGTCACGGCCGGTGCGCACCCCGTTCGGCGACATTGGGCACCACGAGGCCGGGATCAGGTTCCTGTAGGCCAGCCACTGCCGCTGCCACCGTTGGTGAACCGCCTACGCCGCGCGTTCAGGGGGCACCGCGCAACCCACAACGACAGGCTCGTACGGATACGCCTCGAGGTGCTCGCGAAGGTCGCTCACCGTGAGCGCCTCGATCGTCGCCATCTCGTCCTCAAGGCTCACGTAGGTGCCGCGTGTCGTGAGCACGCCGCCAAGCCGACGCATTCGTCCCGCCGGCCTCTCGCCCCCGAGCGCCACGCCCGTCGCGATCTTGGCCTTGGCACGCATGAGGTCGTCATCGGTGATCGAGCCGGACAGCGCTGCGCACTCGCGGCGCACGATCTCCTCGACGCGCTCGAGGGCATCCACCTCGCATGCCACGGAAACGATGCACTCGCCCGAGCCGTCACGTCCATCGAAGCCTGCATCCGCTTCCTCGGCGATGCCGGGTTCCACCAGCGACCAGTGCAGGCGCGATCCGCCGCTGTCGCCGAGGATCTGCGTGCACAGCGACGCCGCATAGCGGGCGGGGTCCGTGCCCGACACGCTCGGCCACATCATCAGCATGTACCCGCGCGTCGCCTTCTCCATCCCATGCATGAACTTGGACAGCTCGGGACGGTGCGCAGTGGGCACGCGCCTCTGTCCGGCACCTGCCCACGCTGACGTCTCGCGCTGCGCGAGCGACACCAGGGCGTCGAAGTCGACATTGCCCGCGGCGACCAGGACGCTGCTGCCTGGCGAGTACCTCGAGGCGAAGTGCCCGTGCATCTGGTCACGCGTCAGTGCCGTGATCGACTCGCGCGTGCCGAGGACGCGGTGCGCCAGCGGGTGCGCGCGGTAGTACGCCTCTATCGCCCGCTCGTAGACGACCCAGAACGGGTTGTCGTCGTACATGGCGATCTCCTCGAGGATCACCCCCTTCTCCTCGTCAAAGTCCGCCTGGCGCAGCGCAGGCCGGAGCAGGTCCAGCACGAGCGACGTGGAGCGTGTGAGATGCTCCGGCAGCGAGTGCGCGTGGTACGCGGTCATCTCGCTCGAGGTAAACGCATTGGCGTCCGCACCGATGGCGTTGAACGCGTCATTGACCTCGGTGGCGGTGCGGGTTGCCGATCCCTTGAACATCATGTGCTCGAGGAAGTGGCTCACGCCCATGAGCTCGGTCGGCTCGTCGCGCGCGCCTGTGCGCACGAAGACGCCTACCGCCGATGTGTGCGCGCTCGAGTCGATCTCCGCAGCGACGCGGAGGCCATTGGGAAGGAATGTCTCCCTGTAGGTAACGGGCATGGACCGTGATGCTAGGAGCGCGCCAGCGCGCCAAACAGCAGTCGCATGGTGTCTGGCTCGGTGCCCAGCATGTCGCGCAGGTACGCGGCGAGAAGCCGGTTCGCGCGGTCCATCGGCGCCGTTGCCCCTGCAGGCAGCGGCTGGCCCCCAATGACGCCGCCGATCGCCTCGAGTGTGCTCACCCGGACCTTCCATGACCCCTCCGGGCTTCCCGGCACGGTGCCACCCGAACGCGGATCGAATGCAACCACGCCGTCCGCGGGTGCGCCTTGCGCATCAAGCCGCGGCTGCCAACCGC
>CAYPOZ010000013.1:19949-22210 GCA_964412415.1 uncultured Isosphaeraceae bacterium | reverse complement strand
GCATCTCGGAGCAGCTGCACCAGCGCGTCGTAGAGATCCGGATGCGGGTCATGCAGCACGCTCATGCGGCCGACCATGTCTGCCGCGTAGTAGGCGATCCTGTTCGCCTCAATCGAAATGCGAAGGTGCGGGAACGTCTCGAGCAGCGTCCACTCGACCATGCTCGCGAGCTCGCTTCCCGAGGTCACGATGGCGCCGAACTCGCCGCGCGTAAGCAGATCGATGCCGCCGCCGAAGGCGCCCCGCGGACGTCGCGCGCCCTTCGCGATGGCGCGCAGAAGTCCTGACCCGCGGCTGTACAGCCCGACGGTCTGCGACGTCTCCGAGTAGTCCCAGTGGCGGATGCACACCGCCTCGTCGTGCCTTACCGGCATGGCGTCGCGTTATACGCGGCTGACTGCAGGTTCCGCGACCACAACCCGGTTGCGGCCACCCTGCTTCGCCCGGTAGAGCGCCGCATCCGCTGTGGCGAAGAGCCGGTCCACCGACGCCGGCGAACCGAGCCGCTCAAGATCGCACACGCCGAAGCTTCCCGTCACCACAAGGCCAGGATGGTCAGCCCATGTAGTTGCCTCGAGCTGGGCGCGGTAGCGCTCGGCGACCTCGATCGCCTCTGCGGCCGCGATGTTCGGCAGGATGATGCCGAACTCCTCGCCACCGTAGCGTGATGCCACGTCGCTCGCCCGGCCGCTCGAGAGGATCTGCGCGAAGCGCTCGAGCACCGTGTCGCCGAACATGTGGCCGTACTGGTCGTTGGTCTGCTTGAAGTTGTCGATGTCGACGATCACGAGCGAGAGCGGCCGCCCGTGGCGCACGGCCTCGCTGAACTCGTCGTTGAGCCGGCGGTCGAAGTAGGTGCGGTTCCAGAGTCCGGTGAGGCCATCGATCTGCGCGCGCTGCGCAAGCATCTGGATGAGGTGCTGAACGCGCAGCGCCGACCTCAGCCGGGCCTTCAGCTCGACGATGTCGAATGGCTTGGTGATGAAGTCGACTGCGCCGAGGTCGAGGCCCCGGACCTTGCTGGCGGTGTCGGTGCCTGCGCTGACGAAGATCACCGCGATGTCCTGCGTCTCGGGGTTTTCCTTGAGGCTGACGAGCACGTCGAATCCGTCCATGTCACCGAGGTCGACGTCAAGGAGCACCACATCGGGCTTGAGCATGCGCGCCACGCGCAACCCGTCGCGGCCGCTCATCGCGCAGTGGAGCTCGAGCCTCTCCGACGCGAGCCGCGACCGGAGGAGCCGGTGGATGAGCTCCGAGTCATCGATCGCCAGAAGCTTGGGGAGGTCTGCGCTGCCCATGAGGGACTCTGACCTCAAGTGTCGAATGCAGGCACCGTGCGCGCAAGCGCAACCCCGCTAGCATGGCAGATTCCCGCAATGGTTCCCAAGCCACCCCAGAAAGAAGGCCAGTTGGGCTTCCTCTACCTGCCGCCCTACAGGGTGCAGGGGATCTCGGTGGCGGGCGAACAGTCGGTGATCCATGTTCCTGAGCTCGATGTCGTGTTTGATATCGGTCTCTGCCCAAGGGCTGTGCTTCCGGCACCCACGGTCGCGCTGAGCCACTCGCACATGGACCACATTGCCGGACTCCCGTACTACTTCTCGCAGCGTTTCTTCCAGAAGCTCGGGACCGGACGATGCGTCTGTCCCGCTCCGATGGCCGACCCGCTGCGGACAATGATGCGCTCATGGGTGGACCTTGAGCGGCAGGAGACGCCATTTGAGGTGGTCGGGGCGCGGCCCGGCGACGAGTTCGAGCTCAAGCCGAACATCTTTCTCCGCGCGCTTGAGGCTAGCCACGGCATTCCTGCCCTTGGATTCTCGGTCATCGAGCGACGCCACAAGCTGCGCGAGGACCTCGTGGGACAGCCACAGGACCGCATCCGCGAGCTCCGCATGCGTGGCGAGCCGGTGACGCGGTCCGTGGACATCCCGCTCGTGGCCTACACAGGCGACACCGAGCCTGGGCCTCACCTGCTCTGTGACGAGATCCGGCATGCAAGGATCATCGTTACCGAGTGCACTTTCTTCGATTCCGAGCACCGTGACCGTGCGCGCATCGGCAGGCACCTGCACGTGGAGGACCTCGGGACGCTGCTCGAGTCGTGGGAAGCCGAGCATGTTGTGGTCACGCACATCTCGCGACGCACGATGTTGTCGTTTGCGCGCCAGCGGCTCGACGAGGTCGCGGGCGAGAAGGCAGGCCGCGTGCACATGCTGATGGACCACCGCACCAACCGGATGAGGCTCGAGCACCAG
>CAYPOZ010000013.1:18514-19939 GCA_964412415.1 uncultured Isosphaeraceae bacterium | reverse complement strand
GGAGGCATCCGCTGCCGAGTCCGGCAGTGCCGCCGAGGCAGCAGGCGCAGCGTCACCAGGCGCTGACGCCGAGGGATAGGCGCGCAATTTGGACTTGGCGGTTGACGGTCTGCCGCACCCGACCCTAATTTTGCCGGGCTCGCCCCAACGGACTGTGGGGGTCATCGCTCGCGCGATGCGCACGGGTGCGCACATCTGAAGGAACTGGCCCATGCCTCATGTCGACGCGGAACTCAAGGACGCGCTGAACGCCTATCTCCGCCGACATCACGCCGACATCTGCCGCCACTGGTTCGACGAGATCGAGCCGCTCGAGATCGAGGGTGGCGTGCTGCGGCTGCTTGTGACCGAGCCTGTTCGTCTCCGCTACCTGCAGCGAAGCTGCATCCAGCCATTCACCGAGGCCGCACAGGCCGCGACTGGCCGGCTCCTCGCCGTGCGCTTTGTCGGCAGCGACGGCGCCGAGGAGCGGAAGGCTGGTGTGACGCAGTCCTCCCGGGACTCGGTGCCCGGCGATCCGCTCCCTGGCTTCGATGACCAGATGGTTCTGTCGCCGGACTACACCTTCGACACCTTCGTGGTCGGTCCCGGCAACAGGCTCGCGCACGCGGCGGCGCAGGCGGTGACCGGAAACCCCGGCCGCGCCTACAACCCGTTCTTCATCCACGGCGGCGTCGGGCTCGGCAAGACGCACCTGCTGCACGCAATCTGCGACGATCCTGAAGCAGAGGCCGTCGGCGAAGATCCTCTACCTGTCGTGCAACACCTTCATCGACCTCTTCCACGAGTGCGTGAAGGTGGGACGCATGCACGAGTTCCGCCACCGGTTCCGGACTGCGGACATGCTTGTCATCGACGACATCCACTTCCTGTCCAAGCGCGAGCAGACGCAGGAGGAGTTCTTCCACACGTTCAACAGCCTGTACCAGACCAGCAGGCAGATCGTGCTCTCCTCGGATGCCGCGCCCAACGAGATCCCCGACCTCGAGGAGCGCCTCGTGAGCCGCTTCAACTGCGGGCTCGTGGCGCGCATGGACCGGCCCTGCTACGAGACGCGCGTGTCGATCCTCCGCGCGAAGGCGAAGCTGCACAACCTCGAGCTTCCTGACGAGGTGCCTGCGTACATCGCGGCGCGCATCGACTCCAACATCCGCGAGCTCGAGGGTGCGCTCACGAAGGTGCGCGGCTACGCGATGGCCAACGGCATCGCGATCACGCTCGATGCAGCGAAGGCTGCGCTCTCGGAGGATCCCTCAGGCACGGTGCCAAACCAGCCGTCGATCCAGACGATCATCGATGCGGTGACCAAGTACTACGACATCAAGCTCAGCGACCTGATGAGCAAGCGCCGGCACAAGTCCGTGGCGCTGCCTCGCCAGGTCTGCATGTGGCTCGCGCGCAAGTACACGCGCTACAGCCTTGAGG
>CAYPOZ010000013.1:17592-18504 GCA_964412415.1 uncultured Isosphaeraceae bacterium | reverse complement strand
CTCGCTCGAGGAGATCGGCGGCTACTTCGGCGGCCGCGACCACACGACCGTGCTGCACGCGATCCGCACGATCGGCTCGCGCCGTGACCAGGATCCGGACGTAGGCAAGGCCGTCGAGCGCCTCGAGGGCGTTCTCGGCGCCCGCGGCGAGTGACCGTACCCCTGTCTGTTCGATGTGGACAATCGGTCTCCTGCGGGTGCGGGGGTGTCGGTCTCTAGCCCGCATGATGCGGGTCAAAGGCCGGGTCTGGGCCCTTGCCCCTCCTTACAGTCCGCTCACTGAACGCTCTTGCGTGGCGCGGGACGCTGATCGACATGCTCTCCATACGGGAGGCTGGCTCGCAAACCCAGGCTGTGACTGACGATCCGCCCACCGGTCCGCGAGTTGTCCACAAGGTGACAGCACCTCTACTAGGGAAGAGGGAGAACTCTCTCATTACAAGGAATGAACGGAGGGACGTGTGCGTCCTTGGCATCCAGGGCAGAAAGCCGTCGTTCGACCGGCAACCGCTACCGACCTGATCGTGGACTGGCACCTGTCGCAAGGCTCGCCGGATCGCCCGTACACGCGGTGCAGGGTTGCGTAGCCACCAGGGTTACCGGTCGCATCGACATAGTCCCTGAGCGTAGATCCTCCAGCTGCGATTGCAGCGTCAAGGATCCCATGCATGCACCGCATGATCGTGCCTGCATGCGCAACTGCGCGGCTTGAGCGCATCAGCGGATGGATGCCGGCCCGGTGAAGGATCTCGTCGACGTAGATGTTGCCAAGTCCGGCGATGAGCGACTGGTCGAGGAGCGCAGCCTTGATGGATGTGCGTCGCGACGTGAGCGCGTGCGCGAGTGCGCTCTCGCTGATCTTGAGCGCATCGGGACCGAGGTCTGACCAGTGAGCATCGAGGTCATGCGCAT
>CAYPOZ010000013.1:16079-17582 GCA_964412415.1 uncultured Isosphaeraceae bacterium | reverse complement strand
GTGCGCCGAAGCGCCTGGGATCGGTGAAACGCATCGCGCTTGACTCGCCCACGTGCCACGTGACGTGCGTGTGCGGCGGATGCGCAGCCGATCCATGCGGCTCAACGACAAGCCGGCCGCTCATGCCCAGGTGCACCACAAGCGAACGCCCATCCTCCGCGATGACGGCAAGCTGCTTTCCTCGCCTCGCGATCGACAAGGCACATGCGCCGTCGAGTAGGGCATTGCGCATCGCCGAATCGGCGCCGCAGGACCTCGATTGGCCGCGTCCTGCTCGAAGCCTGCCTGGCGTGCCGATGATGTCGGTGCGCTGCACATGGGCGACGCGGATCGCCTGACCGGCGATCGACCGCTCGAGCGTGCGTCGAATGCTCTCGACTTCCGGCAGTTCAGGCACAGCACGCACCTATACTCGACCGGCGCAACGCGCGGAGGCACCATGGACGAATCGATGTCATCACGGCTCCATGGAAGTGACCCGATCGCGGCGGCGGATGCCGTGCGTGACGCCTACCGGACCATCAGGGGAGAGCTCGAACGCGCCGTTGTCGGCCAGGAGGAGGTGCTCGAGCAGCTGCTCCTGTCGATCCTGTGCGGAGGCCATGCGCTCGTCGAGGGAGTGCCCGGACTCGCGAAGACGCTGATCATCTCGAGCCTCGCCAAGACACTCTCGCTCGACTTCTCGCGCATCCAGTTCACGCCGGACCTCATGCCTTCAGACGTGACTGGCTCCGAGGTGATCCAGGAGGACCGCACATCGGGATCGCGGTCGCTGCGCTTCGTGCGTGGGCCGATCTTCGCGAATGTGGTGCTCGCCGACGAGATCAACCGCACGCCGCCAAAGACCCAGGCTGCCTTGCTTGAGGCCATGCAGGAGGGCCAGGTCACCACAGGCGGCGTGACGCACATGCTCCCGAAGCCGTTCTTCGTGCTCGCGACCCAGAACCCGATCGAGCAGGAAGGCACGTACCCGCTTCCTGAGGCGCAGCTTGACCGGTTCATGTTCCTTGTGCGCATCGGATACCCGGACGAGTCGCAGGAGATGGAGATCGTCAAGCGCACCACAGGCACGAGCCACGCGGAACCGACCCCCGTGCTTGGTGCAGCCGACTGCATCCGGATCCAGGAACTCGTGCGGCAGGTGCCGATCGCGGATCACCTTGTGCGGTACGCGCTTCGGCTTGTGCGCGCCACGCGCGGCACCGGCTCGCGCACCGGTGCGCCGGGCCCTGCCGCGGACAGCGACCTGCCGAAGGTCGTGCGCGACTACGTCTCATGGGGTGCAGGACCTCGCGCGAGCCAGTTCCTTGTGCTTGCGGCGAAGGCGAAGGCGCTCCTCGCGGGTGAGCGGCATGTGATGCCTGCGCACCTCCATGCAGTGGCACTGCCGGTCATGCGCCACCGCGTCGTGCTCAACTTCAATGCGCAGGCGGATGGGGTGGACACGGACCGTGTCGTGTCCGAGCTGCTGCGCGAGGTGCCGATCGACGGCGCAGATGCCCC
>CAYPOZ010000013.1:9761-16045 GCA_964412415.1 uncultured Isosphaeraceae bacterium | reverse complement strand
AGATCCTCGACAGATACGCGACCTCCGGTGGCTGAACCGACGCCACGGGTGATGCGCGCCGAGCAGTACCTCGCGCCTGAGACTCTCGCCCAGCTTGCGCCATTCGAGCTTCGCGCGAAGATGGTGGTCGAGGGTGCCATGAACGGGATGCACTCATCGCCGCGCCAGGGCGCCGCAGTGGAGTTCGCGTCGCACCGCCAGTACACGCCAGGAGACGGCATCCGGCACCTCGACTGGAGGGTCTTCGCTCGCACCGACAAGCTCTACGTGAAGGAGTACCGGCAGGAGACGAATCTCGACATCGTGGTCCTTGTGGACGGTTCCGGGTCCATGCGGTTCGGCACCCTTGGCGCGAAGGAGGGTTGGGGCGGAACGCGGGCCCAGGAGGGCGCGAGCCGCTGGACCAAGTATGACCATGCGACGGCCGCGGCGGCAGCGGTGAGCTTCCTCGCGCTTGCGCAGCGCGACCGCGTCGGCGTGGCGATCTTCTCGGATGGGCTTCATGGCGGGGTGCGCAAGTCCGGCGCGCCTGACCAGTGGCGTGCGATCGTTCGTTGCCTTGCGACAGAGCCTGTCGAGGGTGCGGTGCAGTGGACGAAGGTGGCGGACCAGGCGCTCGCTCAGAACCACAGCCACGCGCTCTACATCATCATCAGCGACTTTCTCGCCCCTGCCGCCGAGGTGCGTGCCGGCCTCGCGCGCATCGCGCACCGAGGGAACGACGCGATCCTGCTTTGCACGCTCGACCGTGCGGAGCTTGAGTTCGCGATGGACGAGCAGGCGCCCTTCGAGGGACTCGAAGGCGAGGCGTCGGTCGACGTTGACACGCGTGTGGCGAGGGCGGCATACCTCGATGCGCTGCAGGCGCACCTTGATGAGGTGCGTCGCGCGGCGCGCGACTTCGGGTTCGACCTTGCGGTGTTCGACACCCACGAGTCGGTCGGTCCTGTGCTCTCGGCGACACTTTCGCGCCGAGAGTCATTCTCGAGGCGGAGGAGCGCACGGTGACGTTCGCGGCACCCGGGCTGCTGCTGGCGGGCGCGCTGGCCGTAGCGCTGCCGATACTCATCCATCTTCTGTTCAGGCGGCGCAAGAGGCCTGTGCAGTGGGCAGCGATGGCGATCCTTCGCGAGGCGATCAGGCGCACCGAGCGCAGGCGCCGCATAGAGCGGTGGGTGCTCCTTGCGCTGCGTTGCCTGCTGGTGGCATGCGTTGCGGCAGCGGTGGCGGAGCCGCTCTGGCGAAGCGCAGGTGCCGCGAGCGCTGGAGCCCTGGGAAGCCTTGATGCGGTCATCGTGCTCGATGACGGAGTCGCGCAGCAGTGCGATTCAGGTGGCAGCACAGGGCTGGCGCGTGCGCAGGCGCAGGCGCTCTCGATCCTCAACGGGCTCGGCGCAGGCGATCGCGCCGCGCTGGTGCTTGCGGGGAGCACTGATGCCGGCCCTCGCAGGGCGGTGTGGCCCGCGACATCGGACCTCGACCGGGTTCGCGAGGCGGTGCGCTCGGCTGCACCCACGCACTTGCCGTCCCAGATGGCGGCTGCGATCAGGATGGCGGCCGCGCGGGAGCCCGACGCGCGCGACGGGGAGACAAGGCGCCGACGGGTGATCGCGGTGTGCTCGGACCATCGTGTGGGCAGCTGGGGCGAAGCGGCACAGGCCGATGCCGCATCTGCGGGCGAGGTACCCCCAGAGCTGCTTGCAGTCACGAACGAGCCGGTTCAGGATGACCCCGGCAACTCGGCGATCGTGTCACTCGAGTCGTTGCCGCGCGGACCGTCGACACCAGAGGGTGCCCAGGCGATCCGGGTTGCCGTGTCCAGGAGCGCCTCTGCGGCTGCGCTATCTCTCTCGCAGGAGGTCGTCGTTGAGGCAGGCATAGCGGCGTCCCGTGCCGCGGTTCCATGGGCGGATGGGCAGCGCGAGTCGTCGGCGGATGCGTCGATCCAGCTGCCAACAGCAGCCGACAGCGACACCGGCGCTGGCCATGCGGTCAGCGTGTCGATCGCCGCTGACGATGCGCAGCCTGCCGACAACGTGCGTCACATGGTGATCGATGGCGGCAGCGCGCTCAGTGTCTTGGTTGTCGACCAGGTCGGCGATGCGTCCGCCATCGATGGGGTCATTGAGGGCGACCGCGGTGCACGCTGGATCGAGCGGGCGCTCCGGCCCGTTGAGGATGCCGATGTGGGCGTCGAGATGGTCGATCCGGCGTCGCTCACCACAAAGGCGCTGCGCGACGCGGATGCGGCAGTCGTGCTGCGGCCGGACCTTCTCGATGATGCGTCCACAAGGGCACTCGCCGGATTTGTGCGGGCGGGCGGTGTGGTCATGGTGTTTCCCCCAGCTGCACGCATGGCATCGTCGTGGGCGGACCGGATGCTGTCGGCGTGCGGCCTTGGGTGGAGTGCCTCGAAGGAGCCGCGCGATGAGCCGGATGGCGCAGGTCTTGCTGCAGAGCAGCCGCCCTCGAGGCTGCTGTCGCAGCTTGCGCCTGAGCTTCGTGACCTGGTCGGTCCTGTGACCGTGTCACGCCGTCACTCGATAGAGGTTCCGCCTGCCACAGGAGAGACGCTGCTTGCGATGCGTGACGGCAGCGCGCTTGCGGCGTCCGCGCAAGTTGGACGTGGCGTGCTCGTGATGGTCGCGGTGGCACCTGAGGTGTCGTGGTCATCGATGCCCGTCAAGCCGATCATGGTGCCTTTCATGCAGGAGGTGATCAGGCAGGGTGCGGCGATCGCAGCCTCGGCGCGAAGTGTGCGCACCGGTGCCATGAGCATCGAGCCTCCATCGGCGACGTTTGGCGGTGGACAGCTGCGGATGACCGATGGGCAGTCGGCGGTGGCGGTTTCGCCGGATGGCGCGCTCTCGGCGCCGCTGATGCATCCGGGCTGCGCGGAGATCCTTGACTCATCCGGCCGGCGCATCGCGCTATGTGCGGTCGACATCATGCCCGAGTGGGCAGACCCCGCTCCGACAGATCGCGCGACCGTCGAGCGGAGGATCGCTGCGGCAGTTCCTGCGCAGGTGAGTGTTGGACCGCCGACGGAACTGTCGGCTGCGATAGCGCAGTGGCGTGGGGGCAGCAATGCAGGCACGGTGGTGCGGCCGGCTGATGCGCCTGTCGCCGGGCAGGGAATCTCCCTTGCGTGGATCGCCTTTGCTCTGGCGATCGCGCTCGCGCTGGCTGAGATGGCGATGGGGCGCGCAGCATCGCATGTCGGCGCGGCGGCAAGCATCGCAAGGAGGGTCGCGTGATCTCCGCCCTGCCGATGGCGCTGCCCCAGTGGGCGCACACGGCGGCGTGGCGGTGGTTCCTCGGCATCGACTCGATTCCGGCGGATGCCCAGGACATTTCGCTGTCGTGGCAGTCGCCGATGCCTCCGTGGGCCATCGCATGCTGCGTGCTTGCGGCGGGCGCTGCCGCATGGATGACCTACCGTGCGCTCCAGGCATCGCGCAATTCGGCGGTGGCGCTGGCCACTCTTCGCGCGCTGCTGCTTCTGGTGCTGGTGGCGTGCCTCGCCGGTCCGCAGTGGACGCACACCGTCCGAGAGCTCGAGCGCGACTGCGTCGTGGTGCTTGTCGACCGCAGCCGAAGCATGCAGGTGACGGACGGTCCGCTGTCGCGCGATGCGTCTGCGCAGGACATGCTTCGCGATCCGGCGTGGGAGAGGCTCGCGCAGGAGCGCTATGTGGAGTGGCTCGGGTTCCACGGCACGCCGGTCCCCTTCGATCCGCTCGCGCCAGGCCCAGCCGAGGGATGGGCGACGGACATAGGCGCAGCGCTCACGGCTGCGCAGCGTGCGGCGGGCGGACGACCGCTCGCCGGCATAGTGCTCGTCAGCGACGGGAGGTCGCAGCGACCGGTGCAGCGCGAGCTGCTGCGGGACCTCCAGTCAAGGTCGATCCCGGTGTTCGTGCTTCCGGTGGGCTCGGCGGATCCGGTGTCTGACATTGCGGTGACCGACGCCGAGGGACCGGCCCGCGCCTTCGTGCGCGACCAGGTTCCCGTGACGGCCGTGGTGCAGGTGCGCGGACGGCCCCCCGAGTCGTCGATGGTTGTCGAGCTCGTCGATCTGGACTCGGGGCGCGTGCTCGACGCGCGCACCCTGACGCCAGGCGAGTTCGAGGACGGAAGGCTCGAGACGACGCTCGTCTCAAGCCCAACCGATGCCGGCCGTGCGCGGTGGTCGGTGCGTGTGCGTCCGTTCGATGCCGATGCGCCGCGTGACCTGTCGCCAGGGAACGACGAGCGCCGCGTCGACGTGGAGCTGGTGGACCGGCCGCTGCGCATCCTCTACATCGAGGGCTACCCGAGATGGGAGTACCGGTACCTCAAGAACATGCTCGTGCGCGAGCCGTCGATCGAGGCATCGGTGATGCTGCTCTCGGCGGACAGGGACTTCGCGCAGGAGGGAAACTCGCCGCTCTACCGGCTCCCGCAGACGCGCGAGGAGTTCAGCGCATACGACCTCGTGATCCTCGGCGATGTTCCGGCGGGCGCGCTGTCGCCGACGCAGGTGTCGGAGATCGCCACAGCGGTGTCTGAGCGTGGCGCAGGACTGCTGTGGCTTGCAGGCGAGAGGTCAACGCCAGTGAGCTGGCGAGGTACAGCGCTCGAGGACCTTGTGCCGATCAGGATCGGGCCTTCCATCGAGCGGATCGACGAGCCCGTGGACCTTGCGCCCACAGGTGCAGCGTCGCGCTGGCGTGATGCGGCTCGGCGACGCAAGCGCCGACTGGCCAAAGTCGCTCACCGATCTCGAGTGGGTGCAGCGAATCGACGCGGGCCAGCTCAAGCCTGCGACCGAGGTGCTCGCGCGCGCAGTGGGGGCATCGCGTGGCGAGGGATGGCCAGTGGTGCTCTCGATGCGATTCGGTTCCGGGCAGGTGATCTATGTCGCGACGGACGAGACATGGCGTTGGCGCCGTGGCGTTGGCGAGACCTACCAGGAGCGCTTCTGGCTGCAGCTGCTCCGGTTCCTGGCGCGACACTCGGTCGACGCTGGCGGACGGGGTGCAGCGCTCGAGTCCGATGCTCGGATGGTTGAGGTCGCAAGGGGCACGGTCCTGAGGCTCGTCGTCACCGACGCGAAGGTGGCGGAGGCTGTCGGCGACACTGCGGTCGAGGCGCGTGCGGAGCGCATCGATGGAGGCGCTGCGCAGGTGATCCAGCTTCGGCGCAGTTCGGGCGCAGGTGAGGCGGTGTGGGCCGCGACGTGGGCGCCCGAGGAGCCAGGCGTGTGGCGCATCCGGGTGGACGACAGCCGGGTCGGCCAGGCCGAGACTGTGGTCGAGAGCGTGCGTGGGGACCTCGAGTCCGCAGATCCGTCGACGGACCATGCGCAGCTGAGGGCGATCGCGGAGTCAACTGGAGGCGTGGTGCTGCAGCGGGACGCGCTCGATGCGGTGCCCGACCTGATCCCGCGGCGCGCATCGGACAGCGCGCAGTCGACCACCGACCCGCTGACGCGCAGCCCTGCCGCGCTGGCGCTGCTCATTCTGCTGCTTGCCGCCGAATGGATTGGCCGCCGGGCCGTGCGGCTCGCGTAGGCTTCTCGACGAACGATGAGCTCATTCACCGCCGTGTTCGAGCGGGCGGCGCATCGGGTGCGCACCTTGCTTGTTGTCGAGAGGCTCAGCTCGCTGGGCGCGCTCGCGCTGGCGCTCGCGTTCGCGTTCATCCTCATCGACCTCATGCTGCGGCTTCCGGTGCCGCTTCGGGCGATCCTCCTTGCGGCATGGACCGGCGCGGTGGCGTGGACGGTGTGGAGGCGCATCCGCCCGGCGTGGCGGATGCGGGTGTCGCCAGTGTCGATCGCGCTGAAGGCAGAGCGGCGGATTCCGGCGATGAGCGGGCGCATCGCGTCGGCGCTCGAGTTCGCGTCGGCGCATGGCGCGCCAGGAGCGGGCGCATCGCCATTCGAGGCCGCGGTTGTCCGAGGCGTCGTGCCGAACGTGAGCGAGCGCGATGTGCTCGGGGTGATCGACGCACGGCCATGCAGGCGACGCGTGATTCGCCTTGCGGCCATGGCGGCCGTGGCGTTCACCATCGCGGCGGTCGCGCCCACGATGAGTGCGGTCGGCATGCAGCGGCTGTTCATGCCGTGGACCGCAGCCGAGTGGCCGGCGCGCACCGGAATCGAGAGCAGGACAGAGGTCAGGCACCACCCGCGCGGCGCTGCGCTTGCGCTTCGTGCCGAGCTGACGCGCGGCGATGCGGCGCGCGAGCGGGTGTGGGTGCGCATCCGGCGCATGAACGCCAGTGGGCTCTTTGGCGGT
>CAYPOZ010000013.1:2089-9751 GCA_964412415.1 uncultured Isosphaeraceae bacterium | reverse complement strand
GGTTGGGAGGAGTCGCTTGCGGTGCGACAGTCCGGTGCGCGCTTCGAGAGGCTGGTGGAGCCGGGTGACCGGGCTGTTGAGTTCCAGTTCCGCACCGCTGACGTGTCGACGCCGGTGCAGCGCGTGGACATCGTCGAGCCGCCATCGGTCGCGTCGGCGAGGGCGACAGTGTCACCACCGGATTACGCGCGCGATGCGGTGCCTCCACGCGAGGAGGATCTTGGTGACGCGACAGGATCGCGGGGCCGAATCGGGGATCCGGTGGTTGCTGGTTCGCGCATCACGGTGACGATGCAGCCCTCGCGTGCGGCGGCGCCACCCGATGCGGTGTCCGACCCGGATGCGTTTTCGGCATGGATCGCGGCCACATTCTCGATGAAGGGCCAGGACACGGTGCCTGAGGTTCGTGTGGTGGCGGACGAGGGCGGCGCTGCGGTGTGGGAGATCTCGTGGCAGGCGACAGGCGATGCATCCCTGTCGGTGACGCTGCGCGACTCCGATGGCGTGACGAATGTCGACCCCATCACCATCGACGTGTCCGTGGTGGAGGATCGGCCGCCGGAGGTGGTCGTGTCGGAGCCTGCCGCTGACGAGACAGTGCTGCCGACCGCTGTCGTTCCGGTCCGTGTTGAGGCGCGCGATGACCTTGCGGTTGGTGCACTGCGCGTGGATGTGTCGCTTGGCGGAACGGTGAATCAAGTCGCCGCGACGAATCCACCTATGGGCCAGCGTCAGGCGCGCGTCGATGGTGCGCTCGATGTGGGGTCAACCGGCGCTGCGCCAGGAGATGTGCTTGAGCTCTATGGTGTGGCATCGGACATCCGGATGGTTGGATCTGGCGCGGATGGCGTCCGGAGCGTGCCGCGCCGGCTGCGCGTGATCTCCGGATCGCAGTTCGACGAGGAGATGCGTGCGGCGCTTTCGGCGCTTCGGCAGTCGGCGATCCGCTCCGACGAGCGCCAGCGCTCTTTGATCGAGCGCGACGATGCGCCGGGCGAGATGGTGCGTCCGCAGGGCGAGCTGAGCGAGCGGCTTGCCGGGCTCGAGCGCACGGTGACTGGGCTCCGTTCGAGGCTCGCTCGCAACCGTGCCGATGACGATGCGCTGCGCAGCGTGCTTGATGCGGCCGAGGACCTGGTGGCCGAGGCTGCAGCGCAGTCGAACGAGGCACGCGACGGCATGCAAGGTGCCGCTGAGTCCGCGCAGGCAGCGCAGGATGCGGACCGCGCGGGGAATGCAGCCGACGCAGAACGCGCGAAGGCATCGTCCGAGCGTGCACAGGCCCAGGCGCGCGCGGCGCAGGAGGCGGTGCGCGCGGAGCTTGAGGATCTTGCAGCACTCCTTGACCGCGACCGTGACGCTTGGGCTGCGGGTCGCCAGCTCGAGAAGGTGACGGAGTCGCTCGCGAAGGCCGATGCGGCGCGGCGTGCGGCCGGCGCCCGCACCGCTGGCCGTGCACGCGAGGAGCTTAATCCGGCGGAGACGGCCGAGCTTGACCGCGCGGCGCAAGCTGCCGACGAGGCGGCGCGTGCTGCACGCGAGGCGATGGAGGCTCTCGCGGAGCGCGCAGAGCGCGTGAAGTCGGCGGATCCAGCGCGGGCGGAGGCGCTGCGCGAGGCCGTGCGCCGTGGTGAGGAGGGATCGCTCGAGTCGCGAACGGAGCAGGCCGCGCAGTCGACCCGGGAGAACCGGATGGATGAGGCGAGCCGCGCGAGTGCGCAGGCCGCGGACACCGTTACGCAGATGATGTCGGAGCTCGCGGACGACGAGCGGTCGCGTACCGAGACCCTGCGACGGCGGCTCGCATCGATGCTTGAGGCGCTCGAGGGGCTCCTCACCCGCGCCGAGAGTGCGCAGCGGTCGGCTGATGCGCTAGCCCCCGACGCGGCCGCGGCGGAGGCTGAGGCGCGCGAGGCTGGCACCCTCAACCAGCAGGCGCTTGCGGTGGCCGACGAGGGTCGCGCAGGCGGACCGAGCATGCAGCGCATCGTCCGCACGGTGGAGCGTGGCGCAGAGAGTGCAGGCCGTGGCGCGTCGGCGCTCCGCCGGGCGCCCCCAGCGGTGGCCGATGGTGCGGGTGCGCTTGCCCGAGCCACAAGTCTCTTCCGTGAGGCGCGCGACCTTGCACGCAGCGAGGAGCGCCGCAACGAGGCCCGCGACCGCGAGCGCCGTGTGCGTGCGCTGGCGGAGGCCTACCGCGCACTCGCCGACAGGCAGGAGGGCGTGGTGGTCGCGGTGACCGCACTCGCGCAGCTTGATGCTGGCGCCGCGCGCGACAGGCGCAGGATCATGGAGGCACGGCGTGCTGGCGTCGAGCAGGACTCGGTGCGTGCCGCGGCACGTGCGATCGCTGACGACAACGAGGATGTCCGGGCATCGGAAGTGCTGATGAACTCGACCGAGGCTCTGTCGGATGCCGCATCACGTGCGGCAGCGGACCTGCGCGACGGCACCGCGCGCGCGCAGACTGCCGCGGAGTGCGCGGACGTGCTGCAGATCCTGCGGGGCCTGGCCGCAGCGCTCGCCGAGCAGGCAGCCGAACGAAATCCCTTCGAGGAGGCGCAGGCACAGGGTGGCGACCAGGGCGGCGGTGGCGGTGGCGGCGGAGAGGGAGAAGCCGACGAACCGGTTGTGCCGCCGGTAGCGGAACTGAAGGTGCTGCGCGCGGTGCAGCACGGCCTCGCGGAGCGGACGCGGGCTGTCGGTGCCGGCGAGCTGCCGGCGGAGATGCTCAGGACTGTGGCGCAGCGGCAGGCGGACATCGCCGCGCTCGCCGAGAAGGTGCGCGAGGAGATCGAGCGGCGCATGCAGGAGCAGCGTCAGCGCGCAGGCCCATCGGTGGAGCAGGTGCCCGATGATGCGCCCGATGGTGACGGAGCGCAGGTGCAGCCAGGGCCCGGATCGCTGGTGCCGTCGAGGCGGTGGCCGCAGTCTGCGGCGCCTACGGGCAACCAGTCATCCGCGAAGCAAGGAGTCGCACCGCCGGAGTCGCCTGCATCACCGCCACCCAAGAGTCTCGACGAGCTGCTCGGCATCGGTGATGGCAAGGGCGGGTCGGGCGAGGCCCCTGCCGCCGATGATGCAGCCCGCGCCGCTGCAGAGGCTGAGCGGGCGGCACGCGAACGGCTCGCAAAGGTGCTCAACGACGAGCAGCTGCGCGACCTGATGCGGGAAGTTGTGGCGGGCATGCGCCGCAGCGCGACGCTGCTCGACGGCAAGGAGAGCGGCACTGCAGTGCAGCGTGTGCAGGCGGAGACGATCGCGCGGCTCGATGCGCTGATCGAGAGCGCGCAGCAGAGGCAACAGCAGCAGCAGCAGCGGCAGCAGTCTTCGAGCTCGTCCTCCAGTTCGCAGTCGCAGTCGTCTGGTCAGCAGCAGCAGCAAGGCCAGTCCCAGGGCGATGAGGAATCGCAGCGTGAGGCTGAGCGGCGGGCTGCGGAGGAGGCGCGTCGGCGTGCACAGGAGCAGGCCCAGCGCGAGGCGGGTGGAGCCGGCGAACCGCAGGGTGGCACGTCCGAGACCGATCCCGCGGAGGCGGCGCAGGGCGGTCCGCTCGAGCAGTCCGAGGCAGAGTGGGGCAGGCTTCCCGCACGGACCCGCGAGGCCGTGCGCCAGGGCCTTCGCGAGAAGATGAGCACCACCTACAAGTGGTGGACCGAGCAGTACTACAGGCGCATCGCAGAGGAGGCCCGCAAGTGAGCGCAGGAGTTCACGTCGTGCAGCGCACCATGGCATCGATCGCGTGCGCGGCGCTCGCGTGCGTCTGCGCCGCGGCGCCGCAGGGTGCTGCAGTTCCGGATGCGGCACCTGCCGCTGCGGGTCCGGCCGCTGCACAAGCGGAGGCACCGCGTGCGATTGCGCCACCCGCTGCGGCGCCTTCTGCGCCACCCGCTGCGGCGCCATCTGCGGCGCCTGCATCCCCCCCGCGCAGCGACAACGCTGGCGCCGAGAACGCGCCGACGTCGGACGAGACAACGCCCGAGCTGGAGCGTGCGGTCACGCGAGGTCTCGCGTATCTCGCATCAGTGCAGAGCGACGACGGCTCGTTCGGCCGCGGCCGGTTCAGCCGACATGTGGGCATCACCGCGCTGTGCGGTATCGCGTTCCTTGCCGATGGGCATGTGCCGGGCCGTGGCCGCTACGGGGACAACGTCGCAAAGGCGCTCGAGTACGTGCTCAGGAGCAGCGAGGAGAGCGGCCTGTTGGCGGTCGAGAACTCGACCGGTCCGATGTACGGCCATGGGTTCGCGGCGCTCTTTCTCGGCGAGGTGTACGGAATGAACCCGCAGGACACTCGCGTGCGGGACGCGCTCGTGCGCGCCGTGCAGCTGATCGTGAACAGCCAGAATGACGAGGGCGGATGGCGCTACAACCCAGTGCCCTACGACGCTGACGTGTCGGTCACGATCTGCCAGGTGATGGCGCTTCGAAGCGCGCGCAATGCCGGCATAAAGGTGCCCAAGGAGACGATTGACGCCGCGGTGCGCTACGTGCGCGAGTGCCAGAATGCCGACGGAGGGTTCAGGTACATGCGCGTGTCAGGCGCGAGCGCGTGGCCGCGGTCTGCGGCTGGCGTGGCGACGCTCTTCTACGCAGGCATCTACGAGGACGACTCGATCGCACGCGCGCTTGACTACCTCGCGCGCACAGCGCCGCCGGGAAGCGGCGGTCCGATGATCCAGCCCTACTACTTCTACGGCCACTACTACGCGGTGCAGGCGATGTACCTCGCGGGCGGCGAGTGGTGGGCGCAGTGGTGGCCCAGGATCCGCGATGAACTCGTGCTGCTGCAGTCGGAGGATGGAAGCTGGGTCGACCACCAGTCCGGCAACGCGTACGCGACAGCGATGGCGCTTGTGGTGGCGCAGATGCCCAAGCGATACCTGCCGATCTTCCAGCGCTGACGGGCGCACGCGATGCAAGCTGCGCAAGCCGAACACGCCGGACAACTCACGCTATCCACGAAACCCACGCCAGACGACACAGCCCCGATGCACGCGATTCAACGAGCTCATCCGATCACTGCACTCTTCGCAGCGTTGGCGGTTGCGATGTCTGCCGTGCATGCGTTGGCGCAGGACGCGGTCCCCGGATCCGGCTCGGTGCAGCGCGAGGTGCTCCCGGTGCAGAAGGTCACATGCGCAACGCTCCGGGCAGACGGGTCGTGGGTCGATGCGACGCTCACTGCCGATGGTTCGCTCGTGTCGGCTGACGGGAGCCAGGCGATGGCTGGCGCGCTCGCAGTCCTAGGGCCGGATGGGCGCGCACTGCTCGCGGGGCGCGAGCGAAGGCCGGCCTTCCGTGCCGTGGCGGGCCTGTCGGAGATGGTCATGGCCGATGGGCAGCGCTTTCCGGGATCGCTCGCCGGCGCATTCACGGATCCCGACGGCGGCATGCGCGTCGTGTGGAAGCACCTTGGGCTTGGTGCCATTGATGCGCCGCTGGACCGTGTCGCTGGCTTCTCGCTCCAGGGCGGCGCGGCGATTCCGGTGGCGCAGGCCGCAGATGTGGTGAAGCTCTCCAACGGTGACGTGATCGAGGGTGTCGTGGAGCGCATTGGTGAGGTGTTCGTCATCGAGCAGGAGGGACAGCGCCGCGAGATTCCGGTGGACCGGATCGCGGCGTGCGGATTCGTCACCAGCCCGGCGCCACGGCTTCCGGTTCGGGTGTGGCAGGCCGATGGCACCATCCTCGACGGCACAGAGCTCAAGCCGGTGGGCGACCTTGCATTTGCACTTGCTGGCCCGTCGCTGCTGGCGGGTCGAAGTCTCGTGGTGCTCACGGCCGAGGAGATGCACGGGGCTCTGCTCGGCGCGGCAGGCGACGCCAGGATCGTGCCGCTGGCGACGCTCGTGCCAGTGGTGGAGCCCGCATCGGATGCGAAGCTGGCGACGAGTTCGCCCGTTGCGCCGGAGGCGCTCGACGCGAATCCCCCGCTCGGCCTCGCCGCCCTGGAGATCAGGGGGCCTGTACGGCTCGTCTACGAAGTCCCCAAGGGGACCGAGCGGCTTGTGGGCCAGCTCCTCGTGCGCGAGAGGCTTCGCCCCTGGGCGCATGCTCCCGTTGTCGTGAAGCAGGGCGAGCGTGAGCTCGTCAGGGCGACCCTCGATGCGGCGACCCCGACGCTCGCGCTCGACCTCAGGCTCGACCCAGCGCTCTCGGGGGCGGACGCTGCGCTGTCTATCGAGATCGGCGAGGGGCAGCGAGCTGCAATCGGGGACGTACTCGTCCTCGACCGCGGCCTGCTCCTTGTGCGCGGGTCGGGCGGCAGCTGACGCCGGCACCAGCGTGCGCCACACGTACCGGTCTCGATCGAACCTTCCCGCGTGAAGCGACCCGTCTCCCCCGATGACGGCCGCAACAGCGCCGTGCCGCGCGGTGACCAGGCGCGGCACCGCACGCCCATCATGCTGAGTCCTGTGCCCTGATGCGATGGATCCTTCGCGTGCGGTGCCTGATTGCGCCGGCGCATCGGCGAACGGTTCCATGAACGTCAGCAGCGATGCGATCGCATCGCGCTGCAGCCTCCGTGCACCGGTCGACTGGATCGCGACTGACGGATTCAGGACCTTCAGCATCCTCACCGCCGAGGGATCGGGTGATCCATGATGCGGCACCTCCGCGATGGCGATGGTGCCGGCGAGGTGGTGGATCTGTTCGGTCACGGCATCGCAGGCACTGCCCGAGAGGTCGCCGCAGAGGATCGCACGAGCAGGATCCACCCCCTCGTGCCGTATCTCGACAAGCATCGTGACGCTCCGTGCATTCTCGGATACGCCCCGTGGGCGCTTCCGGCCGGCAGTGGCGGGCGACGGAGCGGTCGGTGACGGCGCGACTGCGGGTGTGCGCGGAGGCCACAGCACCCTCACATGCATGTCGCGACCTACCGCAAACCCATCGCCCTTCCCAACAGTGACGACGGCGCAACCGGCATCGCGCGCATGGCGAAGGGCGGCTGCCATCGATCCCCGTGGGGACTTGCGTGCGCGCTCGAGCGAGTCGAGGCTCACGAGCAGCCGCCGGACACTCATCGCGTCGATCACCTCGGGCACAGCGCTGTAGTGGTCGAAGTTCGCGTGCGACACGACGATCGCGTCGATGCGGCGCACGCCGAGCGCATGCAGCGCCGGCACCACTGTGCCGCTACCGAGTGTGGCAGATCCAAGGGAACCCGCATCAAAGAGAATGGCGGCGTCACGTGACCGGATGAGGTGGCACGACCCGTCACGCACATCAATGGAGTCGATGCGCAGCGTGTGCGAGGTGCCGGGAGGATCGACCTGGTCCGGTCCCGTCACACCAGTGCGCACGATGGCGCCAGGCAGGTAGGTGGCCAGCGACGCCATCCTCACAAGCAGCTGCGCGTCGGCCGCGGCGAAGGCACCGACGGCAGAGCCGATAGGCGGCGAGAGCGCATGCAGCGCGGGTGCTGCGCTTCCCGCCACAACCAGCGCCGCAAAGAGCGGCGAGAGCGCGATCGTCACGGGAATCGCCCACAGCGCGAGCTGGCCGAAGTGAGTGATCGTGATCGGGGCGGTGGCGCTCCATGCGGCGACCGATGCGCTCGTCGCGGGTCTCGAGCTCTATGTGGATCGCTTCAACGACGAGTATCGCGCGATGCTCGCCGCCAAGTTCGGGCTGCCGTCGATCGACGGCGTCGAT
>CAYPOZ010000013.1:0-2079 GCA_964412415.1 uncultured Isosphaeraceae bacterium | reverse complement strand
TCGCGGGGATCGCCTTGCGAAGCAGTACCGACGTGATGCCGTCACCCGTGCATGCGCGCATGAGCGCGCGCTCGAGCGGCCGTGATGCGCGCATGAGGCCGATCACCGCGGCGAAGCTGAGCTGGAATCCAGGATTCGCGGCCTGCGGCGGATCTGCGGACACGATGGCGATTGCGGCGATCGCGACGACCGCCTCGCCGGAGCAGCGCAGTCCCGCAAGCCGCACAGCGCCGACGCCTGCAGCCATGAGCGCTGCGCGTACCGCCGAAACCTCAGTATGGATGGACGCTGCGAACACCAGCGCAAGCAGGATCAGTGCGATGCCCTCAAGGCGTGGCCTGCGGAGTCGCGCCAGCGGCACCAGCGCGACGGCCGCAAGCACGCCCATGTTGAAGCCGGAGATCGCCACAAGGTGCTGGATCCCGGTGCCCGCGAACGCATCGTTCGCGAGGCTTGCGCCGGGCCACGACACGCCGATGATGCTGGCGCCGACGAGCGCGTGCGCTGCGTTGGACGCCCACGCCGGCATCGACCGCTGGAGGTGATCCTCGACGCAGGAGCGCCATCGCGCGAGCGTGCCGTCGATGCCATCATCAGGTCCCTCGCTGGACACAAGGGCCGGTGACTCGGCGTCCATGATGGCAGCCACACGCCGCGATGCGGACCAGCGCTCGCCATCGAAGCCCCCCGGGTTTGTCGTAGCGCCGAGCGTGCGCACCCATCCGGTGGCGCGCACACGGTCGCCTGCGAGCACCGGGAGCCTGTGACCATCCACACGCACACGGACGGTGGCTGGCCCGAAGGGCGTCTGGATGCGAATGTCGAGGGATGACGAGGGCGACGGTGGGGTGAATCGCGACAGCGTGTCGCCCCACGCATCGCCCAAGTGGCTTCGCTCATCGGATGAAGGCGGCTTGAGCGCAACGCCCGCAATCTCCACAAGACGTGGCGCGCTGTCGGGCGCGATGTGGCGCACCAGTGCGTTCCACGAGTCGTCGGCGCGCTGCCGCCATGCAGCGCCGAGCAGGCAGCACGACAGGAGGCAAAGCGACATGGAGAGCGTGCCGACGGCTCGACGCAAGATCGGCGCGCCCAGAATCAAGGCTGCCGCACCGCACGCGACACAGGCGCACGCGAGGGTCGCGACAAGCGCATGCATGTCGGGTGTTCCGATGTTGAGCGTGTGTCCGCCAATCGTGCGCGGCACTCGCGCCATCGCGTGCGCGATGGACCAAGAGACGGTCTCCCGCGCACCTTGCGGTAGGCATGCGCCGACGACAAGCGCGACCGCACACCACGTGAGCCACGCCACGGGCGGCTGCATCCGCCCCGGCGGGTCGCGCGCTGTGCGGCGCACGCGCTTCGTGGCGTGGTTGCGCATGTCGTCCATGTCGCGCGACCCTAGCGACGAGCCGAGGGCCATCCGCTCCGTGCGCCCAAACTTCGCGTAACTCAGGCAGTGCAGCGCAACGAGTAGGATTCCGCCCGCGTGATCGGGTCAATCATCCACACCCTCTCGCCCTTCGCCATCGAGATCTCGCCAGGGTTCGGGCCGCGCTGGTACGGCCTCTCCTATGCCGCCGGGTTCCTCGTGGCGTGGCTCCTGCTGCGCTGGCTCTCGCGCACTGGCCGCACACCGCTCTCAACGTCGCAGGTCACCGACCTGCTTACGTTAAGAGCGGTGGTGTGGTGGTCGGCGGCCGTGTGGGTCACGTGATCTTCTATGACCGCGCGCTGCTCTGGACCTTCAGCGAATCAATCCCCTGGTGGGGACTTCTCGCCCTCCACAAGGGCGGCATGTCGAGCCACGGCGGCATCATCGGCGTGATCCTCTGCGCAATGTGGTACGGGCGCAGGCAGGGCATCCCGATGCTGCATGCGGTCGACCTTTCGGCGTTCGTGGCGCCACCCGGACTCTGCTTCGGCCGTCTCGCCAACTGGGTCAACGGAGAGCTGTGGGGCAAGCCGCTTCCCGCGGACTGGCAGGCGAATCCGCCGTGGTGGAGCGTGAAGTACCCCGCGCAGGTGCTGCAGCCGGACTTCCCAGTGCAGTCGCTCGCGCCCCTTGCGCCGCTCGTC
>CAYPOZ010000012.1:24144-25893 GCA_964412415.1 uncultured Isosphaeraceae bacterium | reverse complement strand
CCTCGGGCATGTCCACCACATGGCTCATCGGGAAGCTCGGGTAGACCTTGCGCATGTCGGGGCGCGTGATGAGGCGCACGCACGTCTCGATCGTGTCGCGGTGCCGCCCGCGGCTGAGGATGTAGAAGTTGCGCTGGCACCCGAGCGCCTGCGCCATGATCTCCGTGGCGAGGATCTCCTCCTCGCGCCAGACCATGCAGTCCTTCAGGGTCGCATCCACCACATGGTCGCGGTGCAGCCGGTGGTGCACCATCTCCACGTTGTCGACGAGGCAGATGAAGCAGTTGGGCTCGAGCAGCTCGAGCTGGTCGAAGTCGAAGGCGCTGAAGAGGCCGTGGTGCCAGCGGAACGTGGCGTGCGTGTTGACGATGATGTGGGGGTGCGCGGCCTTGGGCTGGGTGGACGCGATCACGTCCTTGAAGGCAGCCCGGCGCAGGCTCGCCAGGCGCGAGATCGGCAGGTCCAGGATGCGCCCGGGACGCACGTCCGGCGCCTCCGCGTACATCATGGACCCGATGCTGTAGTAGCCGATCCGATCCCCCCGGTCAGCGGCCGAAGCGACCGCCTGCTTGAGGTAGGGACCCTTGTCGACGCCGATCTGCCCTGTGACGACTGCTCGCATGTGGTGCCTGCGAACCGAGTGTAGCCCTCCGGAATCGGCGGTCCGATATCGCGGCCGAATGTCCCGGCCACCGACCGTCGCAGACTCGGCGGGATCTCGCTGCGGAACGGCACCAATCGCCGGAGTCAGCCCCGCCGGCATCTAGGTTGGCCGCCGTCCCCAAAAACAAAGAAACGCCCGTTTCCGGGCGTTGGCCGGAGATGCTCTCTCCGGCGGGGTAAGACCACAGTATCCGCAACAGCGCCAACGGAGTCAAGTGAATGCCAAAGTTCGGAGCTGATTCCCGCGACAGTCGGCGAGCGGAGCGCGTGGTTGCGTTCATCGATGGGATGAACTTGCACTTTGGAATCCTGTCCCAGGGTCTTAGATCGCACACGTGGGTCGATCCTGTATCGCTCGTACGGAAGCTGCTCAGGCCTTCGCAGGACCTCGTAGCCGTGAAGTTCTTCACATCCCGGATTCCAGGCTCACGACCGGGTGAGGATTCCGAAGTCGCAGTGCGACGGGAGAGGGACCGTCAGGTCCAGGACATCTATCTCGATGCCCTCGCAGTGCTCGATCACATGGAAGTTCACTACGGTCACTTCCTCAACAAGGAGCGACGCTGCGGATCGTGCGGGAAAAGATGGCCGCAGCATGAGGAGAAGAAGACCGACGTGCTCATCGCCTGTCACCTCGTCATGGCCGCCATGGACGAGGCCTGCGATCAGGTGATCCTGATCTCGGGTGATGGTGACCTGTCGCCTCCCGTGCGCATCATCCGCGAACGGTTCCCCTTAATGAGGGTCATCGTCGCCTTTCCGCCTGGCCGGCGCTCTGCCGAGCTTCAACGCAGTGCACACGGGCATGTGCACATCTGCAACTCGAAGGTCCGTCGCTCTCAGTTGCCGCGAGTAGTCATCACACCGGGCGGCGTGCGCCTCGAGCGCCCCCTCGACTGGCACTAGTGCTGCCCGCCCCGACCCGCAGTGCTGATCCGCCCTGCGAGGCAGCTAGTCCTGCGCGACATGACTCCCGCCTACCCCCGAGGCGCCAGCAGCGCCACGACATGCGCCTCGATCGCTCGGCCCTCGCCCACGGCATCCACCTTCTCGTGGGTCTTGCCCTTGAGGTTCAGGCGGTCGGCA
>CAYPOZ010000012.1:20300-24081 GCA_964412415.1 uncultured Isosphaeraceae bacterium | reverse complement strand
CGGGCCACGATCTCGCCCTTGCGGGGCCCGATCTTCGGTCGCTCGCAGATCACCGTCATGTCCATGTTCCCGATCTCGTAGCCCGCTGCGCGCATCCGCGTCGCGGCCTCCGTCAGGAACAGCGCGGAATCTCCGCCCTCCCAGCGCGGATCGGTATCGGGGAAGAGCTGCCCAATGTCAGGGAGCCCCAGCGCCCCCAGAACCGCGTCCGTCACCGCATGCAGCAGCACATCTCCGTCGCTATGCCCCACCGGCCCACGCTCATGCTCGATACGCACACCGCCCAGGATGAAGGGGCGCCCCTGTCCCGCGGGAGCCACCGGCTCGAGCCGGTGCAGGTCATATCCGTGTCCGATCCTCACAGGCTCAGGTCAGTCCTGCGGCCGGTCCTTCTTGGTCGGCTGCGCCTCGTTCGAGGGATCCACAACACCCTGTGCAGGCGGCACCAGCTCGCCAGGATTCGTCGGCATCGGCTCCGGACCTGGCCGGAAGCTGATGTCGATTCGCCGGCACCAAGCGCCCGGGCACGTCAGCTGGTTGCTCAAGTTGCCGTACTTCATGGGGGCGTCGTCCACCTCCCAGATCATCTTGTCGGGGCGCTCGCGGGGATGGTCTCCGCCGCCGTCCACGAACCGGAAGGTCAGCTGCTTCCCGGGCGGGATCGCGTAGTGGAAGAAGGGCTGATTCGTGCACGTGTCCATGATCGTGATCGTCGTCGGACGCGTGGGGGTGGAGATGTACACGTAGGCCCGGTTGCTTCCCGTCATGAGACCGCCCGCAGGCGTGTAGCAGGAGGCCAGGAGGGTCACGGCCGCCGAGGCGGCCAACAGGACGAGGGGGCGTGCCGGAAGTGGCATGGGGCGGAGTCTAGCAGTGGGCACGGACGAGTTCGCAGAAGCGGCTTCCGCGCTCCTCGAAGTTCGTGAACTGGTCCCAGCTCGCGCATGCGGGCGACAGCAGGATCACATCGCCTGGCTTTGCGCGCGCAAGTGCTGCCTCCACTGCGGCATCAAGCGTGCCGCACACCATGGCGCACGGGGCTGCAGCCAGCGCCGGGCCCGTCGTGCCGATCGCATAGAGGCCCGCCAGCCGCGGCGCGAGGTCGCGCACGCTCGACAGGTCGGATCCCTTGTCGTAGCCGCCCGCGATCAGGTGAATGCGTGACGGGTCAGGGAACGACCGCACGGCGAGCAGCGTGGCCTCCGGCGTCGTCGACTTCGAGTCGTTGAAGCACGCGACACCCTTGAACTCGCCGACACGCTCGAGCCGGTGCGCCAGCCCCGCGAACTCGCGCAGCGCCTGCCGCACCGTCGACGCATCGAGGGTTGCCCCATCAGCTGCCGCGCACGCCGCTGCGATCATCCATGCGAGGCGCGCATTGCACTGCTGGTGCGCACCAGGCAGCGAAAGCTCGATGTTCCCCGCCACCGGCACATCGCGCCCCCACTTCGCAGAATCGGATTCAGGCGCCGACCACCATCGGTCCCCACCGAGCGCCTGCGCGGCGGCGCCCGCTGCCGCCGGATCATCCGAGTCAAACTGGCACACGAACGTGCCGTGCGCATCACGGATGCCCCGCTTGCTGCGCATGTAGTGCGACACCGACCCATGCCAGTCGATGTGGTTGGGCAGCAGATTCGTCAGCGCGCCGATCGCCGGCTGCCACGATGGCCCGCGCCGATTGCGCCCACGCTGTCGAGCAGCGAACCGCCGAAGTTGCCGCCGGTCCATACGCGGTAGCCAGCCGCGCGCAGCAGCAGCGACACCATCGCCGTTGTCGTCGACTTTCCCGCGCTTCCCGTGATTCCCACCGTCCGCGCACGCGGCAGCCGATGCGCCGCAAGCACGATCTCGGTGGTGACGAGCGCGCCAGCCGTGCGCGCCACATCAAGCAGTGGATTGGCCCACGGCGTAGGGACCGCCGCATTGGCGATCACTACCTCTGCGCGGCGGAAATCAGCCTCGTCGTGATGGCCCAGGCGCAGCGCCCCGTCGTGCCCTCCGGGGAGATCCCGCAGCGCGCCCACCGGCCGCCCGAGCTTGCGCTCATCGGCCATGTCGGTGACGGTCACCCGTGCGCCACGCTCAAGGAGCCACTTCGTGACACCGAGCCCTCCGCCAAACTGTCCCAATCCCATCACGAGCGCGCGCCGCCCGCGGAACCACGCATCATCGGCCAGCAGCACGGACTCCGGCGCCGCGGACCCGCTCAAGGAAGCGCGCCGCCGCTCCGGCGGACCATGCCCAGCAGGTCCTCCTCGTAGTTGTCGCCCGCGCGCCGCCGCGTGATCGGACCCTCCGGGTCGCCGCGCAGGAACTGGCGCACCATCTGCTCGGTCTCGCTGAGCTTGGCGACCTCGGCGTCGGACATCTTGCGCAGCTCGTCGAACTCCGCGCGCGCGCCGATCTTCGCCACACGGCCCTTGTCGAGCATGCACATGCGGTCCGCGATCGCGAATGCGGAATCCATCTCGTGCGTGACGACCACGCTCGTGACGCCGAGCTCCCGCGAGAGCTTCATGATCAGTTGGTCGATCTCGGCGCTCGTCACCGGGTCGAGGCCCGCGCTGGGCTCGTCGTAGAAGAGGATCTTCGGGTCGAGCGCGAGCGCGCGCGCGAGCCCCGCGCGCTTCTTCATGCCGCCGGAGATCTGCGAGGGCAGCTTGTCGGCCGCCTCGCGCAGGCCCACCTGCTCGAGCTTGATCTTCACCTGGATGTCGATGATCTTCGGGTCGAGGTCGAAGTGCTCGCGCAGCGGCAGTGCCACGTTCTCGGCGATCGTCAGCGACTGCAGCAGCGCACCGGACTGGAAGAGGATGCCGAACTGCTTGCGCAGCGCATCAAGCCCACTCTCATCCTGGTCGGCCACGCGTTCGCCGAGCAGCGAGATGTCGCCCTCGGTGGGCGCAAACGACCCGATCATCAGCCGCAGGAACGTGCTCTTGCCGCAGCCGGAGCCGCCCATCACCACCATGGTCTCGCCCTCGAGCACGTCGAGGTTGACGCCGGCGAGCACGGTCTGCGACCCGAACCTCATCATGAGGTTGCGGACGCTGATGACCGCGGGCTTGGTGGTGGCGGGTGCTGTGGCCATCATGGGTTCGAGCCCTCGGAACTGTCGTCATCGTCGCCATCATCGTCGTCGCCGATGGGCATCGCCTGAGGCGGGAACACGATCTCCATGTCGTCGGCGAACACGCGGATGCGCTTGATCTTCACATCGAGATCGCCGGCGGCATTGGCCATGCTCCACAGCACCTCGCACTTGATTGCGGTCGTCTTGCCGTCCTTGGTGAACGTGAGCAAGTACTCGATCGGCGCATCGGTCGCGCCGGGCTGTGGCGCGCCGCGGTTCTGGTCCTGGATCACGCTCGACTGGATCTCGCCGAATCGCTCGGTGAGCGCGTCGAGGAACACCGCGGCATCCTCCGTATCCGGGGCGCTCGGACCCTCGCGGTACACCGAGGCCAGGAAGCCCTCGACGTCACCCGTCTGACCCACGCGGATGGCATCTGCTGGCCCCTTGAGGATCAGCCCGAAGATCTGTTCGAGCATCTGCTTGGCCTGCGGCAGCAGCCAAAGCGACGAGGCAACCGTCAATCCGGCATTCAGGATCAGCGCGATCACCGCGATGCCCATGCCGCGCAGGGCCGGGTTCAGGTTGATGCGAATGATCGAGATGATTGACAGGACGATCGGCACCACCCCGCACACCGTGAGGCATGACAGGGGCGTCATCACCAGCGACGCGATCGCCAGCTTGCTGGTCCGCGGCGGTTCT
>CAYPOZ010000012.1:18431-20237 GCA_964412415.1 uncultured Isosphaeraceae bacterium | reverse complement strand
GCCCGGGATCCTATCGGGGCGCCTCGCCATCCACCTCGGGATACGCCGCCCCCTCAAAGCCCAAGGATGCCGACGCGCCCAGCTCGATCGACCTCATCGAGATGGTGGGCGTCCACGTGCGCGGGTCGGCGGAGATGGCGATGCGCGTAGCCCCGATGATGTCGCCGCGCTCGAAGGTCATGTGCAGGCGAAGGGTCTCCTGCGCGCCCGTACCGGTCCAGAGCGTGTCCCCCTGGGCCGTCGTCACCGACTTCAGCGATCCGAGCTCGGACCGGATCCGGCCACCGAACTCGCGCGCGCCGGAGGCCATCTCGGAGGGCCACCACGCACCCGGATCGGGACCATCGCCAAAGAGCTGCGTGGTAGCGAGCCGCGTCTGTGACGCGATCTCGGCCTGCGCGCGATTGGCGATGCGCTCGAGCACGGCGCTGGAGCCGATGCCGACGACAACTGACACGGCGATCGCGGTCCACGCGAGACCGCGGCCGGTCAACGCTCCGCCGGATGCCCGAATCCGCACCAGCGAGAGCGAGCCAAGCAGCACGCCAAGAAGGCTGACCACCGGGCAGCACGCCAGGACCGACAGCGCCAGTGCAGCGATCGCAGCAGGATCTCGACGGGGAACGTTGGCAGCCATCAGGGTGCGTGGTCTACCACGGACTGTCGACCCTATCAGCCCTGCCGACCCGGTCAGCCCTTTGGACGTGGCTTAGGGGCAGGGACCCCAGGCCGCAAGCACGCCCGCAAGGTCGATGCCGTCCACGGTTCCGCTCGCATCGACATCTCCAGCGCCCGAACCGCCCCAGTTGGCCAGCACCGTGGAGAGGTCGACTGCGGTCACCTCGCCGTCGCTATTGAGGTCGGCCGGGCAGGCCGGTGCGGTCGACACACGGACATCGTCAATGAACCAGGTGTCGGTGGAGTCAGTGCCGACCGGGCGGAAGCGAAGGCGGAAGCGGTTGTGGCTCGCGTTGGCCGGCAGCGGCCACTCGTAGGTCACGAACTGCGACTGCGCGACCCCGTCCGAGACCAGTGTGGCAAGCTCGACCCAGTCGAGTCCGCTGTTGAAGTACTCGACAACGAGGGTCTTGCCCTCCTCCACGTTGCTGCCCCGCAGCACCTTGACGCTTGCCCTTGCGCCGGTCACTCCAGACATCAGGATGAAGTTCGTGCGCAGCTCGTCCTGGTCGTAGGGACCGGATCCTGTGGAGTTCAGGGCCATCGAGTATGGCGGGCTTGGCTCGTTCACCGCCGCGGTCGTGATCACGCCGCCGTCGTTGTAGATCCAGTTGGCCGTCGACAGCGTGATGGTGGGGAACGTCTCCTCGAATGGAGGCTCCAAGGCAACCGGCCTCGTGAAGTCGCAGCTCACGGAGTTCCTGTGGTTGGTGATCTCGGTGATCGAGACGGGGTTGAACCTGAGGTTCGAGCCGCTGATGCCGCCGCAGCCTCCAAGGCCCGAGCACATGATGTTGCAGTTCGCCGCGCCCGCCGAGTCGCAGTGGGTCGCATCCCAATTGTGGCCAAGTTCGTGGGCTGAGAGCGCAATGCGGTTGTTGACGTTCGTGGTGGTGAACGACTGCCTTCCCTGCACGGCCCCGTACTGCACCTGGCTGACCGGGGAGCACACTCCGCCGAGGTACGCGATGCCGAGCGTTCCCGCGGCGGAGCCAGTGAAGGAAAATCCGGAGAACAGGTGCGAGATGTCACGGAAGATCCCGGACTCTGGCGATGACGCCCACTTGTTGCGGAACTCGGTCAGGCGGCCATCCATCGTCGTGGCCGAGTAGGGGTCCGAGGACGTGG
>CAYPOZ010000012.1:12619-18421 GCA_964412415.1 uncultured Isosphaeraceae bacterium | reverse complement strand
CCGCACAAGTAGCGTGCCGATCTCGAACACGATGTTCAGGTCGCGGTCGTACACCACGTTCACGTTGTTGAGGATCAGCTCCATGTCGTTGACCGTCGTGTTCACCTGAGAGCTGTTGCGCTGGAAGAACTCGAAGTCGGAGTCGCACGCGATCTCGACCTGCCATGGGGTCGCGCCTGCAATGCCACCCTCATCCGTGCCCCCGGACCCGCCATGCTGGCGCTTGCCATCCGCCGGGCCTCCAACGCGATCCGCGCGGAAGGCCTCGATCGGGAAGCCGGGCCGACCAAGGGCGCACCCTCCGCCATCGATGAACGAATCCACCGAGGCAAAGCTCACATGCGCCCCAGCCGGCACCTGCACCGATGGGTCGACGAGCTCGAACATCGGCTGGATCGCCCAGCTGCGGCCGTCAGCCTCGTGCACCATCCCAGAGATGACGTGGGCCCCGCCCGGCCCAAGCGGAAGCAGCGACAGTGCAGCGCGGCTCCCTGGATTGCCCTCAATCGTGCCCGAATAGGTGCGGATCTCAGGATCCGGTGCCCGCTCCAGGACGCCATTGCCTCGGTCCACCATCACGCGAAACCGGTCACCACGGTTGCTGGTCTTTGACAGCACCGCGGTCACGGTCCGCTCGTTCAGGGGCACCGACACCTCGAACGACTCCGGCAAGTCAGCCGGGAGCACGGGGACAAACGAGGTGAATCGTGCGATACCCGCAGCCTTAAGGTCATCCACGCGCACGCTCTCAGCCACCTGTGTGGCGCGAGGAACACCCCCCGCGATGAGCGCAGATGCCCCGATCGCAAGAACCACCCCCGGAATGAACGAAGCGCGAGAGGGTGAACGGTTCATCCGGACTCCTTTAGGACGCGGGGGGAAGATGTACGCGGCCGGCGCCGCGGGACTGTCTCAGTTTGACCAGGCAGCGAGGAGCGCGGACAGGTCGGTGCCCGACGTCGTGCCATTGCCGTCGATGTCGCCGCACGGGGAGCCCCAGCACGCCAAGAGGGCGGCCAGGTCCTCACCATTGACGGAACCATCACCATTGAGGTCGGCGTCCGAGGTCGACGGGGTCGAGGGAACCCACGCAAGCATCGACACGTGAGTGGCCGGCGAGGCCACTCACCAGAGGCCCATCGAGACCTGTCCCGTGACACTGGCCGGCGCGACATCCGCGTCAAAGCGGAAGTTGTACATCGTGGACCAGCGAATCGCGTTTGCGTTCGGGTTGGTGTTCGGAGCGCAGGCCCACGTCAGCATGCCGTTCTCGAGAGTCGCCGTCCACGGCGCGCTCTCGTAGGGGTCACCCGAGTGGTACATGGGGCTCTTGAAGCCGATGTTGGTGACATTGACGCCAGCGGGAACTGGCACCGAGAAGGAACCGCCACAGCGGTCCGAGTCGAGGTTGAAGATCGCGTACTCGTAGTGCCAGGTGCCGTCCTCGTTCTCCCATGAGCGGAACGCCATGGTGAACCGGCCATCGCCCACCACGTCGTAGTCGCGGATCCCGACGTCCGTGTGGATTGCCGCCCACGCGTAGATCGCGGGCTGCATCTGCACGGTTGGACCGGAGTAGGTGAGCGGGTAGCCCTGGTTGTTCGACCACGTAGAACCCACGGTAAAGCGCCGGTACGAGGCGTTGTTGCCCGCATTTCCGCCTGCGGCGTCCTGCGGGTGGATGTACTGCGCCTCCGCGAAGTATGCGGCACCCGTGTTCGTCGCGGGGTCGAGGTCGCTGCGTGCCACCATGATGCGCTCACGAAGCGAGCTGGGGAATCCGGGGGGCGCTGACGGATCGGTGTAGTTGCCCGAGAAGTACCCGGTCGTGGGATTGATTGGGCCGCGGCTCTTGAGGTCTCCCTGCGCGCCATTGAGCGACGCGGTGTAAGGGTCCGAGCATCCGATGCCGAGCACAGTTGGGCATCCGCCGCCTGCAGGCTGGCAGCTGCCGCAGAGGGTCTGCTGGAGCGCGCAGAACCCGTGCTTCACCCAGCTGAGGCCGATCTGCTCGATCGCTCCACCCTTCACGCGGTACATGTTCTGCGGGATGACGGGGTGGCGGTTGTCAGGGTTGGGGATCCAGAGCAGTTGGGCGCTGCCGATGTTGCAGCTGGTCGATCCGATGGCGTAGGAGGCGTACTGCACGCCATTCCATGTCGCCGGTGCATAGCGCGCCACGTCTGGAATCGCACCCACGATCACGTCCGGACCGGATGCAAGTCCGCCTTCATCACCGCTTCCAGGAAGTGCAGTTGCGCTCCACTGACCGAGGCACATGGCGAGGCCCGAAAGGGCAAGTCCACCGACGATGGCGCGAGTCTTCACGGAGTCTTTCCTCTGTCTTTCTCTTCTGATAGGGGACAGCGACCATAGGGCGCACAATTCCGCGCCGACGCAACGACAGTATGTCATGTAATCGCAGCATGTGCCCGCCGGGATGCGTAATGGGCACAAAAATGAAAGCCGCCGCCGAGGATTCTCGGCGGCGGCGTGGGGACTTTGGAGTGTTCCGACGGGTCCCGAACGACTCGGAGAATGCGCCGGGACCTGCTGGATGCCTGCTCAGGCGCGGCGGCGACGACCGGCGAGGCCGGCGAGGCCGAGGAGAGCCAGCGCACCAGGGGCGGGAACGCCGATGGTGTAGCTAAGGTTCTCTGCGTAGAGCGGCGTGGTCGAGTTGGCGTTCAGCTTGTAGCCCACAGTGAGGCGTCCCGTGTAGAACGCGCCACCCGGGCCGTTGCTGTAGGTCTCTCCAGCGACCTGCATGATCTTGATGCGGCCACCCGTGAAGAGGATGGGCGCGCCAGGGTTCGAGGTGAGCCAGCCAGCGCCGGTGGGGATCACCGAGCCCGTGCCCGCGCCGAAGCTCGGGTCGAGGTTGGTGCCAGCGGCGGCTCCGGCCTGACCGGTGACGGTCACGTAGGAGTCATTGGCGAGCTGATCGGGGAGGATCGTGAGCGTGGGGCTCCACGTTCCGCCACCGAAATCATTGTGCTGGACGCCGGCCATGCTGCCAGCGGTCACGGTGTGACCGATGATGTTGAGCATGACGTTGTTGGTGTTGCTGCTGACCGCGTAGACGCTCCAGACATGGCGTCCACCGACCAAGCCGCCGTACTCAACCTCAAGACTGGTGACCGAAGCGCTTGCGCCGGTGGCAACTGCAGCAGCCAGACCAGCTCCGATGAGGGCAATAGACTTCATCCTTTTCCAACCTTTCTCTAGTTTTCGAAACACTCGCGGGTGCGACCGCCACACGGCCAATCCCCACCCTTGTCCATTCAAACTAGGTCATCCTTGGAGCCAGTCAAGCCAAGGGCGTGATTTCCCGTCGGTTTTTTGGCGGTCAATCGGAAGTGCAATTCTGGAAGCGCAGCAAACACTGGTGAATTGTGAGCGCTGCGTGAAGCGCCACCAGGAAAGCGCGTGAATTGCCGCAAAAACGCCCACACCGTCGGTCCGAGGACCGACGGTGAGGCGCGAGTGCAGTGTTCTGTGAGGGGCGGCTCAGCGCCGCCGTGAGCGCCGAAGTCCGGCAATTGCGACAAGGGCCAGCGCACCTGGACCGGGCACCGCGCTGCCGATCAGGAAGGTGCCGAATCCGCTCATGGTGTTCGTGCTGCTGACGCTGTCGCGGTAGTTGATTTCGAGTCCCGCAAGGAAGCCATTCCCGTTGCTGAAGTTCCCTGCGAACTGCGCGATGCGCACCCGGTTCGTCGAGCCGACGGCCGTGAGCGGCCCGGAGCTGTACCAGCCAGCGCCGTTTGGGATCCCCATGGCGCCGCCGAAGTCATCGAGCACAGTCACCGAGTTGGAACCGGTCACACCGTTGATGGACACAAACGAGTCTCGGCTCGCCTGCGAACCCAGGCTGTGACGTGGGTCCCACGCAGCGCCCGACTGCATACCGGAGTTGTCCACGTGAGCGACGCCAGACATTGTTCCCTCGAGGAGACTGAAGTCCTCGAAGCTGACGATGGCATCGTCGCTCTCGCTGAAGTTCGCAAACACGTAGTAGACCTGGACCCCCTGATTCACCCCGGCGTACTGGACGCTGAACCCCGTGAATGCGGCCGAAGCAGTCGCGGTTCCCCCCGCGAGAGCAAGCGTCATGCTGAGCGCGTATTGATAGCGCATGGCCTTTTCCTTCCCTTGCGTCGCCCTCCCTTTGAGCGACGCGGTTTCCCTCTAGCGGCCTGAAGCCCGAACGGTTCGGGCACCAGACATCCCAATATGCGCCGATCTACCACATGCGCAAGCGGTCTTCAAAAAATGAGCCCCAAAAAAGCCATACCCCGCCCGTGAGAGCGAGGTATGGGACGCACCTAATCGAAATGTTGGGTGACCGACCCCTTGGGGGTCACCCGCAGTGAGGGTCAGGCCCGACGACGACGGCCCATCAGACCCGCAGCGCCGAGCAGCGCCAGGGCGCCGGGGGCCGGGATCGTGTAGGTGCCGCTGCCGAAGAGGGGCTGGGTGGCCGCGGCGCTCTCCTTGTAGCCGACCTCGAGCGAGGCGGTGTAGCCCGCGTTGCCGGCCGCCAAGGCGACCTGCATGATCATGATGCGGAGGCTCGAGCCGACCACGATGTTGTTAGCGGGGTTGGAATTGAACCAGCCGGCGTTCGCTGGGATCGCAGCGCTGAAGCCCGTGCCGAAGCTCGGGTCGAGGTTGGTCGCGGCCGAAGCACCGGAAAGACCGGTGATCGTGACGAAGGAGTCGTTCGCGATCTGGTCAGGGAGCAGCGTCAGCGTGGGATTCCACGTGCCGCCGCCGAAATCGTTGTGGACGACGCCGCTCATGGAGCCGGCGGTCACGTTGTGCTTAAGTGCGTTGAGCAGGATGTCGGTGGGAGCAGTGAAGTTCGCGTACACCCGGTACACGTCACTTCCACCGATGTTGCCCATGCTCTCGACGGTGAAGCCCGAGAACCCGGCGCTGGCCGAGGCTGCGATTCCCGCGGAGAGAGCGATGCCTGAAACGATGAGGGGAGTCTTCATGAGCGACCTTTAAAAGGGAAATAGGGTGCGTCCAAACAGGAACGAATCCCTTTTCCGAATCCCTCTCGACCGACCGTGAATGTGCTCGCAATCCGTGGAGGGTCAAGCACGTGGGGTGCGTTTTGCGAGATTCCAACGCCGCCTGAACGCAGCAGAGGGCACCGCCGGAAGGTGGTGGTAGGCGCACCAACCAGAATCATCCACCAGTGCGACCCATTCTTATTGGGCAATTACGCCAGGTGGCCGCGCAGCAATAGCGGCATCGACGTTTTTATTCGAACACTTTGGATTGATCCAAGCAGGCGCTCGGCGCTTGGTTCGGAGTCGCAGTTCACAGCCACAATCAGATCCTGCGGAGTTCGGCCGATCGCCTGCACGGTGCGCGCTGATTCAGTGTGGAGCGCTGATTGCGCCGAGGTGCCCCGCTCCCAGCCAAGCTCGACGCGGGGAGGAGGCGGCGAACTCTTCGATGCGGAAAACACCCGCACATCGTCGAAGAGCACGGGCACCTGGCGCCCGACCCACATCGCGTGGACCCGCGCGGAAACCTCGCTCTGCACCGCAAGAAGCGTGTTGTTCCGTGCGCGCTTCACGGCGTCGGGCACGTCGTCCGGGTAGCGGTCGATCGCTGCCGTGCCAGGGCGCGGCGAGTACTTGAAGATGAAGTTGTTCTTGAAAGGGACGCGGCGCACGAGGTCCACCGTGGCCTCGAAGTCCTCGTCTGTTTCGGTGGGGAATCCCACGATGATGTCGCCGGCGATTCCCGCGTCCGGCAGGTACTCCAGCGCCTGATCGATGA
>CAYPOZ010000012.1:11431-12609 GCA_964412415.1 uncultured Isosphaeraceae bacterium | reverse complement strand
GCCGGGGCATGCAGGTAGCGGCAGATGCGGGGGCAATCGCGCATCACCGACAGGATGTCCGGCCCGAAGTCACGTGGGTAGCTGGTGACGAAGCGCAGACGCTGGAGCCCGGCTACCTCGTCGTGAATGCGTGCGAGAAGGTCAGCAAAGCTCGTGAGGCGGGCTCGGGGGCCTGTGGGGGCGCGCTGTGAATCGCCGTCGGCGCTCGCAGGGTTCGGGGTGATGCTGGCGGATCCGTTGCCCGCCCGGAAGGCGTTCAATCCGGGCCCCACCTGCGCCAATTCGAGTCCATTGACCGACACGGACGTGCCGTGGGTGTACCGATAATGATTTACGGTCTGCCCGAGCAGGGTGATTTCGAGGGCCCCGGCATCGACGAGCCTCTTGCACTCGTCCACGATATGGTCCGGCGGCCGGTGGACCTCCGCACCGCGGGTATGGGGCACCACGCAGTACGTGCAGAACTTGTTGCAGCCGCGAGTGATACGGACATAAGCCGAGCGGCGCCGGGCGTGCTCACCCGAGAGCTGGAAGCTGCGCGAAAGGTCAAGCGCCTCAAGGTTGTCTTCCGCGGCGGCGAGGGTGGCGGTGCGGCGGGTCTTGTTGCCGGCGAGCGCAACACGATCGCTGCGGGGGGCGGGGATCGAGGCCCGACGAGGGGGTGGGGCGGGGGTTGCGAGCCGATCGGTGCTAGGGGTCGCGACGGCGCCCGCGGACTCGGCTGCGTCCCGTTCCGCGGCCTCCGCCGCAGTACGCGCGTTATCGATCAGTTGAGGCAGGCGGTCGAGCTCGGCTGGGCCGCACAGAAGGTCAACCTGAGGGTGCCGACGCATCATGTCGACCCCGTCGCGCTCTGCCATGCATCCGATCACGCCCAGAATCAGGCGCTCCCCGGCCTTCTTGCGCTGGCCAACGATCCCGATGCGGCTGTACGCCTTCTGCTCGGCCTGCTCCCGCACGGAACAGGTGTTGTAGAGCACGACCTGGGCATCCTCTGGCCGGTCGACGAACTGGTACCCGAGGCTCGAGAGCTGGCTATGCACGAGCTCGCTGTCGAGCTCGTTCATCTGGCAGCCGAATGTCTCGAGGTACACCCGCATTGCGATCGATCAGGATAGTCGTGGTGCGGGATTCATTCGCATGCGGCGAGGCAAGTGGCCGATAGACAGCGCATGTTG
>CAYPOZ010000012.1:10614-11259 GCA_964412415.1 uncultured Isosphaeraceae bacterium | reverse complement strand
TTCAAGGTCTCCTGACCTCGCGCGCGACCGTGTTTGCGGTGCTCGCGGCACTGTGCCTTGCGGCGGGGGCGATGGTCCCCGTGGATCGGCTGGCCCGTCTCAAGGGTGCCATGAACCCTGTGCCATGGATCCTGGCGATCTCCGTGCTGGGCATCTTGCTGACCCATGTGCCAGGCGTGGGGCGCGAGGTCAACGGCGCGCACCGCTGGATCGCGCTTGGGCCGATCACGTTTCAGGGCAGCGAGCTTGCCAAGTGGGGCCTTCCGTTCGCCCTGGCGTGGTGGTGCTGCAGGAACAGCGCGCGAGCGCACGAGTTCTGGCGTGGCTTTGCGCTGCCGCTCGCGGCGGTGTCGGTGTTGTGCGCCGGCATCGCGATCGAGGACCTCGGCACGGCGGTACTGATCATGGCCGTGGCGCTGATCATGCTCGTCGCGGCGGGAAGCCGGATGTGGCATGTGGCGGTCATGGCACCGGTCGCCATCATCGGGTTCGTGGGACTCGTGATCACGAGTCCCTACCGGATCAACCGGATCCTGGCGTACCTCGACCCGTACCAGGACCCTCAGGGGATCGGGTACCACGTCATCCAGTCGATGGGCGCGATCGGCGGTGGCGGGCTTGCTGGACGTGGCCTCGGCAACAGCA
>CAYPOZ010000012.1:7812-10604 GCA_964412415.1 uncultured Isosphaeraceae bacterium | reverse complement strand
CATCTGCGAGGAGACAGGCATACTCGGCGCTGCCGGCGTCATTGCGCTCTATGTGGTGCTGCTCTGGTGCGGGTGGATGGTGGTGGGGGCGTCGCGCCAGGGCGTGGCGGTGGACGGCTCTGCCGCCGATGCGCCGGCGCTGAGCCCATTCGCGCAGTTGCTTGGGCTCGGAGTGCTCGCGACGATTGGCCTTCAGGCGCTCATCAACATCTCGGTGGTGACTGCGCTTGCTCCCACGAAGGGGATTGCGCTTCCGCTTGTCTCGCGTGGAGGCACAGGATGGATGCTCACATGCCTTGCGCTGGGGCTGCTGATTTCGATGGACCGAAGCACTTCACGCGAGCGGTGCGCTGAGGCCGTGCCGAACCTGCAGCCGTGAGCGCATCGCCGTGCGTCGTGCTGGCCGGGGGCGGCACTGGCGGTCACATCTCGCCTGGGCTCGCGATCGCTGAGCGCATCGGGGAGATGATGCCGCAGGCGCAGGCCGTGTTCGCGTGCTCGACGCGGAGGATCGATGCGGAGATGCTGGGCGAGGCGGGTGCCACGTTCCATCCGGTGCCTGCGGAGAGCCCGTCGCTGCAGCCGAAGCGGCTGATTCGGTACCTGAGGTCGCTCGGTCCCACTCGGAGGTCGGTGCGAGAGCTCTTCGACGGACGCGCCGTGTCGTGCGTGGTGTCGCTTGGTGGGTTCGTGACGCCGCCGGTTGTGGCGGAGGCGGTGCGCGAGCGAGACGGTGTCGGCGGTGCCTGTGCCGGGGCTGCCTGGATTTGCGTCGGCGGTCGTCGGCATGCCGATCCGTCGGTCGGCGATCGCGCCGGCGTCCGCCGAGTCGTGTCGAGAGGAGCTCGGGCTTGATCCGGGATCGCCGGTGCTGCTGGTGACGGGAGCGTCGCAGGGGGCGCAGACGATCAACGACACGATGCAGGCGCTGGCGCGGTTGAACGCTGCCGCGTTCGAGCACTGGCAGGTGCTCCACCTGTGCGGCGCGGGCGGCGCGGCAGCGGATCTCGTGAAGGCGTACCGCGATGCTGGCGTGCGCGCTGCGGTGCTTCCCTTCCTGCACCGGATGGGCTTCGCATGGGGCGCCGCGGAGCTTGCGATCAGCAGGGCAGGGGCCAACTCCGTCGCGGAGGCGCAGGCCAACCATGTGCCGACGGTCTTCGTGCCCTACCCATGGCACAAGGACCTCCACCAGCGCGAGAACGCGCAGCCGCTCGTCGATGCAGGTGCGGCGGAGCTGGTGCTGGACATGATCGATGTGCAGCGCAACGTTGGCGGGCTCGGTGCGAAGGTGCTTGGCCTGATGCGGGACGCGGGCAGGCGGATGGCGATGCGGCGCGCGCTGCAGCTGCAGGGCAGCGGCGATGCCGCGCAGCGGATCGCGCACCGGGCACTGCACGGCAGATGGCCAGCGTGACGCCAGCGCAGACTGCGTGGCAGATGGCCGGCGTGACGCCAGCGAGGACGATCCTGCACGCGGACCTCGACGCGTTCTTCGCAAGCGTGGAGCAGATGGACCACCCGCAGTGGCGCGGCATGCCGGTGCTTGTCGGAGGATCCGGTCCACGCGCGGTGGTGGCGGCAGCGAGCTATGAGGCGCGCCGTTTCGGCTGCAGGAGCGCGATGCCGATGCGCACCGCGCGCGCCATGTGCCCCTCGGCGGTGGTCGCACGGCCGCGGATGGCCAGGTATGTGGAGCTGTCGCGGAAGTTCATGGCGATCCTTGGGGACCACTCGCCGCTTGTGCAGACGCTGTCGATCGACGAGGCCTTTGTCGATGTGACCGGCACCGAGCGCCTCTTCGGTGGAGCGGTGAAGGTGGCCGAGGCGATCCGCGACCGCGTGAGGCGTGAGGTGGGCGTGACATGCTCGATTGGGGTGGCGCCCACCATGCTGGTGGCCAAGATCGCCTCGGACATGCGCAAGCCGGACGGGCTGACGGTCATCGCGCCGGGTGAACTGCCAGGTGCGCTCGCAGCGCTGCCGATCGAGCGGATGTGGGGCGTAGGGCCTGCAAGCGCTACGGCGCTGCGCGCGAAGGGCATCTGCACCTTCGGCGACCTGCAGCGCCTTGACCGCTCGGCTGCGCGGGTGCTGCTCGGCGAGGGCGGCGAGTCACTGTGGGACATGGCCCACGGCATCGATGGGCGTGAGGTGCGTCCCGAGCGTGAGGTGAAGTCGATCGGTCACGAGGAGACCTTCGACAGGGACCTGCCGACGCTTGCTGATGCCCACGCGGCGATGGCACGGCTCGTCGAGTCCGTGGGGACCTCCTCTCGCGATGGGCTGCGGGCGGATTCGTCCCGCTGCGGCTCGTGGGGGTGAGCGTGAGCGGGCTCTCGCCACAGGCTGACGTGTCGGGCCTCTTCCTTGATGCTGGGGACGATCGCGCGCGTCGCCTTGATGCGGCCAGGGATGCGGCTGCGCGGAAGTTCGGCAAGGGCGCGATCGGGTCTGCCGTGACCATGATTGGCGCTGACGCGAAGTGCCAGTCGCTACCCTCCGATACCGATGTCGATGCAGACGCTCACGACGGCAATCGGGGACGCTCACATGATGGGTGAGCTCCCGGAGGGCTTGATGACGATCGCCCAGGCTGGCGCACTCGACGCGTGGATGGACTTGCTCGGGCGGCTTCACCCGCTGATGGTGCACTTTCCCCTGGCGCTCGTGATTGTGGCTGCCCTGGTCGAGCTCTGGCGTGCGATGCGTCGGCATGATGGGCCGTCGCCGTTTGCTGCGACGGCTGTGTGGTTCGCGGCAGTGGGCGGCGTTGGTGCTGCATGCAGCGG
>CAYPOZ010000012.1:7027-7802 GCA_964412415.1 uncultured Isosphaeraceae bacterium | reverse complement strand
GGCCAATGCGGCATACGGCGGCGAGTCCACTTCGGTGGACCTCTTCGTCCATCGGTGGGGCGGCGTTGTGGTGGCCGCGCTCCTCGTGGCGCTCGCGATCACGGGCACGACCGCGTCGCGGGCGGGACACGCCGCGTGGAGCGGCCTCTGGAGGATGGGCCTCGTGCTCTGCGCCGGAACCGTCGCGGTGGTCGGTCACTTCGGTGGGAACCTCGTGCATGGCGAGGGCTACGTCACGCGCGCGCTGTGGACGGCACTCCGGGCATCGCAGGGCAGTGCCGCGCCACCTGCCGCACTCGAGGCGGTCACCGCGGAGCCCGAGGCAGTGGCTGCGGAGCCCGAGACAGTGGCTGCGGAGCCCGAGGCGGTCACCGCGGAGCCCAGCGCAGCGGTCGCGTACGCGGACCTGCTCCCGTTCTTCGAGGCGCGCTGCTTCGATTGCCACGGCCGCGGGAAGTCGAAGGCAGGCATCCGTCTTGACGAGCCGGCTGAGCTTGTGGGCAAGGTGAGGAAGGGGCGCACGATCGTCAAGCCAGGCGATCCCGACGCGAGCTCGCTGCTGAGCGCGCTGACCCTGCCGATCGACGACGAGCTCGCGATGCCCCCCGAGGGTGACCGGCTCTCGGCGGCGGAGGTCGCCAAGGTTCGTGCCTGGATCGCGGCCGGGGCACCGCTTCCGGCAGCAGGACCCAAGTGACGCTGCGCGTGCCACGAGTCGAAGCGACTCACGGCGGGGTCGCGCGCGGGATGGGTGGGATGCGGCTCCCCTCGTGCC
>CAYPOZ010000012.1:2619-6997 GCA_964412415.1 uncultured Isosphaeraceae bacterium | reverse complement strand
GCATCTCGCCGGGCGCGCAGTGCGTCGCGGCCCATAGGCGTCCCTGTCGCAAGAGCATCTGGGTGTACTCCGTCCTGCACAGCGAGGGCATCAGTTCCGCATCGGCCCACTCTGCGGCCGACGCCGGCCGGTCGGGAGGCAAGGATGTGGCGACCAGCAGGTGTCTCGTCACAACGGTCGCAATCGACCTCTCTGGCGCACCGCGCTCGAGGAGGCTCTCGGCAAGGGCTGCAAGGGCCATGGCATCGATGCTCCTCGGGAGCCGGCGACGGCGGCGCAGTGATTCCGCGTCGGCAAGCGCGCGGGCGAGGGACGCGCAGTCGCCGGTGACGGCCGCGTGCCAGATGTTCGCGGTCGCACGGGCGTGTGCTGCAGACTCATCGACACCATCGCCCAGAATGAGCGCACCGCGGTATGCGTCTGGAAGCACCGCAGGAACCGGCACGTGCTGCAGCAGCTGAAGCCGCGCCTGAGCGTCCAGCCACGCGTGGCCAGGCGCGATCAGCGAGGACCGGCCTGTGTGCGGTTGGGCCGGAGCGCGCCTCCACGAGAGCGCGCCCCGGCAGCGACCGTCATCGATCCATGACATGAGCAAGGAGCGTGGCCCATCGCTGCCATCGCCGTCCGTTCGCACAACCACCTGCGACGGGCCAGGCCGCAGTGGCACTGCGATCGATCCACGCATCGAGCCGGCTAAGTCACGGTCCCCCGCACCGTCACCCTGGGGACTGTCGACTCTCTCGTTGGAGTCGACGCGCCACGGCGAGACCCGCACCACGTCGCACTCAGGGAGGTGGATGGACTGCAGTCGGTCACGACAGCCTCTCGCCGGTCCGGTGAGCCGCCGTGCCCACCACCAGTGACGCGCCGCGTCAGCGAGGTCATACGCGTCGCCCTGCTGGTCGAGAGGTGCAGGCGCGGCCGGCCAGGGATCCGCCAGTTTTCCGAAGCCCCAGCACTCGATGTCGGTCCCTCGCGGGCCAAGTCGGATCGTGGTGCGGTCGGGCACGAGAGGCGCATCGAAGCCCCTCATCGCAACCATCGGCTCGTGCCAGAGCGCTCGCGCGACCAGTCCGTCAGAGTCATGCACGACGCGCCAGCGAATCGCGCAGGGGAAGTCGCTCCCGGCCTCATCGGCCATGCAGGTGATCACGTCGGCAACGAGCTCGGCCCCGAGGATCTGGGGGATCGGCCACACCGGCGATGGCGCGGGATCCACTCCGGCGAGGACCGCCTCATTCGGCATCGCAGCCTCGCACGTGATGATGGATGCCAGAAGCTGATGGGGATCGCGTATGCCGGAGCCGATCCCGGCGGTCACGGCCGCCGCGAGGAAGGCCCAGTCCGTCGAGCGCTTCCTCGCGAGCAGCATCGAGTGGTCGCTGCCGAGCGCTGCACTCGCCAGCGACTCCCGCATCCGTGCAGTCTCCCGCGAAAGGAGCGCGTCAATTCCGAGCACGCTCTCGCCGTCGCTCACCCGCGTGTCGCGCTCCCGGTCGCTCGTGCGAGTGTCGGTCAGGCCGTGCAAGCCTCGCTCGGTCGTGCCAGTCGCAGCTCCTCCGCACACCGCGGCGGCGCCCACGAGCGATGCTGCCACGCTCGTGAGCGCCGCCACCGCCGCCATCCGGCGATTGCAGTTGCCCACCGTCAACCCATCTGGTTCAGGCCTGCACTCGGGACGGCGTGGCATCGGTCATCCTCCATCGAGCGAGAGGTCCGCGCTCGCAGATGCGCTCGCCATGCCGTTGTCGCCCACCGCGGCAGCCACGGATACGGACGCTGCGCCCTGCACGGAGAGATGCACCGAGCGGTTGGTGAAGGCGCAGTAGCGCCGGCCTGGGGTGATCGTGAACGATGCCGCACCGGTAGCCGTTCCCTGTCCTTCGGTCGACCACTCGTCACGCGATGAGATGGTGCCCCTCACGTTCGGACGCACCAGGTCCACCTCGCTGCCGAGCGTTCCCGAGATCTCGAAGCGCTCCGAGGTGCTGTCGTACTGGACTCGGCCCTCGAGGTTCACTGGGCTCAGCGTGAACATCAGCGAGCCTGGACCGAATGTCGATCCTGAACCGGACGATGTGGCCGATGCCGCGCACCCGACCCTCGGCGAGGCCGCGACACCGATCGTCATCGTTCCGCCGCCGAGCGCCTCGAGGTGCACCGGCCTCGGGCAGGCCGGCAGCGTGCCTTGCCACTCCTCCCTCCAGTTGCTCGAGAAGAGCGCACGCGAGGATGCCGTGAGCGCGCCCTGCGCCCAGAAGCTGCTCGCGCCATCGACGGACGCCGAGACGTGCACGCTGCCCGGGAGCGCGAGGCTGCGCCTGCAGAAGCGCCACCGCGTGCCGTTGACCGCGTGCTGGCCCTCGTCGTTCATGGCCTGTACCGGAAGCAGGATCGGTCGCCGCTCCACACGCATCCACTCGCCCGGTCCGCAGCTGCAGGCCGCGGACTCGCCTGGCCCTTGCGTGCCTCCGTCGCCCTCGCCGCACTCGACCTCGATGTCGGGGCATGGCATGCCGCCGAATCCGTCTGCCATCGCTGGCACCGTTGCCATCGCGACCGCGGCAGCTGCCGCACTACCCAAGATTGCGGCACCTGCCGGGAACCTTCGGACCACCGCACACGCAAATCGATCCCTCTCCCTGCTCATGGACGTGCTCCTTCTGCGCCGGCGACCCCGGCAGCCAACGTGAACTTGCCGACGCCGCAACGCGCAGGCGACAGCTCGGCCACCCTAGTGGGCGAGCGAACCGCTCCTCGAAGGTGCTTCCCTTTTTCCGTGAAGTCGGCGGGCGGCGCGCGAGCCGCATCACATGCCGAGGTTGAACGCCCCGGCGTGGACTCGAACCACGGACCTGCCGCTTAGAAGGCGGCTGCTCTAATCCGACTGAGCTACCGGGGCTTGAGCGGAAGTGTAGGGTCGGGATCGGCTGGCCTGATCCCCGTGTACGGCGCCGCGCGTGCCGCAAGATGCCCGTACGCAGCGCGCGACGCGGCGATCGCCATCGCGCGCACGAACCGCTCCCGCCGGTCCTGCCTGCTTGCGAGCGGTGGCGCCGGCACAGTCTCGCGTACCGGCACTGGCTCTGCGTCGGCCGACCCAGTGCGGCGAGAGTCGTCACGCAGCGCCTCAAGAAGTCCCCACCCTTCGGGGATCTCGCGCGGCCGAAGCATGCCGCGCGGCGCAAGGATGTAGAGCCTGTCCGCGAGCCGGTAGCGCGTCATGAGGCAGAACTTGGTCTGTCCGTGGATGCGCTCGTCCACACGCCTGAGGTCGAGCAGCACACGTCGGTACCCGTCGTCGCGGCTTGCGGTGAAGTCCCAGTCGGTGGCTTCGGAGAAGAGCGACTCCTCGCGGCGGCAGAGGTGAGGCTCGAAGACCTTGAGCCGCGACTCCTCCAGCGTGCGGCGCTTGGCCAGCAGCCGCTCGCGCTCGGCGACGAGCTCGTCGCGCTCCTCGTCATCGCGGAAGAAGTCGGCGCGCGACTGCTTGCACTCGATCGCGACCGACTCGTCGCGCAGCCCGCCCTCGCGCCAACCGGCCGCATCCACTCGCCACCTCGGCACGGCCGTCGTCACCTCGGTCGCCACCACACGGCATCGCTGCGCGAACAGCCAGGCAATCGCGAGGCTCTTCAGCGCACGGTGATCGACGGTCTCCACTGGACCCTCATGCAGCCGCGAGGGCGCGCATCAGGACTCGGCGGACTCGCGCACGAGCCGCTGGTAGTGCTCGCGCTCGCCGCGGCCGCGCAGCGGGTAGTCCTTGCGCAGCGGGTGCGCGGGGTAGTCCTTCCACAGCAGGATGCGGCGAAGGTCAGGATGCCCGGCGAAGCGGATGCCGAACATGTCGTAGACCTCGCGCTCGAGCCACTCCGCGGCAGGCCAGATGTTGCACACGGAATCGATCTCAAGCGCGGGATCGACGGCGATCCCGGAAGTGTCCATCGACGGCTGCAGGTAGGTCTTCAGCCGGATGCGAAGGTTGCGCGAGTGGCTCTGGATGTTGTGGACCACCGCAAAGCGCGCCGGCTGCGGAGCGGGGTAGTCGAGGTAGTCGACGCCCCCGATGTCCGTGAGGAAGTTGCAGTCGCACTCGGGATGGTCGCGCAGGAAGCGCGCGATCAGCACGATCGGCCCGATCGCCATCGCGGAGAGCGGCAGCACGAGGCGCAGGCTCGCGTCGATCCACGCCGCGAGCGCGCCGCGACTCGCGGCATCATCGCTCGCGCCAAACCCGCCCGCAGGCAACCAGTCGAACACAGGTCCCGCAAACAGCACGAGCCCGATCGTCGCGACGAGCGCGTCGGGCAATCCGGCGAGGACTAGCAACGCGCCGCCAACTGCGCGATCCGCGATCGATCCCGCTCGCATGCCG
>CAYPOZ010000012.1:0-2609 GCA_964412415.1 uncultured Isosphaeraceae bacterium | reverse complement strand
CCGGCGAAGTTCGCCTTGATCAGGGGAAGGAAGGGATGCGCCGGCGCAGGAGTGTCGGACATGGCTGGGATCGTAGGTCGGTGCTCGGATCAGTGGCGGAAGTGGCGGCTGCCTGAGATCAGGCAGGTGACGCCGGCTCTGTCGCACACCGCAAAGGTGTCGGCGTCGCGCTTGGATCCGCCCGGATGCACGATGCAGCGGACGCCGGCATCGATGAGGAGCTGGGGCCCGTCCGCAAACGGGAAGAACGCGTCCGAGGCGGCTACCGGGACGGTGCCTTCGCCCGCGGCGAGCCTCTCCCGGGCCTTCTCCACGGCGATCCGGCAGCTGGCCACGCGGTCCATCTGCCCGGCACCTGCGCCCCAGAGCTGCCGGCCGGCGGCGATGCACACCGCATTGCTCTTGAGGTGCTTCGCGACAGCCATCGCAAACGCCGCATCGGCCCGCGTGGCGGCGGTGGGCTCGGGACCGGCCGCGACGCGCAGGTCCGCCGCGCGCACGCTGAGCGTGTCGCGCTCCTGCGCCAGCATGCCTCCTGGCACGGATCGGAACGACATCGGCCTGTCGCTGGTGTGCCGCACGTCGCCACACGCGAGCAGCCTCACGTTGCGCGAGCGCGCGGCGAGCAGCGCCACTGCATCGTCGCTGAACTGCGGCGCAACGATCACCTCAAGGAAGCGCTTCTCGTCCGCGAGCGACTCGGCGAGGCGAGCGTCGACGGGTGACGAGCATGCGACGATGCCGCCGTATGCGGCGAGCGGGTCGCCCGCGTAGGCGAGGTCAAACGCCGTGCGCGCATCTGCGGCGATTGCCGCACCGCATGGGTTGGTGTGCTTGACGACCGCGCACGCGTGCGCGCCATCGACCTGGTCCGCGAGGTCCTGCACGACCTCGAGCGCGGCAGCGGCGTCAAGGATGTTGTTGTAGGAGAGCGGCTTGCCGTGGAGAAGCCGTGCGGCGACCACGCTCGGCTCGGCCGATCGCGGGTCGCGGTACACGGCGGCGCGCTGGTGCGGGTTCTCGCCGTACCGCAGGTCGCCCGCGGCAAACATCGAGAGCTGGAGGACGTTCGGGAACTCGCGCGGCGCGCTGCGGTCGAACCATGCGGCAATCGCAGCGTCGTATGCGGCTGTGCGCGCGAAGGCCGACGCGGCCAGCGACCGGCGCAGCGCCAGCGTCGTGCACCCCCGGTGCTGGCGAAGGTCATTCGCCACGGCGTCGTACTGCGAGGGAGACGTGATCACCGCCACGTGCGCGTGGTTCTTTGCGGCGGAGCGGATCATGCTCGGGCCGCCGATGTCGATCTGCTCGATCGCCTCGACGTCGCGCACGCCGGTGCGCGCGACGGTCGACTCGAATGGGTAGAGGTTGATGCACACCAGGTCGATGGGCTCGATGCCGTGCGCGCGCATCGCCTCGACATGCTCCTTCACGTCGCGCCGCGCGAGAAGGCCGCCATGCACCTTCGGGTGCAGCGTCTTCACGCGGCCATCCAGGATCTCGGGGAAGCCCGTGAGCGACTCGAGGGGCACGACGGGAATGCCGGCCGCCGCAAGCGCTGTGGCGGTGCCTCCGGTCGACACGAGCTCCACGCCAAGGTCTGCGAGCGCGCGCGCAAACGGGATCAGGTCGCTCTTGTCGCTCAGCGAGAGGAGCGCGCGTCGCACAGGAACGTGATCGACCGGCTCAAGCAGCGGCGCATGTGCGGTCGCGGATGTCATGGATTGCGTGCCGTGCTCCCTGATGCGGTCCGCAGCGCGCCCGATGCCGTGTGGCCGGGCTCGAGCGGCTGCGCCTGCTGCACTCGCCCGTCGGCGGCCACAAAGTGGATCGTCGGGTTGGCAGCGCCGCTTGCCCGGACATCGACGACGCCGTCGAGCGCGACGCTGGCGCGCACCGCACCTGATGCGGGATCGAAGAGCGTGTAGGTCGACGTGACGCTGTCCCACGCGATCGCACCCGACCCGGTGAGCGCAATGGGCGTGCCGCGCATCGGGCCCCTCCCCCGCACAGAGCCGTCAAGCTTCCCGCCACCGACGGCCGCGAGGGCGAGCATTCCGGCATCGGACTCGTGCACATAGACCGTGTCGCCGAGGCATGCGGTGTCGGGTCCGAGCGTCCCGTCGCAGCGGAACTTCCAGGCTGCGCGCCCGCGGTTCATGTCGATCGCGTACACGTAGTTGTCCCGTGCCGTGCAGAAGATGCGCATGCCGTCGGTGGCAAGCGCGCCATCGACGGCGCCGCCGGCCTTGAAGCGCCATAGCGATGAGGTGGTCGAGGGATCAAGCAGCGCGACGATGCCATCCGTGCTCCCCGCAGCGACGCCCGCTGGCGTGAGTATCGGCTGCGACTTGATCGATCCGCCGAGCGCGTTGGACTTCCACGCGTGCCCAGCCACGTACTGCTGCCACGCGACCTGCCCGGTACGTGTGCCGTAGATGAGGTGGCTGCCCACGCGCACCGATCCGGTCGCGGGGTAGCGGGTGAGGTGCTGCGTGCCGATGCGGATCCCGTTCGCGCACTCGAGGGTGATCATGTCGACGTCGTTGGTTACGAGCACGACATCGGTGCCGCGCGAATCGCCGCGCTCGACGCCGAGGACAGTGTCC
>CAYPOZ010000011.1:17725-26278 GCA_964412415.1 uncultured Isosphaeraceae bacterium | reverse complement strand
GGCGAGCGGTGCCGGACACCCCGACCGGCAGGATGATCACCGCCGGGACATCGACGTTCGTCTCGTTGAACATGTAGGTCGCGTTGATCCGCCACCTGCGTGCGATCTGCCACGCACCACGCACCGCACTGCCCCGACCATCTGTGTTGCCCGAGGCGAAATCCGAGTCGATCCATTGACCGAACAAGGCATCCTTCTCCACGGACTGGTAAAGATAGCCGAGTTCCCAGCTGCCCGGGATCATGGCATCCGCCCGACCGTAGTTGAAGCCGATCGCGAAAGCCGTGTCGAGGCCGGCGGGGACGGACTGCGCAGGTACGCCGGCGGTCACACCGAAGTCGGCCTTGAGGTTACGCGCCAGGTTCGCGAACAGCAGCAAAGGTCGGCCGCCGAGCGTGAGTTGCTGTTCTCCGGACAACTCGAGGATGTCGTAATCGTTGGCGAGGCAGGGCGACACGACACCGCTCCCGCCCACCACTGCCCGGCGGCAAGTGCTGAGGCTCGTGGTCGTGGTGTTGCCGAAAGGGCCGAATCCCGAGGAAGAAGCGCTGGCGCCCTGAAAAGGGTTATAGCCCTGAACCGCACGGTGATCGTAGTACGCGAGCGCGAGCGACCTTCGCGAACCGTCCGAGCGCGCATCACGCCAGCCGAACTGGGCGCCGACCATCCCCGAATCAGCGTCTGCCGCGCGCTCGGCGAGCTCGGTGTAGAACGCGCTGCCGAAGAAGCCGGTCGCACCCTGCTGCCAAGCGACCGCCACACCCTCCGGGTTGACATCATTGTCGAAGAAATAGCTCTGTGTGCGCACCCATGGGTAGCGCATCTTTCCCACCGTGAATTTCAAGGTGCCGCTCGGCGCCCACTCTGCATACGCTAGGTCGAGCCCCAGCGCCTTGCGCGAGTTGGCATCGGTGAAGGACTGTGTGGTGGAGCGCGCATCGCCGCCCTCACCGGTCGCGAACTGCACCTCGACCCGCGTGCTGTCGTTGACCCGTGCCACGGCACCCACGCGCGCACGGAAGCGGTTGCGATTGCGGGTCGCAGGGTTGAACTCCTGATCGATGGTGTCGTTGCGCACCCGCAGATCGCCCTGCCATTGCCAGCGCGAGACCCATCCCGACTCTGCGCTATCGCCGATCGTCCGCGCGAGGTTGTCCGAACCACGATCCACCGAGTCCTGCAGGTCCGCGTTGACCGTCGCCTGTTCGGCCTGCTGCTGCGCCTGCACAGCCTCGAGCTGCGCAAGGCGCTCCTGCAGCGCCTGCAACTGGGCACGCAGCGCGGCGAGGTCCTCAGCCGACACCGTAACTTCGCCGGCGGGTGCCGCGGTGACCGGGGCGGCCTGCGCGAGGCCAGCCGCTCCCGTGGTCGCCACGACCAACGCGGCGACCTTTGCGATCCGATGGGTCATCTGGCCGTCCTGTCCGCTCGGGGCTCAAGGTGTGAAATTTTTGAGCGCTTTCACATCGGCGCGGGTGCGGGCGAGATCCGATTTCGGCTGCGGCACGAGGCCACGGTCTACAAGGTAGCCCTCCTCGCCGAGCGCCTTTTCGCTCACATATTCGTTCACGAACTCCCGAAGACCCGGGATCACGCCGATGTGCCCCTTCTTCACGTAGATGAAGAGCGGACGCGAAGCCGGGAACTTGCCCGAGGAGATCGTCTCGTAGGTGGGCTCGATGCCGTCGATCTTCGAGCCGCGCAGCTTGTCCATGTTCTCCTCGAGGAACGAGAACCCGAAGATGCCGACGGCGTTGCGGTTGGCCTCGATCTTCTGGACGATGAGGTTGTCGTTCTCGCCCGCCTCGACGAAGGCACCATCCTCGCGCAGCGTGTGGCAGAGGCGCTTGAAGCGTTTCTCGTCCTGGCCGCGCAGCGTGTTGAGCCACGGGAAGGTGCGGCAGCCGGCTTCCATGTAGAGCTCGTTGAACGAGTCACGCGTGCCCGAGGTCGGCGGCGGGCCGAGCACCTCGATCTTGGTGGCGGGCAGCGACTTGTCGATCTGGTTCCAGGTCTTGTACGGGTTCGCGATCAGCGTGGTCGGTTTCGCCGGATCCGGAACCTGCTTGGCAAGCGCCAGATAGACCTGCTTGCGGGTCAGGTTCATCATCGGGCCGCGCTTGCTCTCGGAGAGCGTGAGACCGTCATAGCCCACCCGTACCTCGAGGATGTCACGCACGCCGTTCTTGCGGCAGCTCTCGAACTCCGAGGCGTTCATGCGACGCGAGGCGTTCACGACATCCGCGTGCTGCGGACCGACGCCGTTGCAGAACAGCTTGATGCCGCCGCCCGTCCCGGTGCTCTCCACCTTCGGTGTCTTGAACCGCCCCTGTCGACCGAACTTCTCGGCGACCGTCGTGGTGAAGGGGTAGACGGTAGAGGAACCGACCACATTGATGAAATCGCGCGCCGACTGAGCGGGAGCGACCGGAGCCAATACAGCGATGCTCGCGGCCGAGGCAGCGACGATCGCGAGGAGGCGGGAACGGGTCGGCTGGGACATTTGTGGACTCCTTCGGTGTGCGGAAACAATATTACAGATAGGTGGCAATTTTATGGCAGTTGTAACAATCGTTCCCGGCCCGCTTGAAAACCCTTGCGCGACCGGGGGTTGGAACCTATAAGGAGGCACCATGACGGATGCCCTAGAACTCACCCGCGCGTTGATCGCCTGCCCTTCCGTGACACCGGCCGACGCCGGCTGTCAGGCCTTGATGACCGAGCGGTTGGCGGCGAGCGGCTTCTCGATCGAGACCCTGCAATTCGGCAGCGTGACCAATCTCTGGGCGCGCCGGGGCGATGCCGGCCCCGTGCTCTGCTTCGCTGGACACACCGATGTGGTGCCGACCGGTCCGCTCGAGGAGTGGCGCAGCGACCCGTTCACGCCGGTCATCCGCGACGGGGTCCTCTACGGTCGAGGCGCCGCGGACATGAAGAGCGGCCTCGCCGCCATGGTCACGGCGACCGAAGAGTTCGTCGCGGCTCACCCGGATCACCGCGGTTCGATCGCCTTCCTCATCACGAGCGATGAGGAAGGGCCGTCGGTGGATGGCACCAAGCGCGTGGTCGAAGCACTCAAGGCGCGTGGCGAGACCATCGACTGGTGCATCGTCGGCGAACCCTCGAGCGGCCAGAGTGTGGGCGACACGATCAAGATCGGCCGGCGCGGCTCGCTCTCCGGGCGGCTCACCGTACATGGCGTACAGGGCCATGTCGCCTACCCACAACTCGCCGAGAACCCCGTTCACACGCTCGCGCCGGCGCTCGCCGAGCTCACAGCGCGCACTTGGGACGCGGGCGACGCGTTCTTCCAGCCGACCACCTTCCAGATCTCGAACCTCAATGCGGGCACCGGTGCGCCCAATGTGATCCCCGGTGAACTCAAGGCGCGCTTCAACCTGCGCTACTCCCCGGTGCAGACGGTCGAGGTCCTCAAAAGTACCGTTGAGGACATCCTGGCGCGCCACGGCGTGCGCCACACGATCGAGTGGTATGTGTCGGGCGAACCGTTCTACACACCGCCCGGCGAACTCTCGCAGGCCGCGGTCGACGCGATCACGGCGGTGACCGGCGCAGCGCCCCAGCTCTCGACCGGCGGTGGCACCTCCGACGGCCGCTTCATCGCACCGCTCGGCGCTCAGGTCGTGGAACTCGGCGTGACCAATGCCACCATCCACAAGGTCAACGAGTGCGTGCGCGTCGAGGAGATCGGACTGCTTCACCGCATGTACCGCGGCGTGCTCGAGCGGCTGCTCGCCTAGGGCAGCAGCGCGAAGCTGCCGACCGCAAGCGCAGCGCCTAGCAACGCACCGACCAGCACATCCGACGGGTAATGCAGGCCGAGCACCACGCGAGAGGCGGCCACCAACAGGGTGAACGGCACCAACACCCAGGCGAGCACCGGCACAAAACCTGTCGCGACGATGGTGAAGGCCACGGCATGCAGCGTGTGCCCGGACGGGAAACTGTAGCGGTCGAGCGGCGGCATGGCGCACTCGATGCCCACCAGCCCGATGAACGGCCGCTCGCGCACCAAGGTGCGCTTGAGGAATTTGTACAGCACGAGACCGATCGCACCGACCAGCAACATGTGGGACGCGGCGCGCAGACCCTGCGCCCAGCCCAGCCAGAGCGGCATCGACGCCATGAGGGCGTACCAAGCCACCCCGTCACCGAGGCGGCTGACGCTGCAGAAAAGCGCTCGGACCATTCGGCGACGCGCGGCGGCGTTGGCGAGCAGGCATAAGCGCCTCTCCGCCTGATCAGCACGAAGGAAAAGCGCGGCGGCGTTCATGCTGCGGGTACCGAGCGCGGCGGAGCATCGGTCTGGATGACGCCCTCGTACAAGCGTACCAGCCGCTCGGCCATGACACGCGAGGCCCACCGCGCCGCATCGTCGCGCGCCCGGCCCGAGAGTTCGTCTCGATGCCGCGGATCACGCAAGACGCCGGCGACCGCGGCGGCAAAGGCATCGACCTCCTCCGGCACCACGACGGCACCGCCCGCCCCGCTGAGCACATCCACCGTACCCATCACTGCGGTGGAGACGACCGGCGTGCCCTGCGCCATCGCCTCGAGCAGTACGAGCCCCTGGGTCTCGGTGCGCGACGCGAACACGAACGCGTCGGCGGCCCGGTAGCAATCGAGCAGACCGCGGGTCCTCTCGAGGTACCCTATGAAAAGCGTTTGGGCTTCGAGCCCGAGCCGGGCGACGAGCCCACGGAGGTGCTGCTCGGCCGGCCCCTCCCCCGCGATCACCATCAAGACATCCGGCACCCTGCGTCGCAGTTCCACGAGCATCTGCAGCAGGAAGTCGATGTTCTTCTCGTGCGCCACACGGCCGACGAAAGTGATCACCGGCCGCTGCGCGGGGATGCCGAACTGGGCTCGGAACGCGGCGCCGTTGCCGGCTCCGAAGGCCGCCGGCGGCAAACCGGTCGGCAGCACTTCGATGGGGGTCTTGACGCCGTAATCGCGCAGCGCATCCGCCATCTGCCGCGAGGGCGAGATCACGGCCTGCACGGCCTGGCACTGCGACACGGTCATGCGCCGCGCCAGCGATCGCGTGAGCGCTGCCGGGATCCCCGGAACGTAGTGGTGCAGGTAATGCTCGAAATAGGTGTGGTAGGTCTCGACCACCGGGCAGCCGAGGCGGCGGGCCAACCGCAATCCCGCGTAGTGCGCGACGAACGGCGTCTGGATGTGCACCACATCGACATCATCCGGACGCAGCGACTCCGCCCAACGCATCAGTGGACCCCACTTGAGGAGGCGGTCTTCGGGGTCGCGGGGCACGCCGCGTGATTCGATGCGGACCGTATCGATCGGGTCGGTCGCCGCGACGGTAGCCGACGGATACAGCGGCGCCACCAATGTGACTTGATGGCCGAGGGCCTGCAGGTCGGAGCGGTACGTCTGGATCGAGGTCGAGACGCCGTTCACCCGAGGGAAGAACACATCAGACAACATCAGTATCCGCATAGGCTTACGTTAAGGACTTCCTGTTACAACTTGATTGCGCCGCGGTCATCCGCAACACCCCGTCCAAAGGTTTCGGCGCCTTTGTGCTCCCGGCCACCGGCAACATCCGCCCTACGACCTCACGCAATCCACCGTCGTCCGCGAACAGGAAACGCGTGGTCGGCACGAAGGGCTTTGCCAGCGCCGAGGACGCCTCGAGCGTGACGCGTGTCTCGGCTCCCTCGGCGGTGCCTCGCGCGACGAAACCCAATGTGGTGCCGCGATCGGCGAGCAGATATTGGAAGGCGACCGATCGCCCGGCACGCAGGTCCGACAACCGGGATTGAAGAAAGAACACCAACTCGGGGCCGGCGAGCAAGGTGCCTCGCCCGCTGACCTGGATCGGAGCGCGCGCTGACCGGCTGCCATCGGTGATCGTCACGGCATCACCGCGTCGCTCGGCGCGCAGATCCTGACCGACATTGGCGCGCTGCAGGCGATATCGCACCCAGCGGCCCTCGGCGAGCTCGACTTCCTCGGACGCCGCCAGCGTCCCGTCAGGATAGCGCCATTCCGTCGACAACCGTTCGCCGCAGCGCGATGCGTTGACGAGATAACGGCCCGCCGCATCCGCCCCTTCGCTGCGGATCACTGCCTCGCCTCGACCACCCCCGGTGGGGACCGCAGCGATGCAGACCGCGGACGAAGCGATACAGAGCAGCAGCGCGGCCGCTGAAGGTCCCGACAGACGCATCTCAGGCCGCGAGTTCGACGGGCGACGGCGTTACGGTGTCACCCGCCCGTCCTTGCATGCGCGACCAATCCCAGATCGCGAGACGACCGTTGCGGTCCTCCACAAGGGCGGTGCAGCTCTCGACCCAATCACCGTCGTTGCAGTAGAGCATGCCGTCGATGCGGGAGATCTCGGCACGGTGGATATGGCCGCAGACCACACCGTCGACGCCACGCCGGCGGGCCTCGCGCGCCACCGCCTGCTCGAAACTCGAGATGTAGTTCACGGCGTTCTTGACCCTGTGCTTGAGATACCCGGCCAATGACCAGTACTCGTAACCCAAGGCCCTGCGGACCTTGTTGAAGTAGAGGTTCATGTCGAGCGAGAAGTCGTAGGCGCGCGAGCCGAGCGCCGCGAGCCAGGGGCTGCACTTCACGACGCTGTCGAATTCGTCGCCATGCAGCACCAACAGACGCTCACCCTGCGCGGTCTCGTGGATGCAGTCCTTCAGGATCTCGAGGTTGCCGAAGCCGAAGCCGCCGAACTCGCGGAGATCTTCGTCATGGTTGCCCGGAACATAGACCACGCGCGTACCGTGCTTGGCTTTGCCGAGCAGCGTGCGCAGCACGTTGTTGTGTTCCTGTGGCCAGTAGAAAGTGCGGCGCAGCGCCCAGAAGTCGACGATGTCACCGACCAGATAGATCGTGTCGCACTGGACGCTGCGGAGGAAGTCGAGGAGCGCGGTCGCGTTGCAGCCGCGGGTGCCGAGGTGTATGTCCGAGATGAATACGCTACGGACGGCATGGCAAGGGATATCGGCGGTCAAGAATTTCCCCAGGTCGGCCTAAGCTGGCGCGAGTCTGGGGAACGACCGTGACGCTATGGTTTCGGAGCGGTGAAGTTTTTGAGACTGGGCGTTTTGAGGCTTGGCGAGCCGCGCAGGTTCGACCACGCGCCGAAGACGCCGAGCCCGATGACTGCGGCCAGCACCCACGCGGGCATGGAAAGCCCGAGGAGCGCCCAGTCGATCTTCTGGCATTCGCCAGCGCCTGTGAGGACCTTCGTGATGACGGTCATCAACGGGAACACATCGACCATGTAGTCGAGGCTCGCACCGCAGGACGGCACGGACCCCGCGGGCAAACTCTGGATGTAGACATGACGCCCCGCGACATAGGCCGGGAACGCTGCAGCCAACAGGATCAGCACGCCATATGCGCGGGCGCCGCGCGGATCCCCGCTGCGACCGGTGGGATCATGCAATGCGGCGAGCAGGAACACGGCTCCGAGGAACGCCACGCCGACGCGCTGGAACATGCAAAGCGGACAAGGCTCGAAACCGAGCACCCGTTCGGAATAGAGCGCGTAGGCCAACATCGCGAGGCAGACGGCGGAACCGGCGAGGTTGGCACCGCGCCGGGTCGCGAGGAACGCCGGGATCACGGGCCGTTGCCGTCCTTCAGGGCGCGCTCCACATCCTCAATGCGGATGTGGCGGACGTCCTTGCCGTGCACCATGTAGATGACGTACTCGCAGATGTTCTTGGCGTGATCGCCGATACGCTCGAGTGCGCGCACCACCCACATGACATCGAGCACGCGGCGGATGCTGCGCGGATCTTCCATCATGAAGGTGATCGACTGGCGTTGGATGGCCTCGTACTCCTCGTCGACCAGACGGTCGCGGCGCGCGACGCGCAGCGCCGCTTCCGCATCCATTCGCGCGAAGGCATCGAGCGCATCGTGCACCAGGTCCTGCACCACGCGACCGAGGTGCTTGACCTCGCGGTACTTGTCGACCGGGCGTTCCTGCGCGGCGAGCCGCGAGGCGATATAGCCGATCTTCTCGCACTCATCGCCCATGCGCTCGAGGTCCGTGATGGCCTTGATGATGGCGACGATGAGCCGCAGGTCGCTGGCTGCAGGCGCGCGCGTGGCGAGGATGCGCGAACACTCCTCGTCGATCGAGACCTCCATGTTGTTGACATGGAAGTCGTCGTTCGCGACCGCCTCACCGAGCGAGCTGTCGCCCTCGACGAGCGCGGTGACCGACTTGGCGAGCTGCTGCTCGACGAAGCCGCCCATGGCGAGCACCTGGTTGCGGACGCGGTCCAGGTCTTCGTTGAACCGGCGCGAGATGTGTGGCGAAAGATCGGCGGTATCCATGGCGACGAACCCCCGGGGCTTCAAGCCCCAACACCATCAGCATAACGAGAGTCACCGTTCAATGCGAACGATTGTCGCGCGACGCGCGACGGCGGGAAATGGCAGGTGAAGATGCTGCCGCGCCCCTCCTCGCTCGTGATCGCGAGTTCGCCGCCATGACGCGGACGTTGCTCTCGGTCGCCTTCAGGGCCGCTA
>CAYPOZ010000011.1:0-17715 GCA_964412415.1 uncultured Isosphaeraceae bacterium | reverse complement strand
CACACTGCCGCCATGTGCCACCACGATCGACTTCACGATCGCCAGACCAAGGCCCGAGCCGCCCGTGTCGCGGGCACGGCCCGGATCCACCCGATAGAAACGCTCGGTGAGCCGTGGCAGATGCTCGGCGGAGATACCGGGACCGGTATCGATCACGGACAGATGGCCGCCGTCTTCGTCGGTCCACCAACGCAGCGTGATGGTGCCTCCCGCGGGCGTGTACTTCGCGGCGTTCTCGGCGAGGTTCCAGAACGCCGAGTGCACGAGACCGGCATCCGCCATGAGACCGTCGCCCGACTCGATACGCACCTCCACGCCATGGCGCGTGCCGTTGTTGGCCGCGAGGTCTTTGGCGATCAGCGTGAGCAGTGCCGTGACATCGATCGGCGAACCGATGACCTGCTCATCGCTCGCTTCGAGCCGCGAGAGCTCGAGCAGGTCGGCGATGATCGCGGTCATCCGTTCGGATTGGCGCCGCATCTCGAGGATCGGCATTCGCAGATCCGCCGGCACGCCGTCATCGAGCGACAGCGTCTCGAGATAGCCCGCGATCACCGTGAGCGGCGAGCGCAGCTCGTGCGAGGCGTTGGCGACGAAGTCCTTACGCATGGTCTCGAGTTGGGCTTGGCGGGTGACATCGCGCACCAACAGCACCAACTGCCCTTCGCCGTAGGGCATGCCCTGGAACTCGATCCATATGGCGTCGCCGATGCGCGGCTGGAGCCGCAGCGCTGAACTGAAGTCGCCCTTCTCGAGATAGCGGCCGAACTGCGGCAGGCGCAGCAGGCTCGCGAGCGCGATGCCATGATCGGTCTTGCGGCGCAGACCGAGCAGTTCACCGGCCTTACGGTTGAACCAGAGGATCTCGTGCTGGGTGTTGAGCACCACCACGCCGTCCGGCATGGTCGCCGACGATCGGCGCAGCTCGCGGAACAGCGACAGCAACCGCTGCTTGTGGAACTGCTTGCGACGGTGCAGCCGCGAGACCTGCGAGACGACATCGCCCCATAGACCGCCGGCATCCGGCGGCGCGCGACGGTTGCGGTTGCGCAGCCAGTGGTCGAGTTGATGGAGCTTGACCCACTGTTGCGTGAGGACGATGGCGAGCGCCCCGGTCAGACCCCACCAGGGATGTCCGATCGTCCAGCCCACCAAGAGGCCGAGGATCGAGATACCTGCAAGACGGGACAGGGCGTAGCCCCAATCCCGGAATCCATCGTTCAGGACGCTTACTCCCCGCGGCCGGAGAAGCGATACCCCGCGCCGCGCACTGTCTGCACGAGACGATCGTACCCGAATTCCTCGAGGGCTTTGCGCAGACGACGGATATGTACGTCGATGGTGCGCTCCTCGACATAGACATTGCCGCCCCAGATGCGGTCGAGGAGTTGTTCCCGGGAATAGACCCGATCGGGGTGGGTCATGAAGAACTCGAGCATGCGGTACTCGGTCGGCCCCAGCACCACCGGCTTGTCACCGGCGGTGACGCGGTGCGCCACCGGGTCGAGCCGCAAGCCCTCGATGTCGACGATCTCGCCGCCGACCGCCGGGTCGACCCGCCGCAGCACCGCTTGGATGCGCGCCATCAGCTCACGCGTCGAGAACGGCTTGGTGACATAGTCGTCCGCCCCGCCCTCGAGGCCGGCGACTTTGTCGGCCTCCTCGGCGCGCGCGGTGAGCATGATGATCGGCAGCTCTTTCAGGTTCGGGTCGCGCTTGAGCTGGCGGGTGAACTCGAGGCCCGTCATGTCAGGCAGCATCCAGTCGACCAACAGCAGATCGGGCCGACGGGCCGCGATCTCGGTGCGGGCGGCGCGGCAATCCTGCGCTTCGCGGATCTCGAACCCGGCACGACGCAAGCCGAAGGCGATCATGTCGCGGATCGCTTTTTCGTCTTCGACGATCAATATGACCTTGGCTGGCATCGTTGTCATATTTCAACGCGACCGTGTTTCAGGATGATGACGGACGGGATGACGAGGGCGTTGCGACCTCGTTCCGAACATAGATCGGCAGCGCCTCACTCGGGGGCAGCAGGCGACCCGCCGCGACGTCGGGTCGGGCGAGCGCGAGCACCGCCCTCGCCTGCGGCAACAGATCGAACGCGTCCGTGGGGCTGCCTGGCACGAGGTTCGCTAGCGCAGGGTGTGCACGGAACCCCCGGCCTGCACCGAGCCAAGCGTTGCCCGCGGGTCGCAGCACACTCTCGGGAGCGCCCACTGCCTCCTCCATCAGCGCGATGGGCAGGCCATCGACACCGGGACGATACGCACACCAGTAAACCTGTTGCATGCGCGCGTCGTTGCAGACCAACACGCCGTCGTGCGCAGCCGCGGGCACCCCGATCGCCTGCCACGCGACGGCGCGCAAGCTCGACACCGGCACCACGCCCAGCCCCGCGCCGAACGCGAGACCCTGGGTCACGCTCGCGGCCAACCGGACGCCGGTGAAACTGCCGGGGCCACGCCCGAAGGCGATGCCATCGAGCGCAGAGAGCGCGACACCCGCCTCGGCCAACAAGGCCTCGACCATGGAGAGGATGAGCCCTGCATGGCCCTGTGGCGCCTCGACGCTGCGCTCGAGTACCGCATCGCCCACCGACAACGCGGCTGAACAGGCTTCGGTCGAGGTGTCGAGGGCGAGCAGTCTCATGGCAGCGTGGGTCAGGCCTTCAAGCGGCGCAGGAACCGGGTGGCTTCAGCACGATCGCGCGTCGCCGGCATCTCCGGCAAGCTGGCGCGGAACACGCGTCCGTAGCCCTTGCCGAGCAGCCGCGGATCGCAGATGACGATCATGCCACGGTCGGTCTCGCTGCGGATGAGGCGGCCGACGCCTTGCTTCAGCGCGAGCACCGCCTCAGGCAGTTGATAGTCGCGGAAGGCGTTGCCGCCGCTGCGCTGCAGGTGCTCGATGCGCGCCTTGGTGAGCGGGTCGTCGGGCGACGCGAAGGGCAGTTTTTCGATGATGACGAGCCGTAGCGCCTCGCCCTTCACATCGACCCCTTCCCAAAAACTCGCGGTACCGAGCAGCACCGCGTCGCCGTGCTCGCGGAACTCGCGCAAGAGCCGCTCACGCGGCCCCTCGCCCTGCACCAGCAGCGGCCGCTCCACCGCGCCGTCCCAAGTGGCGCGCAGCCGCGCCGCACCCTGCGCCAACGCGCGGTGACTGGTGAAGAGCAGGAAGGCGCCACCGCCCGACGCCTCCAACAAAGGAACGCTCGCATCGATCACCGCATCGACATACCCCGGTTGGGCGGGTTCGGGCATCCCCTCGGGCAGGTACAGCATCGCCTGTGAGTTGAAGTCGAACGGGCTCGGGATACGCAGCGTCGGCGCGTCCTCGAGTCCGAGCCGTGTCGCGAAATGCGCGAAATCCTCGCCTACAGACAGCGTCGCGGAGGTGAACACCCAAGCGGCCGGATGCGCCGTGACGAGGCCCCGGAACCGCTCTGAGACATCGAAGGGCAGCAGACCGAGCGTGAAACCGCGGACGGCCGTCTCGACCGTGCGCGCGCCGTCGTCGCCGCCCGCCTGGGCGATCCGCTCGAGCACCCCCGCGAGCTCGCCGGCACGCCCCGCCACCGCCGCGATCGCGGGCTGCTGCGAGGCGTCACCCAACGCGACGCCGTACTCGCGCAGCGCCGCCACCAGCGCGAACACTGCGGAATCGAGCTCCTCACCGGCCTCTTCCCAGCGCCGACGGGCCGCACCGCGCGGCAAGGTCGCCAGCACCGCGCCGAGCGCCGCCTCGACCGTGCGGGCCGCAGGCCCGATCTCCGCCAAAGATCCGCCACCGCGCAGCAAGGCCGCCTTGCCTTCCGTCAGCAGCGTCTCGCCCTGCCGCGCGGAGAACTGCGCGCCGAAGAACTGCGTGGCGAGATCCGGCAACTGGTGCGCCTCATCGAGGATCACCGCATCGGCGGAGCCGAGGAGGTCACCGAAACCGTCTTCCTTCAGCGCGAGATCGGCGAGCAGGAGGTGATGGTTGACGATGACGAGGTCCGCCGCCTGCGCGTCGCGCCGTGCCGCCACCACATGACAGCCCGCGTAGTCCGGACAGCGTTGACCCAAGCAGTTGTCGCGGGTCGAGGTGACCTGCGGCCAGATCGACTGGGACTCCGTCATGCCGGGCACTTCGGCGAGATCGCCCGTCTTCGTGATCGCGGACCATGACTCAAGCCGCACCAGCAACGGCTCGGGCGCCGCGACGCCCTCAAGCACGCGCTGCGAGAGTTGGCGCTTGAGGCGGTAGGTACAAAGATAATTGCTGCGCCCTTTCAGGAGGGCCACCCGGGCGGGACTGCCGAGCGCGCCGGCGACCAACGGCACATCCTTGGCGTAGAGCTGGTCTTGCAGTGTGCGGGTGCCGGTCGAGACCAGCACGCGCCGCCCGGCGAGCAGCGCCGGCACCAGATAAGCGAAGGTCTTGCCGGTACCGGTGCCCGCTTCGACCAAGAGCGCGGTGCGTTGCTCGAGCGCGTCGGTGACCGCCCTCGCCATCTGCAGTTGGGCGCGCCGGGGCCGGAAGCCCGGCAGGCTCCCGGCTAGGGGCCCGTCGGGGCCGAGGATGTCGTCGATATCCTGCATCGCGGGCGGCACGCTAACCGCTGCGCGGCGCCGTGTCGAGCATTGAATCTGAAAGAAAAAACGGGAAATCCGGGCGGACCCCGCACCGCTCGGACGCGACCTGCGCCGCAGCCGGTTATACTGGCGGGTCGTGATATCAAGCCTATCGAAAGGATATCTGATGGCCACCGCACCCCTTGCCCTGCCCGCCCTGTCCGCGATGTCCCCCGCCGTGAGCGAGTGGGTCGCCTCGGTACGGCAGCTCACGCAGCCCGAACGGGTCCACTGGTGTGAAGGGTCCGACGACGAGTACCGCGGCCTGATCGCCGAACTCGAAGCGAGCGGCGAACTGCAGAAGCTCAACGAAGCGCACTACCCGAACTGCTTCCTCGCCCGCTCGCATCCGTCGGATGTCGCGCGCGTCGAACACCTCACCTTCGTCTGCACCACGCACCGGGAAGACGCCGGCCCGAACAACCACTGGATGGCGCCTGCTGACGCCAAGGCCAAGATGCTGGGGCTCTTCGAGGGCTGCATGAAGGGCCGCACGCTTTATGTGGTCCCCTACTGCATGGGCCCCATCGACTCGCCCTACTCGCGCTGCGGCGTCGAGATCACCGACAGCGCCTATGTCGTCATCAACATGATCCTGATGACCCGCGCGGGCCGCTCGGCGCTCGAGCGCATCGCTCGCGAGGACAGCTTCGTGAAGGGCCTGCACTCCACGGGCGAGCTCGACCCGGACCGCCGCTTCATCATGCATTTCCCCGAAGACCTTTCGATCATGAGCTTCGGCAGCGGCTACGGCGGCAACGCCCTGCTCGGCAAAAAGTGTCATGCGCTGCGCATCGCGAGCTACCAAGCCCGCAACGAAGGCTGGCTCGCCGAGCACATGCTCATCGTCGGCCTCACGAGCCCGCAAGGGGAGACGCACTATGTCGCGGCGGCGTTCCCGTCGGCCTGCGGCAAGACCAACCTCGCGATGTTGATCCCACCCGAGACGATGCCGGGCTGGAAGGTCACGACCGTGGGCGATGACATCGCCTGGCTGCACCCCGGCCCGGATGGCCGTCTGTACGCGATCAACCCCGAGGCCGGTTACTTCGGCGTGGTGCCCGGCACCAACCGCAAGACCAACCGCAACGCCTTCGAGATGATCCAGCGCGACACGCTGTTCACCAATGTCGGTCTCACCGCCGACCACCAGCCCTGGTGGGAAGGCCTCGACACCGGGGCGCCGGTGATCGACTGGCAGGGCCGCCCCTACGACCCCGCCAACGGCCCTGCGGCGCAGCCCAACTCGCGCTTCACCGTATCCGCCAAGCGCAACCCGAGCTACGCGCCGGAGGCCGACAGCCCGCGCGGCGTGCCGATCTCCGCGATCATCTTCGGCGGCCGTCGCCGTGGCGTCGCGCCGCTGGTGTACGAAGCGCGTGATTGGAGCCATGGTGTGCTGGTCGGTGCTTCGGTCGCCTCCGAGACCACCGCCGCCGCCATCGGTCAGGCAGGCGTCCTGCGCCGCGACCCGATGGCCATGAAACCCTTCGCCGGCTACAACTACGGCGACTACTGGGCGCACTGGCTCGCCATGGGCGCGAAGCTCAAGCACCCGCCCAAGATCTACCATGTGAACTGGTTCCGTCGCGATGCCGACGGCAAGTTCCTTTGGCCGGGCTTCGGCGACAACCTGCGCGTGCTCGAGTGGATCATCGACCGCTGCAGCGGCAAAGCCGGCGCACAAGAGACCGCCATCGGCAACCTGCCGCGCCCGGAGGACCTCGACCTTGCGGGTCTCGACCTCGCGCCGGGCGTGCTCGCACAGCTGCTGTCGGTGCAAGCCGAGGAGTGGCGCGCCGAAGCGGCCGACATCGAGAAGTATCTGGACGAGTACGGCAGCCGTACCCCCGCCGCACTGCGCGCGCAGGTCCAGGCCTTGCGCGCCCGTCTCGGTTGATGCGGTCGCCAAGGATCACGCGCGCGGCGGTCGCGACGCTCGCCGGGTTGTTGCTCGCGACCGCCACCCTTTCGGGTTCTGCAACGGCTGAGACCCCGTCACGCAGCGTCGAGGTCAGACCGACGAAGGCAGCGCTCAAGAGCGCCGCACAACTGCGCGATCAAGCGCTCAAGAGCGACGAGGCACTGCAGCTCCTCACCGCGCTCACCACCGAGGTCGGTCCGCGGTTCGCAGGCACCCCGGGCGATCTCGCCGGGGTCGAATGGACACGCCGCAAACTCGTCGACCTCGGCTTCACCGAGGTGCGTACGCCCGAAGTGATCGTCCCGCGCTGGGTGCGCGGCGAGGCGAGCGCCGAGGTGCTCGCGCCCTACCCGCAACCGATGGTCACCGTCGCGATCGGCGGCAGCATCGGTACCGCCGATGAGGGCCTCATCGCGCCGGTCGTGATGGTCAAAGATCTCGCTGCGCTGCAGGCGCTGCCCGCCGGTGCCGTCAAAGGCAAGATCGTGTTCTTCGCGGGCCGTACCGAACGCACCCGCGACGGCAGCGGCTACGGCAAGGCCGTGCGTTCGCGCACCGAAGGGCCGAGTGCCGCGGCTGCAGTAGGCGCCGTCGGCATCGTCGTGCGCTCCATCGGCACCAGCACCAACCGCATCGCGCACACCGGCACCCTCTCCTACAACATCGCCGCGCCGCGCATCCCGGCGCTCGCCGTGTCCAACCCCGACGCCGACATGCTCGAGCGCCAGTTCGCGAGCGGTCGTGAGGTCAGCCTGCGCATGCGGGTCACGGCGCGTGACCTGCCGCAGGTCCGCTCCGCCAATGTGATCGGCGACCTGCGTGGCACCGACCTCGCCGAGGAGATCGTGCTGGTCGGCGGTCACCTCGACACCTGGGATCTCGGCATGGGCGTGCAGGACGACGGCGTGGGCGTCGCGATCGCGATCGCCGCGGCGCGCCTCGCCGCTCAGATGACGCCACGGCCCCGGCGCAGCATCCGCGTGGTCGCGTTCGCCAACGAAGAATTCGGGCTCTCCGGCGCGGCCCGTTATCCCGCGGACGAAGGCGACGAGTCGGTCGGCAAGCACGCCTTCGCCATGGAAGCGGATCTCGGTGACGGTCCGGTCTGGAAGATCGGTGGGCGCGTGCCGCCCGCGCACTGGCCGCTCATCGAAGGCATCCACGGCGTCGTGAAGGGTTTGGGCGTGGAGCTCGGGGACAACACCTCGAACGGCGGCGCCGATCTCGGCCCGCTGCGTCGCCGCGGCGTGCCGGTGCTGGCGCCGGCGCTCGACGCGACCACCTACTTCGACATCCACCACACCGTGAACGACACGCTCGACCAAGTGGACCCCGCGCACCTGCGGCAGTCCGTCGCGGTGTTCGCGGTGGCGATCTATCTGGCCGCGATGGCGGACGGCCCGGTGGAGCGCTTGCCGACGGACCCCGCTACGCGCTGAGCACGGTCGCCGCTCAGGCGGCCTCGTTGTAGGCGAGTTCCGCGGCGCGCCGGATCAGCTCCGGCCCCGCATCGCGCTCACGCGCGCCCTCGGAGAGCATCCGCCGGTACTCGCGCGCACCGGGGGTATGGCTCACGAGCCCGAGCAGGTGGCGCGTGATCGCCGGAAGCCGCTCACCCCGCGACATCTCGCGCTCGGCGTATACGGCCATGCGCTCGAGCTGCGATGCGATGGAGGGCGTACGGTAGTCCGGCTCGATGGCCTCGTAGATCTCGCCCAGCACCATCGGTCGATGATAGGCCTCGCGACCGATCATGACCCCATCCGCCCACTCGAGCGCCTCGACGCAGGGTGCGGCGGTGCGCAGCCCGCCGTTGAGCATCACCGGCAGGTCAGGGAAATCTTCTTTGAGCCGCCGTACGATGTCGTAGCGCAGCGGCGGGATCTCGCGGTTGTCGGCCGGCGACCAGTTGCCGAGTACCGCGCGGCGCGCATGCACGATGGCGCAGTCGACGCCCACTTCACGGATCGCGACCAAAAAATCGGCCAGGCGGTCGTAGTCCGCCTCGTCGAAACGCTGCATGGCCAGGGCGAGGTCCGACTGCCCCGAGCGCAGCGTGCCGATGCGCATCTTGACGGTGACCGGGATGTCGACGACCTCGCGCATCGCCGCGACACAGTCCGCCACCAACGACGGCTCGTTCATGAGGCACGCACCGAATGCGCCTTTTTGGACCTTGTCGGAGGGACAGCCGCAGTTGAGGTTGATCTCGTCGTAGCCCCACTCCGCGCCGTAGCGCGCAGCGGCGGCGAGGTAATCCGGTTCGCAGCCGCCCAACTGCAGCGCGACGGGGTGTTCTTCCGAGGAGAACTCGAGCAACCGGTCCCGCTCGCCACGCAAGATCGCCGAGGCGGTGACCATCTCCGTGTAGAGGAGCAGGTCCGGCGCGAAGCCACGCAGGAAATAGCGGCAGTGCCGGTCGGTCCAATCCATCATCGGGGCGACCGACACGCGTCGGTCGAGGAAACCCGGAAAAGTCATCGTGAGCCTTTCACGCCGCGTCTGTTGATCAAGTGGCGCAATGGTATTTTATCACGCGGACGGGTCAGTGTGACGGGTCGCCCGCCCGGTCCACCCGCTCCACCCGCACGCCCTCGGCACGCAACCGCTCGACCAAGCCCTCGGCGCCGAGCAGATGGCCCGCGCCCACGGCCACGAAATCGGTGCCGCTGCCTTCGAGCTCCTGCAGCAGGGTCGCCACCCACGCCTCGTTGCGGCGCACGAACAGCACCTCGAACAATTCAGGGTAAGCCCGGCGCATATCGTCGTTGACCAGACCGGCCAGGGTTTCGAGATCGCCTTGTAACCAAGCCGCAGCGAGCGCGTCGACCATCGTGGCCGCGCGTGCGGCTTCGTCGATCGATTCGAGCAGCATCTGCATCTGCAGCGGCTCAGAGAGCCCGGCCAGGAGATCCACCTGCTGCTCCGCCGTCTCGAGGGCGCGCATCTTCTTGCCTTGGACACCGCCCATCGCACCGACACCGCGATCGACACCAGCGGCCGGGTCGTAGCCCGCCCGCATCACCGGTGCCAGCGACAGCGTGAGCCCGGCGAGCCATGGGCGCATCCGCTCGATGGCTTGGCGGGACAGGCCGTAGGTCTGGAGCGTCGCATCCAATCGCTGCGCCTGTTCGGGGGTCAATCGGCCCGACAACGGTTCGTCATCGGGCGCCATGCCGCGCTCAAGCATCAATCGCTGGGCGTCCGCCATACCGACCGGGGACATCTCGACTTCGGTCCAGATCTCCTCCGATCGCGCGAGCGCCGACTCGATCGCCGGCGTGCTCCAAGCATCGCCAGGTTTGAGGACATGCAGCGTACCGAAGAGGTACATCGTCGAATCCGCATCGCGCGCGACGAAGAGCGCCGGGTTCGGTGCAGGCCGCGCTGCAGGCACCACGAATCGATCGTCCGCCATCGCCTGATCGAGTTCGAAGTCGGTCCAGAAGATCTCGTTCTGGATGACGCCCGCGTAGTAGAGCCGAACCCGGCCGGGCTGCACCCAGGACACGCCGGGCTTGCGGAAGAAATCCGAATACAACCGCTCGTGCCAACCGCGCGCGGTGTCGAAGCCGAGCCGCAGGATGGCGAAATCGTCCTTGGCCATCGAGAAGGTCGTCGCCTGCCCCGAGGGATCGGTGATGCGCACCACATGCACCGCTCGGCCCTCGACCGTATCGTCCGCGAGGCGCTCTTGCCGGAAGCCGGGCTCCAGCGCGAAGCGGATCACACCGAACCCGAAATTTTCGGACCATTGCCGGTCGGCCTCGGATGGAGGTTGCGGGCCGTCCAGGGTGTAGGAACGCTGCCCGTCGAAGGTGATGAGGCGCACGCGCTTGCCCTCATGCCAGGATTCGATGCGCACCTTACCGTCGGCGGCGTGCGCAGCGCCTTTCTGCGCCGGGTACACCCGCCACATCTCGTAGCGTTCGTGCCGCTCCGGGCCTTGCGGCGTGTAGAAGACCGCATGACCTCGCATCAGCAGCGTGCGCGGGTGGACCCAGGTCTCACCGCCCGCCGCGGCCTGCGCCTGCGCGATGATCTCGCGGGGCGTGAGCGTTCCTGCAGCAACGCCGTCGGCTGCAGCAGAGGCGGACGACACCCACAGCGCCAGCAGGATCATCGAGGCGAGCTGCGACATGCTCTTGCTCCGCATCCACCGTCCTCCTTGTGCTCCACCGAACCCGTATCAGGCCAAGATACCGCAGGCCGAGGGTATAATGGGGCATGGAAATGTCCTCACCCGATTTCTGGATCGCCCTCGGCCAGATCATCATGATCGATATCCTGCTGGGGGGCGACAACGCGGTCGTCATCGCCCTCGCCTCACGCCGCCTGCCCGAGGCGCAGCGTAAAAAGGCCATCTTCTGGGGGATCTTCGGCGCCGTGGCGTTGCGCGTGGTGCTGATCTTCTTCGCGCTGCAACTCTTGAAGATCCCTTTCCTGAAGATCATCGGCGGCCTGCTGCTGCTCTACATCGGCATCAAGCTGCTGATGCCGCAGGATGACGGCGGCCACGACATCGACGCCAGCACGCATCTCTTCGGCGCCGTGAAGACCATCGTCATCGCCGACGCCGTGATGAGCGTCGACAACGTCATCGGCATCGCCGGCGCCGCCAAGGACGACCTCGGTCTCGTGATCTTCGGTCTGCTGTTCAGCATCCCCATCATCATCTGGGGCAGCCGCTTCGTGCTCACGCTGATGGACCGCTTCCCGCTCGTCATCGTGTTCGGCGCGGCGCTGCTCGGCTGGATCGGCGGCGGCATGATCGTCGACGATGTCGTGCTGAAGGAGTGGGCGACGCCCTACGGCGCACCACTGCACTATGGCGCCGCGGCTGCGGGCGCACTCTTCGTGGTCGCGGTCGGCAAGTGGCTCGCCCGGCGCGCGCCTGCGCCCAGCGCCGATGCGCCACCCGTCGATCTCGCGTCGCCCACCAAACCCTCCGACCCGTCCTGAGGATCCCGCCATGCTGACGCTGCTCTTGCCTGTCGACGGTTCCGAGTACTCCGACCGCGCGCTCGATTACGCGATCGCCCGCGCCGCCACAACCCGCGACACCGTCCATGCGCATGTCCTCACCGTGCAAGCACCCATCGTCACGGTGAATGTGAAGCTCTTCGTGAGCCAGGACAGCCTGCAGACCTACTACCGCGAGGAGGGCACGAAGATCCTCGAACCTGCGCTCGCGAAGCTCGCCGCCGCCGGGCTCTCGGCCGAGCCGCACATCGGCGTCGGCGACGCCGGCAAGGTGGTCGTGGATTACGCGGTGGAAAAGGCCGTCGACGAGATCATCATGGGCAGCCACGGACGCGGCGTACTCGCCGGCGCCCTCGTCGGCTCGGTCGCGCAGAAAGTGGTGCACCTCTCGCCGGTGCCGGTGGTGCTGGTCAAATAGCCGCGTTGTGACGACGGATCCACGCCGCGAGCGTCGGTTCATCGAGCTCGCCCGCCGCCAGCGCCGTCATCGCCACCACCGCTTCGACGGGCGATGCGGTCAATCTTCGGCCGTTGATGGCCAGCAACACACCGATCGCGAGGAAGGCCGCGCGTTTGTTGCCATCCACGAACGGGTGGTTGCGGCTGAGGCCGTGGGCATAGGCTGCCGCGAGCGCGGACAGGTCGCTGACACCGCCGAGTTCGTGAAGGTTGCGAGGGCGGTGCAGCGCCGAATCGAGCAGGCCCTCGTCCCGCAGTCCAGACGCTCCGCCGAAGGTCGCAAGGCTCTCTTGGTGCAGCAGCAGCAGCGCCTGCTGGTCGAGCCAGCGCGGAGTGCGCGCCACGGAATTACTTCGCGAGCGCCTTGAAGGTGTCACGGAACTCGCGCATGAACTCGCGACCGGCCTCGACCTGCTCGGCAACGGTCGGGTCGTACGGCGTGACGAGGTAGCCCTCCGCCGTCTCGGAGACATGCAGGAAATCGCCACGCCCGACCTTCATGCGCTGCAGCATCTCTTTGGGGATGACGACACCCGTGGAGGTGCCGACGGCGGTGAGTTTGAGCTTAGACATAGTTATAAATATAACTATACAAGGATTACTAGACCGCGCAAGCCTCAGCCGCCGCGCAGCTCCGCCAACTGCTGCCAAAGATCGCTCAGGTGCTCCTGCCAGAAGCGCGGGCTCGTGAACCAGGGGAACGCACGCGGGAACGCCGGGTCTTCCCAGCGCGCCGCGATCCATGCCGCGTGGTGCACCATGCGCAACGCCCGCAGTGGCTCGACGAGATCGCGCTCCCACTCGTCGATGGCGTGGAACTGCCGATAGCCGATAGTCAACTCGTTCCATTGGCCTTCGCGCTCGTCGGGCGTGCCGGAGAGGAACATCCAAAGATCCTGGATGCGCGGCCCCATCATGCAATCATCGAGGTCGACGAACACCGGCCCCTGCTCGCGCCACAGGATGTTGCCGAGGTGACAGTCGCCGTGCAGCCGGATGCGACCGACCGGGCCGATGCGATCGATCGCCTCATCGACGGCCTCCAGCAACGCCGCCGAAGCCTCGGCGTATTTGTCGGCCGTCGTCTCCTCGAGCAGCGGCGAGGACAACAGCGCATCGCGGGCCTGCCAACCGAGCCGCTCGCTGCTGAGCGTCACCCGATGGCGGAACGGGACCTTCGCACCGATCGCATGCATCCGGCCGAGCGTGCGACCGATGAGCTGCAGCGAGTCCTGCGCATCGATCTCGACAGCACGCGCAGCGAGCCGCGGGAACACCGCATAACGCAGGCCTTCGTGCCGGTGCAGCGTGGCATCCGCGAAGCGTTGTGGTGCGGCGACGGGCAGGTCGGCGGCGGCGAGCTCCTCGGTGAAGGCGTGCTCTTCGAGCAACTGCGCATCGCTCCAGCGTCCGGGACGATAGAACTTCAGCACCAATGTGCCGTGCGAGGCCGAACCGATCTGGTAGACCCTGTTTTCATAGGAGTTGAGGGCGAACAGCCGACCGTCGCACTCGATCCCGAGGCGCTCGGCGGCCGCCAGCACTTCATCGGGGGAGAGTCGCGCGAAGGGTTGCGCGTCGGAGGTCGCGACCATCACGCACTCTAGCATGCAGCCGGACTACAATCGGCGCATGGCGAACACAGTCGGCACAGCACAGCCCCTGCGATCCGGCATCCTCGTCACCGGCGGCGCGGGCTACATCGGCAGCCACACGGTGATGCAGCTGCGCGCGCGCGGCGAGCGCGTGGTGGTGCTCGACGACCTCAGCACCGGTTTCCGCCAGGCCGTGCTCGACACGCCGCTCGTGTTGGGCGATGTCGCCGATATCGCGCTCGTCACGCGGGTGCTGCGCGAGCACGACGTCGACACCGTACTGCATTTCGCTGCGGCGCTCAGCGTCCCGGAGTCCGTGCGCGACCCGCTCAAATATTACGGCAACAACACCGCCGGCACGCGCGCGCTGCTCGCGGCCTGCACCGCCCACGGCGTCTCGCAGTTCGTGTTCTCTTCGACGGCGGCCGTGTACGGCATCCCCGACGGCGGACGCGCCGGGGAAGACCACCCCACCCGCCCCATCAACCCCTACGGCCGCTCCAAGCTCGCGAGCGAGTGGATGCTGCAGGATCTCTCTGCGAGTTCGCCGCTGCGCCATGTCGCACTGCGCTATTTCAATGTCGCGGGCGCCGAGGGCTCTGGCCGCATCGGCCAGTCGCGGCGCGATGCCTTCCACCTCGTGCATGTCGCTGCAGAGCATGTCGTCGGCCAGCGCGACCATGTCGCGATCTTCGGCACCGACTACCCGACGCCCGACGGCACCGCCGTGCGCGACTACCTGCATGTCGAAGACCTCGCGCGAGCGCATCTCGATGCGCTCGACTACCTGCGCCGCGGCGGCGAGTCGACCACGCTCAATGTCGGCTATGGCCACGGCTACAGCGTGCGTGAAGTGCTCGCAGCCGTGGCGCGCGCCGCGGGCCAGCCGCTCACCCTGCGCGAAGGCCCACGCCGCGCCGGCGATCCGCCGGAACTGGTGTCCGAGGCTTCCGCCATCCGCCGCGTGCTCGGCTGGCAGCCGCAGCGCGACGACCTCGATCTCATCGTCCGCAGCGCGATCGACTGGGAGCGCAAGCTCCCGGGACTCGGGTGGCGATGAGCCGGACGCACGCGGAGCTCAAGGCACGACAGCGCGCCGAGCGGCACACGCACTCGCCCGGCCTCGCCCTGCGCGTGCACCGCGCCCTCAGTTGGCACGGGCGTGCCGAGCAGGAGACCGACGACCTCGATGCGCGCTTCATCTTCCTCTGGATCGCCTTCAACGCCGCCTACGCCACCGACATCCACGCCGCCTACCGCAGCAGCGCACAAGGCGCGTTCAGCCACTTCCTCGGGGTGCTGCTCGACCTTGACCGGCAAGCGCGCCTCTCCGACATGGTCTGGACGCAGTTCTCCGGCCCCATCCGCGGCCTGCTCGAGAACAAGTTCCTGTTCCGCGATTTCTGGGATTCGCACAACGGGACGCTGGACCCGGACGCGTGGGAGCGTCGCTTCGTCGTGGAACGCGATCGGGCGCGACGCGCGCTGGCCACGAGCGAGACGCTCACGGTGCTCGGCATCGTGCTCGACCGCATCTACACCCTGCGCAACCAGGTCGTGCACGGTGGCAGCACCTGGGACAGCGACGTCAACCGCGAGCAGGTGCGTGATTGCGCGCGCTTCATGGGCGAGCTCGTGCCGGTGATCATCGAGATCATGATGGACAACCCCCAGACCGTCTGGGGCAGCGCGGTCTACCCGGTCGTCAAGGACTGACCGGGCGCTCGTCGCCCCGCAGGGGCGTGCGGCTTAGTCGATAAATCCCGTGTTTCTCCGCTCGGCGGCCGGACGGCAGGCCACTAGGCTGATTACGGGTTGACGTCGATAGTATCTGTAACTACAATAAAAATGCGAATCACTTACGATCCGCGAAAGCGGCGGCGTATCTGCTACGGCTACCTCGCCGGCAGGCTGGTCGTGGTCGGTTACGTGCAACGCGGAGATATCCGCCACGTGTTCAGCATGAGGAAAGCCAATGCCCGCGAAAAAGCCCGCCTCGCCCCGCTCCTGGAGATCGGACCTGCGCAAGGTTGACGCCGTACCGATCCAGCGGGCGCACTATCGCGAACTGCCGGAGTTGACGGACGAGATGGTCGCTCGCGGCCAAGTGCGCCGACCGGGTCGACCGCGCTCGGCAAACCCCCGGGTGCAACTCACACTTCGCATCCCAGCAGATGTCTTGGCACGATGGAAAGCGACCGGTCCGGGGTGGCAGACCCGGATGGCGGAGCGGCTCGCCCGCTGAAAAACTACGCCTTAGCGCGCTCGTCGCCCCGCAGGGGCGTGAGGTGCAGGAGGCCGAACAGCAGCGTCAGGACGACGCTCACGGCCAGCGGCCCGCGATAACGCTTCACCCGCTGCCAGAAGATCGGCACTTCGAGCGCGTGCAGGCCGAGGAACACCACCGCCAAGGTTGTCGCAAACGGCATCACGCCTGACGGCATCCAGCCCGCCCAGTGGCCCACCGCAGCCGCGTAGAGCACGATGCAGAGAGCCTTGCCGGCCAGCAGCCAGGGAGCGAGCCCGCTCATGCGACCCGCCGACGCTTCTCGGCCTGCGCGAGATCGTAGGTCGCCTGCAGATTCATCCACAAACGCGCAGATGTCTTCAGTGCTTCCGCCAGATCGAGCGCCGCCTCTGCGGTGATACCCCGTTTGCCCTTGATCAACTCATTCAGTCGCGCTCGAGTCCAGCCCACAGTGCGGGCGAACGAGACTTGAGAGATCCTCGCCGGCGCCAAGAATTCCTCTAAGAGGATCTCGCCGGGGTGAAAGGGATTCACGGGTTGCTCGTTATTGAACTTTTTCATGTTCACGGAACTCCTCAGTGGTAATCGACGACCGCGACCTCATCCGCTCGACCCTCAGACCATCGGAACACCACCCGCCATTGGTCGTTGATCCGTATCGAATGGAAGCCTTGCCAACGGCCCTTCAACGCTTCGAGACGGTTACCCGGCGGGACTCGCAGATCCGGCAACTCCGCCGCGTCGTGCAGATACAGGACCTTGCGACGCGCCGCACGGAGCAGGTCCGGCGGGAACGCCCTCGTCTCCTTGCTGCGGCGATCCAGGAAGAGATCTTCGGCCAGTCGGTTTCCGAAGGATGCAATCACTATTTCTAGGTTATCGGAACTCGATAACAAAGTCGAGCATCATGGGAGAGAAGCCCGAAAGATCGATCCGGGCGAGGATCGGAGGTGGAAGTGGCGTCCCCAAGGGGATTCGAACCCCTGTTACTGCCGTGAAAGGGCAATGTCCTAGGCCTCTAGACGATGGGGACGCCGAAACCCCGAAATTGGTGGAGCCAGGCGGGATCGAACCGCCGACCTCTTGCATGCCATGCAAGCGCTCTCCCAGCTGAGCTATGGCCCCAAAAGAGGGAGGGGAAGGTACGGAACCCCCCCGATAAAGTCAAGGTTGAAGCGCCCGATCCAGCCTCGCCATCGACCGCTCGCGGCCAAGCAGCTCCAAGGTGAGGTCGATGGGCGGGGAGATGGTGTTGCCGGTCACCGCCACCCGCAGCGGCTGGGCGACCTTGCCGAGGCCGATGCCGCGGGCGGTGGCGAGGGCGTTGAGCGCCGCATTGAGGGGGGCCGCCGTCCAGTCGGCCACGCCCGCGAGCACGCCGCGCAGCTCCGCGAGTACCGCCCTGCCCTCATCGCTCAGGTGCTTGGAACCCGCCTTGGCGTCGAGCTCGACCGCCTCGCCGAAGAAGTAGTGGCTCGCCTGCGCCATCTCTTTCAGGGTCTTCACGCGCTCACGCTGCGCGACCACGATGCGCGCGAGGAACGCGTCATCGGCGCCCGGACCCGTCACGATATCGATGCCCACGCGCGCGAGGTGCGGCTTGAGATACGGCACCACGGTCGCGGGGTCGCTGTGCATCAGGTGCTGCTGGTTGAGCCACAGCAGCTTCTCGGGGTTGAAAGCCGAGGCCGACTTGTTCACATCGGCGATATCGAACGCGGCGACCATCTCGGCGCGCGTGAAGACCTCTTGGTCGCCGTGGGACCAGCCGAGGCGCACCAGATAGTTGAGCAGCGCATCGGGCAGATAGCCGTCCTCCTCGTACTGCAGCACGCTCACGGCGCCGTGGCGCTTGGAAAGCTTGGCGCCGTCCGGGCCGAGGATCAT
>CAYPOZ010000010.1:20536-26969 GCA_964412415.1 uncultured Isosphaeraceae bacterium | reverse complement strand
CTGCTGCATGATGATGCCGGTCCACTCCATGTCGAAGCCCTTGGTCATGGTGGCGGCGGCGACGTCCTCCATGGCCTTGATCGCCTGGCCGCTGGAGAACCCGGGCGCAGTGTTGCCGTTGATCTGCACCGAGTTCATCGCGTTGTAGTGGGTGACCACATCGCCGCCTGGCTGTGGCGTGATCGCGCAGAACGCCGCAAGGGGCGTCATGCCGCCGCTGCGCGAGCGCACGTAGAGCTTCTCGAGGTCGGCGGGGGCCATTCGGTTGGGCGCGTCCGCCTGCACGTAGACCTGGTAGACCTTGCCGAAACGGTTGAACTGGTTGACGAAGGACGATCCGAACTGCGCCTGCAGGGTGGAGAACACGTCGCCGACGTTGACGCCAAGCGCTTCCGCCTTGGTGCGGTCAACCTCCAGGTAGATCTGCGGCACGCCCGTGCTCCACGTCGTGGTGAGGCCAGTGACCGCAGGTGTCGCACGGGCCTTGGCAAGGAACTGCTGCGCGACCTCCCAGAGCTGATCGCCGCCCGCGCCAGTGAGATCGCTGATCTGCAGCTGGAAGCCGCCGACGTTGCCAAGGCCCGGGATCGCCGGCGGCGGCACCGCGAATGCGATGGCGCCAGGCACGGACTGGAACGCCCGGTTGCAGTTGTCGATGATGTCGAACGCGGACTTTCCCTTGCCGCGGGCGTCCCAGTCATCAAGCACGGGGATCATGAATCCCCAGTAGGTCTGGTTTGCGTTCGTGAGGAAGTTGGTGCCGTTGATCTGGATGACCGACTTCACGCCCGGCTGCGCCGTGATGATCTCGCGGAGCCTGTCGGACTGCTCCTGGAGCCTCGGCAGCGATGCGCCCGGCGGGAGCTCGTACAGCACGAAGAAGTAGCCGTTGTCCTCGTCGGGGATGAAGGCCGTCGGCGAGCGCATGCCAATCCATGCGGCTCCGGCGAGCAGCACAACTAGCGCAGCGACCACTCCCTTCCATGCATGGCCAAGCGCACCCACGAGCGCCTCGTAGCCGTGCTCAATCCGCGAGAACGCCGCATTGAAGATGCCTAGCGGACCGCGCGTGGCACGCGTGTGGGTGCCACCAGTCAGGAGCGCAGCGCAGAGCGCGGGGCTCAGCGTCAGGGAGTTGATCCCGGAGAAGACCACGCTCACGGCGATGGTCATCGCGAACTGGTTGTAGAGCTGGCCCGTCATGCCCGGCATCAGCGATGCAGGCACGAACACTGCGACAAGTGCGAGCGTGGTGGCCACGATCGGCCCCATCACCTCGCGCATGGCGCGGCTTGCAGCGCGCCGCGGATCGGTCTCGCCCTCCTCGAACTTGCGCTCGACGTTCTCGACGACGACGATCGCGTCGTCGACGACGAGCCCGATCGCCAGCACCAGGCCGAGCATGGAGAGCGTGTTGATGGAGAACCCAAGCGCCAGCAGCACGATGAACGTCGCGAGCAGGCTCACGGGAATCGCGATCATCGGGATCAGCGTCGTCTTGAGGCGCTGCAGGAAGACGAAAATCACGATCAGCACGAGCGCCATCGCCTCGAAGAGCGTCTCCACAAGCTCCGAGATGCTGGCCGAGATGAACAGCGTGCTGTCGAAGCAGATGCCGCCCTGCACGCCGTCGGGGAAGGAGGGCTGCAGGTCTGCCATCACCTTGCGCACACCCTCGGCGACAGCGAGCGCGTTCGCCTCGGGATTCTGGTAGATGCCAAGGAGCGCGGAGGGCTTGCCGTCGAGCGAGGATCTCGTGTTGTAGTTGACCGCACCGAGCTCGACGCGCGCGACATCCTTCAGGCGAAGCACGCCGCCGTCCGGCGTGGTGCGGACGATGATCTCCTCGAACTGCGAGACCTGGGTGAGCCGTCCCTCGGCAGTGACCTGAAGTGTCAGGTCGGGGTTGCCGCTGCTCGGTTCGGCACCGGCGTTGCCTGCCACGACATCCTGGTTCTGCGCCTGGATCGCGGCCTCGACCTCGTCGCCGGTAAGCCCAAGCGCCGCCATCTTCTGGGTATCCATCCAGATTCGCACGGAGTACTGCAGAAGGCCGAAGTTGGTGACGCCGCCCACGCCCGGGACGCGCTGCAGGGCGGGGGTGACCACGATGTCTGCGTAGTTGCCGAGGAACTGGCTGTCGTAGGTGCCGTCAGGGGATGTGAGGCTCGGCACGATGACCAGATTGGTCGACTGCTTCTTGAAGGTCACGCCTTGGCGCTGCGCGGCCTCCGGAAGCTGAGCAAGGCTGCTGTTGGCGTAGTTCTGCACGTCGACCGCGCCGATGTCGAGGTCGTAGCCGACTTCGAACGTCACGGTGATGTTCGACGAGCCGGTTGCCGTGCTCGTGCTCGACATGTAGATCATCCCGGGCACGCCGTTGATGGCGAGCTCGAGCGGGCGCGTGACGCTGTCGCCCGTCACCTGCGCGTTGGCGCCCGGGTATGTAGCCGTCACCTGCACGACCCCGGGCACCACGTTCGGAAACTGGGCGACGGGCAGCACCCTTAGCGCGATATAGCCGCCGAGCGCCATCAGGATGGCGATCACGCCTGCGAAGATCGGCCGCTTGATGAAGAAGTCGATCATGAGGCGGGGGTGGCCGCGGGCGCCTCAGGCTTCGCAGGTGCGTCTGGGGACTTTGCAGGTGCGTCCGCCGACTTCGCAGGCGGGGCCGCCGGTGGCGGCGTCGGCTTTGCCTCGGAGACCTTCGCGCCAAGCGCAAGCCGGCCTTGGCCCTCGACGATGACGCGCGAATCTGGCTCGAGCCCGCTGCTGATCACAAGACCGGCTCCGCCGAAGCCCGTGACCTCGACGTTGGCTGACTTGGCCGTCTGCTCGGGCGTGACGGTCCACACGATCGCGGCTGCCGTCTGGTACATGATCGCGGCCTGTGGCACGGACATCGCGCCCTTCAGCACGCGCTGCGGCAGGCTGACCGAGAGGTACTGCCCCGGCATGACCGCAAGGTCAGGGTTCGCGACCTCGATACGCGCGATGATGGTGCTGGTGGACGTGTCCACGGCGTTGTTGACGAACACCACCTTGCCGGTGCCCGACCACGTGCCGCTGGGGTCCTTCACCGGGACATTCGCCGCGCCACTTGACTGAAGCGCGCGCAGCGCAGGAATGTCGCTGGAAACCGGGGAGAACTCGATCCAGATTGGATCGAGCTGCCGCACGTCGGTGAGGTTGCCGTTGCTCTGGGGCTTGACGAGCGTCCCCTCGTAGACGCGTGTCTTGCTCGCCTGCCCCCGCACCGGGCTTGTGATCGTGCAGTAGCTCAGGTTGAGCTTGGCGTTGTCGACGTCGGCGGCCGCAGCGAGCACCCCGGCCTTCGCGCCGAGCCACTTGGCCTCGAGCTGGTCGAACTCCTCGCGGGAGATCGCGCCCGTGGACACGAGGGGCTTGTTGCGCTCGTACTTCTGCGTGGCGTCGAACAGGGTCGCCTCGGCCGCCGCCAGCTGCGCCTGCGCGAACTCAAGGGCGATCCTGTACGGCGACGGATCAAGCTCATACATGAGCTGTCCGGCATCCACCGTCGCGCCATCCGTGTACTTCTGCATGAGGAGCCAGCCCTCCACGCGCGCGTCAATCTCGACGGTGCGCACGCTCACGGCCTGCGCCGGGTAGTCGCGCGAGATGGTCACGTCGCTCACGGTGACCGGCACGGAGATGACAGGCGCTGGGGGCCGCTCAGGCGGCGCGCTGTGCTTGGAGCATGCGGCGATGGCGCCCGTGGCAGCGAGTCCGGCGAGCGCTGCGGCGCGAGCCGCGGCGATGCGCGCGGTGGATGCGGTGCGTCGCGCCGGTGGGGTGCAATCGCGGTTGTTGCTGTGGGTCATGGCGTCTCCGTGGGCGAACTGCCGTCAGGGAGTGGTGGGGGAGAGGCGAACATGTTCGGGCCGCTCGAGGTGAAGGCGCCCTCGCCGACTGCGGGGATGGACACGTTTTCCCATCCGCCGCCGAGGGAGCGATAGAGCTCGACGAGGTTGCTTGCGGCGAGGCCGCGGGCCTGGGAGTAGCCGTTCTGGGCCTCGAGCACCGTCTGCGCGAACTGAAGCAGCTGCGTCAGGTTGACAGTGCCCGCTCGGTAGCGCGCAAGCGCGAGGTTGTAGGTGTCGCGCACGTCGCCGAGCACCTTCTCGAACTCGGCGAGCTGCGCGCGCGCACCTGCATAGTTGCCGAGCGCCGTCTGCACCTGGCTTGCGGCCTGGAGCACTGTCTCGCGCCACTGAATCTCCATCTGGAGGGCGAGCGCCTCGGCCTGGCGCACCTGGCTCGCGGTGAGGCCCGCGTTGAAGAAGTTCCACGAGAAGGTCGGTCCTACGCCGTAAGTCTGGTTGGCGATGTCGCCGAGACCTGAAAAGTTTAGGGAGGCGATCTGCCAGGTGCCGACGATCGACAGCTGTGGGTAGTAGCCCGCTTCGGCGACGCCGATCTCCGCAGTTGCCGCCATCAGCTCGCGCTCCATCTGCAGCACGTCGGCGCGCCGGCGAAGCAGGTCCCCCGGGATGCCGATCGACACCTCCTGCACAGGAAGGGGAATGGGCGCGCTGGCAAGCATCTCGTCCTGCATCGGCCCCGGTGCCTCGCCAAGGAGCACGCTCAGGCCGTTGCAACGCTCCTGGATCTGCGCTTCGAGAAGCGGCACCACCGCGCGGGCGGTGGCAAGGCGTGCGGCAGCCTCTGACAGCTCCATCTGGCTCGTGGTGCTTGCCTTGAACTTCGCCTCGGTGATCGCGTAGACCTGCTCGTAAAGCTCGACATTCTCGCGCGCCAGGTCGCGCTGGGCCTGGAGCGTGCGGATCGCGAGGTACGCATTCGCGACCTCCGCGCGAAGCGAGACCATCGCGAGCCGGTAGCCCTCGATGCTCGCCTGGAGCCGCGCCTGAGCCGCCTGCATGCCCCGGCGGATCTTGCCGAACAGGTCGACTTCCCAGGTCGACATTCCCACGCCGTAGCGCCACGTGTTGAATGGGTCGGAGCTAGTTTGCCCTCCGAGCTCGGCGAAGTTGAGGAGCTGGTAGGAGTAGCCGGCCTGCGCGTTGAGGCTCGGGTAGAGCTGGCTGTAGGCGACGCCGTACATCGCGCGGTAGCGGCCGATCGATGCGGCGGCCCGCTGCAGCGAGAGGTTGCCGCGCATCGCCCGGTTCATCAGGTCAGTTAGCGCGGCGTCATCGAACTTCAGCCACCAGTCCTCAAGTTTCGCCTCCTGTGCCTGGGTTGCATCGGCTGGCTTGGGCAGCCGGAACGTCTCGGGCAGTATCGGCTCCGGGCGCGCGTAGTCCGGCCCGACCATGCAAGCCGAGAGGGCACATGCTCCTACGCAGGTGCTGATGAGGGGTACGGCGCGCCGCAGCATTCGAGCCGCGTAGGGTAACGCGGAGCTCAGGTGCCGGGTGCGGCGGGAGGAGGCGGTGCAGGTGTCGGCTGGGCGGGGGTGGCGGCGCCCGGTGCCGCAGGCTGCCCGCGAGGCCCAGTTGCCGGAGGCGCCAGCGCCCGCACCGGTGCCCACGTGCGGCGTCGTTCATGCCCTCCGCGAGCTTGCGCACCTCGTCCCACGACGCGATCGACTCCTCGAGCGTCTCGCGCCTCTTCGCAAGCAGCAGCGCGAGGTTGTTGTGCGAGGCAAGATGCCGCCGGTTCATCGAGATCGCCTTGCGGTACAGCTCTATGGCCTGCTCATCCTTGCCCATGTCGCGGAACTTGTTTGCGAGGTTGAAGTAGTTGGACGAGAAGACGGTGACCTCGCTCGGGCGCACCGTAAAGAGTGCCGCGAGCGCGAGCGCCCACGCCGCCGCGCCAAAGGGCACCCACCGGCGCGCGCGCGCCGCGTCAACGAGCCACACCGCGGAGAAGCCCGCGAGCGCCATGGCGGCGGGCATCATCGGGAGCCGGTACCTGGCCGACGTGTAGATGATCACAAGGGCGGCGACCTGCGACACAAGGAACAGGTCGATCGTGAGGAACCTGCGCCAGCGCGGAAGGCTGAGCGCAAGCCCAAGCACGGCGAGCGGGACGACGACGATGAAGGTGGGGGCTGGAATCCGCAGCACCCACGAGTATGCGGCGTCGGGGTGCAGCTGCCGCTGGTCCCCGACCTCGTTCGCCGAGAACAGCATGTAGAACTTGCGGCCTGCGAGCGAGATCGCCTTGCCGGGGTTCTCGCGGATCCACTCCCACGCCATGCTGCTCCAGTAGCTGGACACCTCAGACGGCTTGAGTTCCCGTCCAAGCTTCGATTCCGCATGCTCCTTGGCAAAGTCGGACTGGCGGCGAGGGTTGTCGAAGCGGGTATCAGGGATCCACGACGGGATCCTGAAGCGCCCTGCAGCCTCGGCATTGTTGCCGATGTAGAAGTTCATGCCGCCGTGTGCGGTGATGAGCACGGGATCGCCAGCGACGTGCCAGTTCCGTATGGTTGCAGGTG
>CAYPOZ010000010.1:18485-20483 GCA_964412415.1 uncultured Isosphaeraceae bacterium | reverse complement strand
CCGTGTGGCGGCGATGCACAGGACGGCGAGCGGTGCGAACAGGAGCACGTTCGGCCTGCAAAGCGCAGAGAGCCCCAGCATCACGCCCGCAAGAAGGAACAGCCACCACCGCGGCGACCTGATGCCTGCGCACAGGCACACCAGCATGATCGCGTTGATCGTGACCTGGAGGTTCTCCGACAGCAGGTCTCCGCCCGTGTAGATGAACATCGGGTAGAGCGCCGCGAAGCCTGCGGCCACCAGCGCCTGACGCCATCCGAACATGATGCGCCCAAGCAGCCAGATGAACAGCACCGCAAGCGACCCGAGCACCGCGTTGGCGATGTGGGACACCTCGAACCCTGAGCCGAACATCCAGTAGAGCACCCCGAGGAAGTAGGGGTAGCCCGGGCTCATCTCGAAGACGTCGGTGCCGATCCAGTCGCCCTTGCTGAGCCGGATTGCCCACTCGTGGTACACGCGCGGGTCGACGGTGGGCAACGAGAAGTAGGGGTCGTTTGCCTTGATCTGGAAGTAGTGCGCCGTGCGCAGCAGGGCGCCAAGCGAGATGATCGCGGAAGCGAGCGCCCACTCAAGTGCGCTGCCGCGGCCGGGGTGGTCGGCGTCCTCGGATGCCGATCCTCCTGAAAGGATCCCCGCGAGCGAGATCCCAGCCTTGCCCGAACCCGCAGGCTTGGTGCGCCCGCTCGAGGGGGCGGACGCGATGCGCGCGCGCGCCACCTGCTGTCGCGAGCAGCCGATCTTGTCGGCAAGCTGGCGGTCGGACATGCCCGGGTTGTCGCGGATGACCTGCAGCTGCTCGTTGGAGAGTTCGCGTGCCATGTTCAGTTGGACTGCGCCTGCGAGACCGCCGCGAGGCCGTCAGCCGCGTCCGCCGAGTGTATGGGAGCGGTCCATTGCATCACCGCGATGTTCCCGTGCAGCTCGTCGAGCGCTGCAGCCGGGATGGCCGGATCGGACCGTAGCGACTCGGCCATCCATGGGTCGGCGACCATCATGACCGATGTGCCCGGAATCGCCAGCGCGCTTCGCACCATCCGATGGGAATGCGGCCACGGCACCAGCCGCTGGCGCTCGGTCACCAGGCCGAGCTCGTTGTCGAACTCGCTGGGCCTGCCGAAGATCGCAACGTCGCGCCTGCCCGTGACCCACGTCACCGCATGCGCGGTCTCGGCGCTGGTGAGCAGCAGCGAGGCGGAGCGCATGCCCTCGCGGTGATGGGTCATCACGTCCCACGGCACCTTGGTGCGGGGTGCAACCGCATCCGGGAAGAGAAACGCGAGTGCGCAGAGCATCGGGGTCACTGCAAGTGCCTGGCGGCACACCCATGCATCGGCATTGCGGGCCCTCCAGCCCCAGCGATCGATGGCGGCCCACAGCAACGAGGCCCCGGCGACAATGAGCAGCGGGAGCCGCGCGCCCGAGCGCCAGGGGCTCTCGAGGCCAAGCGCCGCGGGCCCGATCGCGGCAAGCGTCAGTGCCACGGAGGCGATCACGCCCAGAAGGACCGGACCCACTGAGTCGGAGGCCTGCCGACGCACTGCGCCCTGCTCGAAGGCGGTCCTGAGCCCAATCGCAACCAGCACCGATGCAGGCACGTAGAGCGGCAGGATGTAGCTCGGGAGCTTCCCCGAACTCATTCTAGCTTCCACATGACCGCGACCACCGGGAAGATGGCGAGGTACAGCCACCACGGCTGCGGGTGCTGGTTGGCGTCGGGATTCGTGAAGCGCCGGATGTGCTCCACCTCGATGAAGTAGCGCCAGAAGTCGGGCTCGGACTGGTGCATGATCCATGCGACTGGGGCCACGGCTGCGACGGCCGCGACGAGCGGGATCCACGGCATGAGCAGGAGGTCCCGCCAGCGGCGCTCCCACAGAAGGAATCCCGCTGCCGCGACTCCCGGAATCGCAAGCGCAAGCAGCCCCTTGATGAGGAATCCGGCGCCTGCCGCGATTCCCGCGAGCAGCAGCCAGGCGGCACGTGCGCGTCCGCGGC
>CAYPOZ010000010.1:5075-18475 GCA_964412415.1 uncultured Isosphaeraceae bacterium | reverse complement strand
CATTTCCTGGGCGATACCGAGCATCACGGCGCGGGCGGCGAATGGCGGGTCGAGCAGCGCGATCGTCGCCAGGACCGCGGGCCCGATGGTGGTGGCCTGCACGAGGAACGCGAGCGGGCCGTCGTAGCGCCGTCCCGTGATGCGCACCGCCACCCACCATGCGGCGAGTGCGGCGATCCCGCCTGCGATCGCACAAGGCAGGCGGACGGCGAACGCGCTTGGCCCGAGCAGCGACATGCTTGCGGCGGTCAGCCAGTACCCCAGTGGCGGCTTCTCGTAGTAGCGGAATCCGGAGAGGCGAAGCTGCGTCCAGTCGCCGGACGCGATCATCTCCGCAGGGATCACGGCATACCGCGCCTCGTCATGCGCGATGAGCGGCCGCACGCCAAGCAGCAGCACCGTTGTCAGCAGGAAGACTGCAATCGCAGCGAGCGCGAGACGCGCCATGCGGAGGGAAGTTAGTCGCACATCATGGCGCGCGTACGCAGAGCCAGCCCTCGCGGCCAGGCACCTGGCCGCTCGCGAGCGCGCCGGACGGCAATGGATCCGGAGCATGCCTCCCAAGCCATTCGCCGAGGGGCTCGAACGAGTGCCCCTGCGCGATCGCGCGTGCGAGGAAGTCCTCGAAGAGGGCTCCCTTCGATCCGCCCTCGCTCTCGGCGTGGATGGTCAGCACATGAGGCTTGCCGTCGGAGATCATGGAGAGCAGCCGCTCGTTCCACGCTGCGTCAGCGCCTTCACCACGGCCCACGCTCTCGTCGTAGGTTGGAAGGTCGACAGGCACCTGCGGCTGCCGCACGCCTTCGGCGGCCGCCGGCATGCGTGGCTGGAAGGGCGTGCAGTCGCCGCGGCAGTCGCTCCGGTACCGGAATCCGCGTGATGCCGGCAGGCTGAGCAGTCGCTCCGAGAATCGCCATCCGGGAGCGGCCGCAGTGAGAGGCGCCTCGCCGATCGCCGAACCCAGCGCGTCGGTGGCTCGCGACAGTTGCGCGTCCAGTTCCGAGTCGGGCAGCGAGTCCGCGCCGACCTGCCACCGGTGGTGATCCCACGCATGCACGCCTGACTCGTGCCCTTCGCCGTGCGGCATCCGGATCGTGCCCGCGAGGCGCTGCGAGATCACCGGCCCCGGCCAGAGCGTGCCTCGGAGAATGATGTCCCACCCGTAGAGGCTTGGCGCACCCGAGCGCAGCATCTTGATCGCGAACGCGGGCCGAAGCATGCGCTGCACGTGCCTGCCCATGTTGTCTGGTCCGAGCGTCCAGTACCAGGTGCCGCGCACGCGGTGCCGCTGCAGCGTGGCAAGCAGCCGTGGCACGCCATCACGCGTGCCACGGAAGGTGTCGACATCGATGCGAAGGCCGATCGACACGCGCCGCTGCGTTCAGGAGTGCGCGCCTGCAGCGCTTGCGCGGGGCTTCGCCGCGGCCTGCGCCCGCACTGCTCCCGCGACGAGCCCATGCTGCCGCGCGTGGTTCTGCAGGAACCAGTCGAGCGTGCGCTCGACGCTCGCGGCGGTCGCGATGCGCGGCGTCCATGCGATCGCGTCCTGCGCGTTGCGGATGCTCGGCCGGCGGTGCTGCACGTCCTCGTATCCCTTGCCGTAGTAGCGGGCGCTCTCGATCTCCTGGAAGCCCGCGAAGGGCGGGTAGCAGGACCGCAGCGGGTGGCGCTCGAATGCGTCCACGAGCATCTCGGCAAGTTCCTTGATGCTCGCCTCGTTGTCGGGGTTGCCGATGTTGAAGATGCGGCCATCGCAGGTGCCGCGCTCGTTGGCCACGATCCGGTAGAGGCACTCGATTCCCTCGTCGACGTCGGTGAAGCAGCGCTTCTGGCGGCCGCCGTCCACCAGCAGGATCGGCGTGCCCTCGACGAGGTTGAGGATGAGCTGCGTGATCGCACGCGAGCTGCCGATGCGCGCGCTGTCGAGCGTGTCGAGCCTCGGGCCGATCCAGTTGAAGGGCCTGAACAGGCTGAACTTGAGGCCGCGCGTGGACCCGTAGGCCCAGATGACGCGGTCCAGGAGCTGCTTGCTCGCCGAGTAGATCCAGCGCTGCCGGTGGATCGGGCCGGTCACGAGCGGGCTCGTCTCCTCGTCGAAGTTCTCGTCGGTGCACATGCCGTACACCTCTGACGTGCTGGGGAAGATCAGCCGCTTGCCGAAGCGCACGCAGTCGCGCACCACGCGCAGGTTCTCCTCGAAGTCGAGCTCGAAGACCCGCAGCGGGTTGCGCACGTACTCGATGGGTGTCGCGATCGCGACGAGCGGCAGCACCACATCGCACTTGCGGACGTGGTACTCGACCCACTCGCGGTTGATCGTGATGTCACCCTCCACGAAGTGGAAGCGCGGGTGCTGCGTGAGGCCTCCGAGGTTCTCGGAGTTGAGGTCCATGCCGTAGACCTCGAACGACTCGTTCTGCAGGAGCCGCTCCGACAGGTGGCTGCCGATGAACCCGTTGACGCCGAGGATGAGCACGCTGGTGCGCCGTGCGCGCGTGGCAGCCGGCGCGCGGCCGAGGCGCATCTTCGGCACAAGGTTCATCTCGTTCGCCACCTGCGCGCCCGTCGACCAGATGCCGTCCGGGCCCTGTGCCTCCACGATCTCGAGCGCGCCGTCGCCGCATGCGATCACGAGCGGCGACACGGAGAGGATCTCCCCGGGCAGCGCATCGCGCGTGCCGGCCACGGCCTTCGCAGCGCGCCACACCATCATCTTCCGTGTGCCCGCGAATGTGAAGGCGCCTGGCCACGGGTGGGCCACCGCGCGCACGAGGTTGCGCACGCGCTCGACCGGCCACGTCCAGTCGATCTCGCCGTCCGCAGGCGTGCGCCGTCCCATCGTCGTCGCGCGCGACTCGTCCTGCGGCGTCCGCTGCGCGGTGCCGCCCTTCACGGATGGCAGCGTCGCCTCGAGGAGCTTCGCGCTCTCGTCGCAGACCTTGCGCGTCAGCGACATCGCGTCGTCAGCAGCACTGATCGGCACGCGCACCTGCGCGATGATGTCGCCGGCGTCCGCCCTGTCGACCATGTGGTGGAGGGTGACGCCGGTCTCGGTCTCGCCGTTGACGAGCACCCAGTTGATCGGGCAACGGCCGCGGTAGCGGGGGAGCAGCGCCGAATGCAGGTTGATGCAGCCCTTGGGGAAGAGCTCGCGGATGCGGGGTCCCACCATCTGCCTGTAGTGGTACGAGAGGAGCAGGTCGGGGGTGAGCTCGCGGATGCGCTCGATCCAGATCGGGTGGTCGAGCTTCTCGGGGGCGAAGACGGGGATGCCGTGCTGCGCGGCAAGGCGCGCGACCGACGCGAACCAGCCGCCCTCGGACGGGTCATCGCGGTGCGTGAAGACCGCCACGACGTTCATGCCGCTGCGGATGGTGGCTTCGAGAGCCGCGGCGCCGATCTCGTGGTACGCAAGGACAACAGTTCGCATGTGGGTGTTCCTGGGTCGGAGTGCGGTGATGGGGGCGTGTGCGGGCGCTCGCTTGCTCGTCAGATGCCGGCCGCCGAGCGCCCGGCCGGGGCGGCCACCGCACGCGGGGCGTGCTCGCGCTCGCCGAGCGTCTCGCCGACGATGCGGTCAATGATGTAGCGGGGCCGCTCGCGCACGTCGGCATGGATGCGGCCGATGTACTCGCCCATGAGCCCGAGCGCAACGAACTGGGCGCCGATGAAGAAGAACGCCACGGCGAAGAGCGTGAACACGCCGTCGCCGGCCCACTGGGCGCCGTAGATGAAGCGCAGCGCAAGGAGCAGCGCGCCGAAGCCCACCGACATGGCCGAGATCGCGGCCCCCACCCAGCTGAGCATGCGCAGCGGCACCGTGGTCATGCAGGTCAGCAGGTCGAACTGCAGGTTGATGAGCTTGAGCACCGAGTACTTGCTGGTGCCCCTGGCGCGCTCGGCGTGCGCGACCGGGACCTCGGTGACGCGCTTGGCGAAGAGGTTCGCGAGCACCGGGATGAACGTGTGGCGCTCGCGGCAGCTCAGCATCGCGTCAACCACGCGCCGGCGGTACGCGCGCAGCATGCATCCGTAGTCATGCAGGCGCACGCCCGTGGTCTTGCGCACCATCAGGTTGATGAGGCCGCTGAACAACTTGCGGAAGAGCGCATCCTGGCGGTCCTGGCGCACGGAGCCGACGACGTCGTATCCCTCGTCGACCTTGGCGACAAGCTTGGCGATCTCCTCCGGCGGGTTCTGCAGGTCAGCGTCGAGCGTGACCATGATGTCGCCCTGCGCGGCACTGAAGCCGCAGAGGATCGCGTTGTGCTGGCCGTAGTTGCGGTTGAGCAGCAGCGACTTGACCTCGCCGGGGTTGGTTGCCGCCGCATCCGACAGCCACTCGGTCGACCCGTCGCGGCTCCCGTCATCGACGAGGATGACCTCGAAGGGACGGTCGAGGCCCCTGCACGCGGCGAGCGTGCGATCGAGCAGCTCGGGGAGGTTGTCGCACTCGTTGTAGACGGGGATGACGATGGAGACGGCTGGCTTCACCGGATCCCTCCTGTGACCATTGTGCGCGCGCCGGCGAGCGTGTCCTTCACGGCGTCGACCACATCGCGCACGTCATCCTCGGTCATGTCGGGGAAGCAGGGCAGCGTGCAGATGCGCGCCGAGTTCCACTCGGTCTCGGGCAGGCGGCCTGTCCACTCGGGACGGTTCTGCCGGTACCACGCGTGGGTGTGCGACGCCAGGAAGTGGATGCCGGTGCCGATGTTGCGGCGCTTGAGCTCTTCCATGAAGCGCGCGCGGTCCATGCCGCAGGTGCGCTCGTCCACGCGAACCACAAGCAGGTGACGCGCATGGCGGTGGGGCCATGGCGGGTCGCGGAGCGGCACGATCCCGTCGACATCCGCCAGGCCAGCGTGAATCCTGCGGACGATGGCGTCACGCCGCTCGATGATCGCGTCGAGCCGAGGCAGCTGCCGCACCGCGAGCACCGCGTTCATGTCGGCCATGTTCTGCTTGAAGCCTGGCTGCTGCACTTGGGCCTGAGGCGAGCGGCCCTGCTGGGCCCGGTCATGCGCATCCACTTCGAGCCCATGGAAGCGGAGCCTGCGCACCGTGCGCGCAAGTTCGCCATCGTGCGTGGTCATCACCCCACCCTCGCCGGACGTGATGTTCTTGATCGGGTGCAGCGAGAAGATGGCGCTGCCGTCGCAGCCGATCTCGCGTCCGCGGTACGTGGTGCCAATCGCGTGGGCTGCGTCCTCGAGCAGGAACACACTGCGCTTGGCGCACACCGCCCGGATCGGGTCGAGGTCGATGGGCGCGCCCGCGTAGTGCACGGGTATCACGACCTTCGTGCGTGGCGTGATCGCGGCGTCGATCGCCTCGGGCGATGCGAGCAGCGTGTCGCGGTCCACATCCACGAAGACATTGCGTGCGCCGAGCAGCTCGACCATGTTTGGCGTGGAGACCCACGTCATCGAGGGTCCAACCACCTCGTCCCCCGGACCGACCCCGAGCGCCATGAGGCTCAGGTGCATCAGCGCCGTGCCGCTCGTGGCGGCAATGGCGTGGGGAGCGCCCGTGCGTGTGGCCACGGCGGCCTCGAGGGCCGCCACCTGGGGTCCGGTAGTTATCCACCCACTCCGCAGGACATCCCCAACCGCCGCAATGTCATCCTCGGTGATGGACGGACGGCAGAAGGGGAGGAACTGGGCACGCATTGCTTCCCGGCAGGGTACACGGGCACAACTTCCGGATCAGCAGGGCAATGCGCAGTTCCGTGGGGGCGAAAACCGACTCATCGCATCAAATTCCCTAGGGAAAAATTGACTGGAATCGCACTCGGCATTACGGTGAATTCACCACTAGTTCGCGCAAGGAATTCACAGATGACTCTCCGCCGCCACTCGATCATTCGATTCGGTTGTACCCCCGTCTTCGCCGCACAGGCGGTGGTGCACCGCGCGCCCACACTGGGCGCCTCGCTGACGCTCGCGGTGGCATCCATCGCCTTCGGGTCGGGATCACCGGAGGTGCTCTTCAAGTCCACCGACGCGTCGGTGACTCCGCCGGGATTCCCCGCAGGCAGCGTGGTGTGGAGTGCCTCGACCCCATTCACCAACCTCACCATCGCCGACGACGGCACGGTCGTGTTCAACGGCCGGTTCGCCGACAACGATCCCGCCAACCCGCCTGTGATCGTCGCCGGCGGAAGTGGTGTGCTCGGCAACGACCGGGCGATCTTCTACGGTTCCCCGGGCAACTGGTCTCTCGTGGCCCAGTCTGGGGTGGCCAATCCGTTGCCGGGCGGTCCAGCAGGCTTCACCTTCAACACGGCCACCGGCACCAACGGACTCAACACGAGCGCGGTGTCGATCTCGCCAAGCGGCGCGATTGCCATCTCGGGCACCATCAGCTACGCGGGAGTCACGAGTGCCACCGACACCGCGATGTGGACGGGCGTGCCCGGCGCGATGACCTTGGTCGCGATGAAGGGTTCGCAGGCGGGCAGCGAGACGGGCGACGTCGTGTACTCGTCGAGCCTCTCCATCGGGTTCCCACGCCTCAACAACGCGGGCCAGGTCATCTTCCACAGCAACCTCACCGGCACCGACGTTGTGCCTCCCAACGCAAACGCGGGCGTGACCGGCACCAACATGGGCGTGTTCGTGACGGGTCCCACGGGCGCAAGCACCTTCGTCCGGCGCGGATTCCCGGCGCCGCCGATTCCCGGTCTGCCTGCAGGCACGATGACGAATGCACAGGATTCAGGCGGATTCGTGATCAATGGATCGGGCCAGTCGGTCTACCTGACCCGCCTGTCCAACGATTCCGATCCGGCGTCGATCACCTCAAGCAACGACCGCGCGCTGGTGTCGGACGTCGGCGGCGGCCCGCTGCGCATGGTGGCCCGCGAGGGCGATGCGATCCCGGGCATGCCGGGCATGCTGTACGGGCCGAACACGAGCGGCTCAGAGTCGACGTTCACGATCGCGGGCCAGGGACTCACCAACGCCGGCACGCTGCTCTTCCAGTCGACGGTGTCAGGCCCCGGCATCACCACCGCCAACAACCAGATGATGCTCACGATGGCAGCGGATGGCACGGTGAGCAAGCTGCTCCAGAAGGGCGACACGGTCTCCGGACTCGGCAGCGACACCATCGCCCTCTTCCAGAATGCGTCGTTCGGTATCACGAACAGCGGGTTCTGGGCCGCGAACGTGCAGGTGACGGCCCCCGCAACTTCATCGGACGAGGTGCTCATCGTGGGCACGTCGCTTGGTGCGGCGCCGATGGTGGCTGCACGCGAGGGGATGGAAGTGCCTGGCGCCGCAGGCGTCACCCTTGGCGGGTTCTGGAACAACACGTCCCTGTTGATCAGCGACAGCGGCCGCGTCGTGTTCCACGGCACGCTCGCCGGATCGGGCGTGGACACCACCAACAACCAGGGCCTCTTCGCATGGGATGCGAAGGAGGGGCTCCGGATGATCATGCGAAAGGGCGACACCGAGCTGCTGGGCACCGCGATCACGAACATCGCAGTGGCTGGTGCGCTGCGCACCGGCGAGTGCAGCTCGATGGCGTTCACCCCGAGCGGGTGGCTCGCGCTGAACCTCAGCTACTCGGGCGGGACCGCGCTGGTGCGCTGGTACCGTGGCGAGGAGCAAGTGGGATGCAATGGGGACATCAACGGAAACGGCACTGTCGACGGGCAGGACCTGTCGATCCTGCTCGGCGCATGGGGCGGCGAGCTGTCCAGCGCCGACCTCAACGATGACGGGCAGGTGAATGGCCAGGATCTTGCGTACCTCCTCGGTGCGTGGGGACCGTGCCAGTGATCGACCTGCATCGGACAATCCAGTTGGCGGCAGCGCTGACGCTGCCATTGGCCTTTGCCTCGACGGCCGGCGCTGGCGGGCAGCTTGTGGTGGAGTTCGTCAGGAACTTCCCTCCTGCCGTGTGCCAGCGCGTGAACAGCGCAGGCCAGATCGCCGGCGACTTCCAGCTCAACGCGCAGATCACAGCCATGCGGTACGACCCCGGCGTCGGCCGGATCGCGCTTGACCGCCCGGCCGGCACCACGCAGAGCATTGGCACATCCATCAACTCCGCAGGGACGGTCGTTGGCCGGGTGTCCTACACGGGAGGGACAGTGGGCGCGATCTGGGCGCCTGACAATTCCGTCACGCTGCTGCCGAATCCGCCAGGCAACTGGAGCTACAGCACCCCGTCGGGCATCAACGACTCGGGCATGATCTGCGGGTTCGCCACGCTTGCCGTGGTGGGCGCGGACCCGCAGGAGGCCTGGCGATGGACGGCCGACAAGGGCTACGAGTTCCTCGACTCCATCGGCGGCCTCGAGTCGTTCGTGCGCGACATCAACAGCGCTGGACGGTGCGCGGGCCACTCGGCGCTCGGCAACGGATCCTTCCGTGCGGTGCGCTGGGAGCTGGACGGCGCCGCAACGGTCTTGGGCCTGCTGCCCGGCTCGACGCAGACCTACGCCTCATCGATCAACGATTCCGGCGCCGTGGTCGGCACCACCAACTCCAACGGCGACGCGTGGGTCTACACCGATGCCACAGGTATGGTGAAGCTGCCCGATTTCGGCACGGGCCTGAAGGCAGCCGCGTACGACATCAACAACGCGGGATGGATCCTCGGGTGGGCTGACGTGGCGCCATTCAAGACGGTGCCCGTCGTGTGGGACCCGCAGCGAAACCTGCACAACATCGCGGACCTCGTCGACCCGAGCCGCTTCTACTTCTCGGGCGACTTCATCCGGCCGATCGCGATCAGCGAGACGAACGAGATAGTGGTGTTCGGCTACGACTTCACTGCCGGCGGCGACCCGCGCGTGCTCGTGTTCCGATTCGGGTTCCCCTCGGCGTGCGCTGCCGACATCAACGGCGACGGCGCGCGCGATGGGCTCGACCTTGCAGCGCTCCTTGCGGCGTGGGGGAGCGGCGACGCCGCGGCTGACCTCGACGGCAACGGCACGGTGAACGCCTCAGACCTCACCGCGCTGCTGGCCGCGTGGGGACCCTGCTGAGGCGTGCCTGTGGCGCAGGATCCCTGCTGACCCAGTCCGCGCGGCCGCATCCAGTCAGTACGTGGACCGGTCCACGCGGACCTTGCCGCGGAATATCCAGTAGACGGCCACCGTGTACGCGATCACGATCGGCATTCCTATCAGCGCGATGATCAGCATCGTGGTGAGCGTGCGCGGCGAGCTCGATGCGTTCGAGATCGTGATGTTGAATGCGGGATCGATGGTCGACCGGATCAGGTCCGGGTAGAGCGCCATCGAGAACAGCGCCGCGAAGGCCATGATCATGCATGAGCTTGAGATGAACCCGAACATCGGCTGCCGGTGGCGGATCGTGCGGGGCACATTGAGGATCGCAAGCACATTCAGGACAGGAACGGCCCACAGCACCGGCCAGTTGCGGATGTTGGCGGTGACCTGCGGGATGTCACGCAGCGCGTAGGCCGACACGGCCACAAAGAGCGCCACAAAGATCCACCACCATCGCCATGCCCAGCGCTCCACGCGCGCAAGCAGCTCGCCCTCGACCCGCAGCCTCAGGTACAGCGCGCCGTGAAGCGCGAAGAGCGCCACCGTCATCAGGCCCGTCATGAGCGAGAAGGGGTTGAGCTGGCTGAGCAGCGGTTCGCGGATCGTGAAGGTGGAGTCGACCCTGATGCCGTAGAGGCAGTTGCCTGCGGCGACGCCCAGCAGCAGCGCGATCAGCACGCTGCCGAGCGCGAAGCCCAAGTCGAACACGCGGTGCATCGCGGCGCCTTCGGTCTTGACCCGGAACTCGAGGCACACCGCACGCATGATCAGGCCCAGCAGCAGCAGCATGAACGCGATGTAGAAGCCGCTGAAGAACGATGCGTACGCGACGGGGAACGCCGCGAAGAGCGCGCCGCCGAAGGTCACGAGCCACACCTCGTTGCCGTCCCAGATCGGGCCGATGGAGGCGATGGTCGACCGGCGGTCCATGTCGCTGCGCCCGACCAGCAGGTGGTTGATGCCGACGCCCAGGTCGAAGCCGTCCAGGATCGCGTATCCCGTGAGCAGCACGGTCAGCAGCAGGAACCAGATCGACTGCAGTGTCGCCTTGTCGAGGAACGTGGGATCTGCGATCGGGTCCATCAGCGTGCCCCCGTCAGGGTCTTGCCGCCCGCTATCGCCGCGGCGACACCGCCTGGCGGTCCGTGCATTGGGGGCGGCTCCTCGCCGACCTTCGGCTCGCTGGGGCCATGCCTGATCTTCTTGTCGAGCACGAAGATCCAGAGTGCGAAGAGCATCGCGTAAATGAGCCCGAACATGATGATCGATGCGACGACCTGCTCGGCCGTGACGGCCTCGCTCAGCGCATCTGAGACGCGCAGCCCGGGAACGGGGACGCCGTTCTGCACGCTCGGGTAGACGATCCACGGCTGGCGGCCAGTCTCCGCCAGGTACCACCCCGCCTGGCCTGCGATGGTCGGCATCACCACACTCGGCACCAGCACCTTGAGCAGCAGCGTCCGCCGTTCCAGCGTCCCGCGCCACGAGAACCAGGCCGCGAGCACGGCCAGCAGCGTCATGGCGCCGGCAAGTCCGACCATCAGGTGGAACGAGAGGAAGGGGATCCTCATGTCGGGGCGGTCCTCGGGCGGGAACGCATCAAGGCCAGTGATGGGCTTGGATGCGTCGAAGTACACGAGGTAGCTGAGCAGCCCAGGGATCTTCACCCCGTACACCGTCTGGTTTTCCGGGTCAGGCCATCCGAAGAGGTAGAGGCCCGAGGGCTCTGTCTTGAAGACGGCCTCGAACGCCGCCAGCTTCGCGGGCTGCTGGTACGCGACGCCGCGCGCGGATCGGTCGCCAGTGATGCCGATGAGGATCACGCCGACGAGCGCGACCGCCACACCGACCGGCATGCACCTGCGCGTGAACTCCTTGTGGCGTCCGCGCAGCATGTAGAAGGCGCAGACGCTCATCACAAGGAACCCGCCAGTCACCACCGCGCTGCACAGCACGTGCGAAAGGCGCGTCATCGCGCTGGGGTTGAAGACCATCGCCCAGAAGTCGGTGACCTCCGCGCGCACGCCGGCGACGCCAGTGTCGGGCGCGGGCACCAGGTGGAATCCCGCCGGCGTGTGCATCCACGAGTTGGCGATGATGATCCACACGGCGCTGAACATGCTGCCGAGGCAGACCATCCAGGTCGAGAAGTAGTGGAGCTTGCGGCCGACGCGGTCCCATCCGAAGACGAGGATCGCCAGGAACCCCGACTCGAGGAAGAAGGCGAAGATGCCCTCGGCAGCGAGCGCCGACCCGAAGATGTCGCCGACGTAGCGGCTGTAGGCGGCCCAGTTGGTGCCGAACTGGAACTCCATCACGATGCCGGTGGCCACGCCAAGCGCGAAGTTGATGGCGAAGACCCGGGTCCAGAAGCGGGCGGCCTCGAACCACTGGCGGTCTCCGGTCCGGATCCACATCGTCTCGATGATGACCATCACCATGCCCAGCCCGATCGTCAGGGGCGGGAACAGGTAGTGGAACGAGATTGTCAGGGCGAACTGGACACGGCTCAGGATTTCAACGTCCATTGGGGTGGCAGGCTAGCTGATTCGAGATCTGTGACTCCCTAGGTTCGGGACGAGCGAATAATGGGTCATGCCTGCCACCGCCAACGTTCCTGCCGATTCCGCTCCCGCCGGCAACTCCGGCCCCGCGACCAGCATCGCCACGCTGGCCGACCTTCTCGCCAGCGGATGGCGTTCGCGCACGGTGAAGGAGGAGCTGCGGCGCAACTTCACGGCGGCGCTGGCCCAGGGCGATGAGCTCTTCCCGGGGATCGTGGGCTACGACGACACGGTCATTCCCGAGATCGCCAATGCGATACTTGCCGGGCACGACATGCTGTTCCTGGGCGAGAAGGGCCAGGGCAAGAGCCGGCTGATGAGGCTGCTCCCGAGGTTCCTCGACGAGTGGATCCCGCACTTGGACATTCCCGGATCGCCCGTGCACGAGGACCCGACGCGGCCGATCACCCGTGCAGGACGCGAGATGCTTGCGGGCACGCCGCCTGAGCGGGTGCCGATCGCGTGGTGGCACCGGTCGGAGCGATACGCGGAGCGCCTCGCGCCCGGCACCAAGTTCGCCGACGTGATCGGCGAGATCGATCCCGCCCGGCTGATGTCAGGGACCAGCATGTCGGCCGAGGATGCGCTGCACTTCGGGCTGATCCCGCGGCAGCACCGCGGCATCTTCGCGATGAACGAGCTGCCGGACCTTGACGAGCTCGTGCAGGTTGGCCTCTTCAACATCCTCGAGGAGCGCGACGTGCAGATCCGCGGATACCCGGTGCGCTTCGACCTTGATGTGCTGGTGCTGTTCTCCGCGAACCCCAGCACCTACAACCGCTCAGGCAAGGTGATCCCGCAGCTCAAGGACCGCATCGGCAGCACTGTGGCCACGCACTACCCGCGCGAGCGGGATCTTGGCATCTCGATCATGCGGCAGGAGGCTGGCATCGACCTCGGCGGCGACCATCCGGTGCTGGTGCCGCCCTTCATGGACGAGATCGTCGAGCAGGTCTCGCGCACCGCGCGCACGTCCAAGTACGTCGATCAGGCGAGCGGCGTGTCCGCGCGGTTCTCGATCGCCAACTGGCGCACCATGGTCGCGAACGCGAGGCGGCGTGCCATCGCGATTGGCGAGCGCCCTGCAGTGCCGCGCATCAGCGACCTTTCGCACCTGCGCGCAAGCGCCATCGGCAAGCTCGAGCTGGACCTGATGGGAGCGCACCAGGTCAGTGAGTCGCAGGCGATCGACGCGATCGTCGCGCAGGCGATCGGTACCGTCTTCGAGGAGTACGTCGACGCTCACGGGCTCGAGGAGATTGCGGCTGACTTTGCGACCGGCGTCCGCATCGAGGTGGGCGACATGCTGCCCTCGTCGGGTTACGCGGCCGCTCTCGCGCGCGTGCCCAAGGCGTGGGACAAGGCCTTCGAGGTGAACGCCTCCAGCGACCCAGCCGTGCGCGCAAGCTGCGTGGAGTTCGTGCTCGCCGGACTGTGGGCGACTGACCGGCTCTCGCGCACCGAGCGGCACGGCCGAATCTCGTATGAGATCGGCAAGGACACCGAGTGAAGCGGCTCGGCGGCATCATCCACACCTACCTGGGCTACGACCCGGCGGAGTTCCCCTCGCCTACGGCGCCGGGCGGGGCCGGGGGCGATGCGGCATCTGCGTTCCTCGACCACATGCTGATGTACGGCGGGCGCCGCAAGTTCACGGAGCGCGAGCTCGCTGAGGCAATCCGCATCGATCCATCGCAGGTCCGCGGGCTCGGCCCGAGCCTCGAGGCGATCCGCGCGATGCTCGAGGAGCGCAAGCGGCGCATCCTGTCGATGATAGAGCGTGAGACCGTGCGCTCGAATCCGGA
>CAYPOZ010000010.1:4507-5065 GCA_964412415.1 uncultured Isosphaeraceae bacterium | reverse complement strand
CGTGACGCGCGCGCTCGCAGAGGCGCAGCTCGCCGACCTCGAGCGCCTTCACCGCAGGATTCCCGGCGGCACCGATCTTGCGCGTGCCCTCATGCGCGCCATCGCTCGGCTGCGCGACGCGTACGCCGTCGACCGGATCTCCTCGCGCTACGCGTTCGCCGGCCGCGAGCCGATGGATGTGCCCAAGGCGATCGCCGTCGGCGAGGAGCTCGCACGCATCGATGAGCTCCTTGGCCAGATCGAGGAGGCGCTCAAGAACGCGAAGCCCGCCATCATCGACATGGAGATGCTGTCGGAGTTCGCGACACCCGAGTCGATGGACGAGCTCCGCGACGTGCAGCGGCGGGTCAACGAGCTGCTCCGAAAGATGGCCGAGGAGGCCGGGCTCGAACGGTCCCCTGAGGGATACCGCGCAAGCCCCAGCGCGCTGCGGGCATACCAGAAGCGGCTGCTGGCGGTCATCTTCAGCGACCTCGCGGATGGCCGCCGAGGCCGCCACGACCACGTGCACTCTCCCGATGGCGCGATCGAGCTTCCGTCGACTCGGCCCTATGCGTT
>CAYPOZ010000010.1:1305-4497 GCA_964412415.1 uncultured Isosphaeraceae bacterium | reverse complement strand
GGCCAGTACATCGCCTGCAAGAAGATGGCGCTGGCGCTCGATGCGCTGATCCGCAGCGAGTACCCAGGCGACATCCTGCACGTGATCGAGATGTACACGCTCGCGCGCATGTGCCGCCCAGGCGAGATCATCGAGCTGATGCCAAAGCCGGTGTCGATCGGCGACCCTGTGGTTCGGCTGCGGGCGGACATGTCCGACCCCAACGTCACCGAGATGGACCTTCCGCTGCACTTCACGAACATCCAGCGTGCGCTTGCGATGGCGCGGCAGTCGCTCGGCGCATCCGATGCCGGCACACGGCAGGTGGTGCTGCTGACTGACGGGCTCCCGACCGCGCACTTCGAAGGGAGCCAGCTGCTGATGCTCTACCCGCCGGACCCGCGCACCGAGCGCGAGACGATGCGCGAGGCGATGCGGTGCGCGCAGCAGGGGATCGTGATCAACATCGTGCTGCTTCCCTCGTGGAGCCAGTCCGAGGAGGACGTGCGCTTCGCGCAGCGGATGGCGGAGGCGACCGGCGGGCGCGTGATGTTCGTCGGCGGCGAGGATCTCGACCGGCTCGTGGTGTGGGACTACCTCTCGATGCGGCGGTCGGTGATCGGCTGAGCTGGGGCGTCACGAGGGAAGGGTGATGCCGTTTGCCGCCGCAAGCGCGCGAGCGTCGCAGTGCAGCGGTGGCGGCGAGGCAAATCCATCGTGCCGCTCGGCGCCCTGGGCCGCACGATCGAGCAGCTCGCGCGACTCTGCCTGCGCACCGCTGAGCTGCGCCAGCACAGCCGCAAGCCTCAGCATCGGCGCGTGCCGTGGGTCGAAGGTGAGCCCGAGCGAGGCGCTCTGCCGTGCGTGCGCTAGGTCGCCCATCCATGCGAGCGCGAGTGCAAGGAAGTAGTGGCCGTCAGGGACCGCCTTGTTGAGGTCCATCGCGTCAAGCGCGGCCGTCGTGGCATCCTCCCACCGCTCGAGCGCAAGGAGGCAGCGCGCGACTCCGAGCAGCGCCGGGATCGACTTCCCATCCTCCTTCGCGAGGCGCCGGTAGAGCTGCAGCGACTCCTCCGTGCGGCCCTCCCGCAGGAACGCATCGGCCACATTCAGCGCAAGGTTGGGGTGCGTGCGGAGATCGCGCGCCACGCGGTCGCTCTCGCGGCGCGCATCGGCGGCGAGGCCCATGGCGCCGAGGCAGCGCGAAAGAATCAGCCGTGCCTCAGCCGCGGACGAGTCTCGCGCGAGGATGCGCTCGAGCGCCGATGCTGCGCCCGCGAAGTCGGCGGTGGCAGCCATGCACGTCGCATGGCAGATCGCGTATCGGTACTCCCCTGGAAGAGACTGTGCGATCGCGGCGAAGTGCGGCAGCGCTTGCGCAAACCGGCCGCGGGACATCAGCGACATGCCAAGGTTGAATGCGCTCTCGCGCCGCACAAGGTCGAGCTGGCCCTGCACGTCCTCCGGAAGCGCGGCCATGTAACCGAGGTCGACGAGCTGCTTGAGGGCATCTGCAGCCTCAAACGGATCCTGGCGAGCCTCTGCCGGATGCATCCCTGCATCGCCATCCACGCGCTCCCACGACTCGATCCGCGCGGGCGCGGACTTGCCCTCGAGCGACTCGCTGAGGCATCGGCCATCGAAGTCCGATCCAGCCGCGAGCCCGAGCAGCGCGAGTGACGTCGGCGCAACATCGAGGATCGACGCCGTCACAGGTGGCTGCCCGGCCACCCCTCCCGGACCTGACCTCACCAGCACACCCGTCGCACGGTGCCAGCTCGCCTCGCGCTCCATGCGGCGTTCCGGCGGGAGGTCGGCGAGCACCGGGCGGTGCCTGTCGCTGTGAAACCCATGATCGGAGAGCAGCACGACGGTCACGTCAGGGCCGGCAGCATCGAGCATTCGCGCGAGCGCCTCATCATGCCACCGGTACACGCGGTCCATCACACCCCCGAAGGCACGAACCTCGCTGTCCTTCACGTGGCGCATGCGCGGTGGCCGGTACTGCATGAAGTGATGGCCGACGGTGTCGATCGTCTCGAAGAAGGCCATCGTGCAGTCCCACGGACCTGACCGCATCAGGTGCGACGTGGAACGCTCTACGCTCGCCGCCACCGCCATCAGCGAGCAGAGCGTGCGAATGCGCCCATCGTCCCGCATGCCTGGCGGCAGGTCGGGCAGGATCCCGGCGAGCGAGTCGCGTTCGAACTCGCGTGCCCTCGCCCGGCATCCGGCGACCGCATCGCCCAGCGAGGCCGGATGCGTGAGGCCGGCGGGTACGGGCCATGGTGCAGACACCTGCGCAGGATCGCCCTCGCAGATGAGGTTGCTGATGACCGAGCCATGGATGGGCTCGGCAGGATGGCTCGCGTACCAGCCCACGACGTTGGTGTGCAGGCCTGACTGCGAGAGGATGTTCCAGAGTGCCTTGCACTTGCGCGACGTGCTGCTTGCGAGTCGAAGCCCTGAGCCGTCAGGCTTGGGCTCGACGAAGTTGAGGATGCCGTGCTTGTCGGCGGTCTTGCCGGTGGCGATGGACGTCCAGAGCAGGGGGGAGAGCTTCGGCTCAAGCGTGCCGAGGTCCGAGCGCACGCCATGTCGGATGAGCCGCGCGAGTGTGGGCATCACGCCCTTGGCCACCAGCGGATCGATCATCATCCAGTCGGCCGCATCCCAGCCGACGATGAGCAGTCGTGTCGCGAGCCGCTGTCCCATCGCGTGGCGAGCCTATCCCGGGCAGGGGCCCCATGCGGCGAGCAGCCTCGCAAGGTCAAAGCCGTCAACGACCCCGTTGCCGTCGATGTCTGCTGCCGCGGACGCGCCCTGCGGCTGGCCGAACGCGCTCAGAAGCGCGGCGAGATCCAGGCCGTCCACCGCGCCACTCGCGTCGATGTCGGCCGGGCACGGTGGCGCATCGCGCTCGATGGCAAGCGTCCATTCGCCGCCTGCTGCGATGGCAGCCACAGGGCCGAGGTCAGGCGGTGGGCTGCACTGGCCCCGGAAGCTCGCTCCCCAGCAGGCGATCTGCCCATCGCCTCGAAGCGCGACAAGATGCAGCTGCCCCGACGCGAGATCGACTGCGTCCGACAATCCCTCCGGCACCAGCCGCTGGCCGTACTGGTTGTCTCCCCACACGTGCACCGAGCCGTCCTCGAGCAGCGCCGCCGAGTGCCGCTCGCCGGTCACGATCTTCCGAACGTCGCGAAGTCCGCC
>CAYPOZ010000010.1:423-1295 GCA_964412415.1 uncultured Isosphaeraceae bacterium | reverse complement strand
ATCACTCGATGGCGCTGCTCGACAGCGGCGCCATCATCGCTGCACTGCCCGAACTCGTTCGAGCCCCATGCGATGATGGCGCCGCTGTCGAGCAGCGCCATCGAGTGATGGTCTCCGGCAGCCACGGACGTTGCGCCGGCCACGGCAAGGGGCACGTTGCACTGCTGCTGCGCGTTGAGTCCCCAGCAGCGCACGGATCCGTCCGCGCGCAGCGCGACGGTGTGGAATCCGCCGGCGGCGATGGCCGTCACGCCTGCGACGTCACTGGGCACGTAGATCTGGCCCTCGTCCTCCCGCCCCCAGCAGATCGGCGTACCGTCGCTCGCGATTGCCGCCGAGTGAAAGAGGCCGGCAGATGGGGCCGAGTTCGGGAGGATCCCTGAGGGCACGCTGGACTGGCCGAAGATGTTCGATCCCCAGGCGCGTGGCCCCGTTCCGCTTGTGAGCGCAAGCAGGTGGTAGCCGCCGCCCCACACGGCCTGGGAGCCGATGAGGCCAAGCGGCACGCTCGATTGCCCCGAGCTCGCCTTGCCCCAGCACACAAGCTGGCCATCTGCGCACAGCGCTGCGCAGTGCTCCGATCCCGCAGCGATCTGCACCACGTCAGCGAGCCCATCAGGCACATCTCCCTGGCCAGAGTCGCCAGCGCCCCAGGCGATCACTCGACCGTCGGCCTGCAGCGCGAGCGTGTGCAGGGCGCCTGCTGCCACGGCCGTCACCGCACCGAGGTCCGTCGGCACATCGCACTGCCCATCCTGGTTCAGCCCCCAGCAGCGGACTGCGCCGTCGCGCGTGAGCGCAACCGTGTGCCCGAGCCCACCGGCAGCCATCGCGAGCGGAGGAAGGCCCTTCGGTGGCGAGCACTGGCCGCT
>CAYPOZ010000010.1:0-413 GCA_964412415.1 uncultured Isosphaeraceae bacterium | reverse complement strand
GTCGCCCCAGCACACAAGGGCGCCATTCGCATCAATGGACATGGAGTGCACTGCACCTGACGCGATCCACATCGCGGCCGCCAAGTCGGGCGGCACCGATGACTGCCCAAACTCGTTGTCGCCCCACGCGACGACCTGCCCCGTCGAAGTCCGCGCGAGCGAGTGCGCGCTGCCGGCCACTGCCTGCACAGCGGTCGCGAGACCCACGGGAATCTCGCACTGCCGGTACGAGTTGTCGCCCCAGCAGCGCAACGATCCCAATTCAGTGAGCGCGACGACGTGCGCACTGCCGGCTGACAGCGCGGCGATGTCGCGCACGTCGGCAGGCACACGCACGCGCGCCACGCTGCCCCAGGCAGAGACAGACCCGTCTGCGTTGACGGTCATCGTGAACGCGGCACCGCACGACACCT
>CAYPOZ010000009.1:27177-27484 GCA_964412415.1 uncultured Isosphaeraceae bacterium | reverse complement strand
GGACGATGCAACGTGGCGAGTCATGGTTGGTAGGTGTCTCCGTAATCCGACAGTGTGACCCAATTCGGTCCCATACGAAGCGCAAATCGGCCCCGATTTTGCCGCTCCCGCTGCGCTTATGGGTCTCGCGGCTGTGTGGTGCCCTGCTCTGGCGCCACCGCAGCGCGCGTCAGGTGCCGTCGAAGAGTCCAGGCTCGTCGATCCGCTCGCGGACAGGTCCGGGGAAGTCACCATAGTCGGCGTTCGGCTCGCGCTCGATCCAGTCGAGGAACGCCGGGTCGGCGATCGGCCCGTACTTGATCACCTC
>CAYPOZ010000009.1:19207-27167 GCA_964412415.1 uncultured Isosphaeraceae bacterium | reverse complement strand
GGGTCCAGCAGCGGCTGGATGCGGGGGCCGATCTCCGCCACACGCGCCCTGATCGCGGCGAGCTCGCCAGAGGTCATGCTCGAAGGGTATGGGTGGCGAGGCGCGCGCTCATATCCTCTGTGTCATGGTCTTGGCGATCAGCATCGCGCTTGCGCTTGCGCAGGCTGCGCCCGAAGTGACGCTTCGCGAGGGCTTCCGCATGGACCTCTTCGCGCGCGAGCCGCTGATCGCTGATCCTGTCGCCATCTGGGTCGACGACTCGGGCCGCGTGTGGGTTGCGGAGAGCGAGCGTCAGGAGCGCGGCATCGAGGACAACCGCTCCAGCAGCTTCTGGCTGATGGATGACCTGAGGGCGCAGTCCGTCGAGGACCGCCTCGCCTACTACCGCACATGGGCCGACCGCCGCGAGGGCGGCATGGACTACTACGAGGCCTTCAGCGACCGTATCCGCCGCATCGAGGACCGCGACCGCGATGGCCGCGGCGACGTGACGGTGCAGTTCAGCCGCGACTTCAACGGCGCGCTCGACGGCACTGGCGCGGGCGTGCTTGTCGATGGCGATGACGTGTGGTTCACGTGCATCCCGGCGCTGTGGCGCCTGCGCGACACCGATGGCGATGGCATCGCGAACACGCATGAGGCGGTGCACCACGGGTTCGGCATCCGCACCGCGCTCCGCGGGCACGACATGCACGGGCTCGTCATCGGGCCAGATGGCCGCCTCTACTGGTCGATCGGTGACCGCGGGTACAGGATCGCTCTCCCAGACGGCCGCGTGCTGGCCGACACCGCGACGGGTGCGGTGTTCCGCTGCCGTCCCGATGGCAGCGAACTTGAGGTGTTCTGCCGCGGGCTTCGGAACCCGCAGGAGCTTGCGTTCAACGAGTGGGGCGACCTCTTCACGGGCGACAACAACTCCGACGGCGGCGACAAGGCGCGTTTCCTCTACCTGATGCCTGAGGGCGAGACGGGCTGGGACATGCACTTCCAGACGCTCGAGGGCCGCAACCAGCGAGGGCCATGGCACCAGGAGGGCATCTGGCACCTTCGCACTGATGATCGCCTGCGTCCGGCGTGGACACTTCCTCCGCTTGCGCATGTGGGAAGCGGGCCGTCCGGGCTCGCCTTCGTGCCCGGCACCGGAGTGCCCGAGGAGATGCGGGGCACGTTCCTGCTGTGCGACTTCCTCGGCAGCGCACCCGAGAGCGGCGTGCTGGCCATTCGCGCCGAGCGCGACGGCGCTGGCTATGCGGTGCGCAATGTCGAGCCGCTCTTGATTGGGCTGCTTGCGACCGATGTCGCGTTCGGCCCTGACGACCGCATCTACATCTCGGAGTGGGGCGAGGGCTGGTACTCCACCGACAAGGGCCGCCTGCAGGTGCTCTCCGATGATGCGGCGCGTGCGGGCGACGCGTCGCAGCAGGCGCAGGCCGTACTCGCGGCAGGCGATGCGGCGCTGAAAACGCAGACGGTCGATGCGCTCACGGTGCTGCTTGCCAGCCCCGACCTGCGCGTGCGGCAGAAGGCGCAGTTCGCGCTTGTGGCGAGAGGCGACGCGGCCACTCTCGCGCTGCATGCGGTGGCACGAGGCGACCGCGCCGAGGCGTGCGGCAGCGATGAGGCTGGGCTTCGTGCGGCGCTGCTGCAGCGCATCCACGCGATCTGGGCGCTAGGCATGCAGGCGCAGGGCATCCGCGGTCCGGTCATCGCTGCAGAGTCGTCGCTCGATCCGCTGCTGCCCCTGCTTGAGGATCCTGATCCGGAGATCCGCGCGCAGGTGTGCCGCGTGCTCGGCGACGCGCGGCATGCGGCGGCTGCCCAGGACATCGCAGGCCTTGTGCTCGACGAGGACCTGCGCGTGCGCGCCTCAGCGGCACTCGCGCTTGGCCGTTTCGGCGAGTCTGCGCGCGACGCAGTGCCCAACGTCACTGCGATGCTGTGGGAGAACGAGGATGGCGACGCATTCCTCCGGCACGCTGGCGTGACTGCGCTCGCAGGCATCGCCGACCCTTCGCAGCTTGCGGCGCTCGCATCCGATCCCTTTCCCGCGGTGCGGCTCGGGGCGCTGCTCGCGCTTCGCCAGCGCGAGGACCGGGCGGTTGCCCGGTTCCTCTACGACCCGGATCCGCGCATCGTGACTGAAGCGGCTCGCGCGATCTGGGACATTCCGCTGCGGGACGAATGGTCCGCGCTCGCCTCGCTTGCGGCCCGGTGGATCCCCCAAGATGACGCGAAGGATGATTCGGCAGGCGCCGATGCGGGCACGCATGCACCATCCACCACCACGCTCTCATGGACGCGCGAGATCTGGCGCGACACTGTGCCGGCGTCGCCCGGTCCGGATGGACTGCTCGCCGAGGCGGCCTTCTCGCGTGCACCGAGCGAGTCGGTGCAGGTCGATGAGGCTGTGGGCATCACCGGCAGCGCGACGCGCTACCTGCAGCGGATGTCGACCACGTTCACGCCGCCGGAGAGCGGCACGTACGAGCTCATGATCGCCTGCGACGACGATGGGGTGCTGATGCTCGGAGAGGCCGGGCGCGGCAGCCTTCGCGAGATCGCGCGCGTCAGCGGGTACGTCAACCCAGGGTCGTGGGATTCGCAGGCATCGCAGCGCTCCGGACCGGTGGAGCTTGTGGCCGGGCAGCCATACGTGATCGAGGCGCGCCATGCGCAGGGCGGCGGAGGGCATCACCTGGCCATTGGCTGGATTCGACCCGATGGCACCGCGGAGCGTCCTATCGGCACTGTGCCGCTTGACGTGAACCTTGCGGCCACGCTTCGGCGTGTGATTGCGGCGAACGCGGCACTCGGCGGCAGCGACAGTGCCGATGCGATCGCGCAGCTGGCGACGAGCCCGCTGGTGCCGAAGGAGCTTCAGCTCGAGGCCCTTGCGACGCTGGCCGAGTTTGCCGAGCCGAAGCCGCGCGACCGCGTCATCGGCCATGTCAGGGACAGCATGATGCGGCCTGCAGCCGACCGGGATGCGGCCGCGCTTGACCGGATGCTCATGCTTCGGCTTCCGCGCGCGACGCAGTCCCCCCACGCGGAGGTGCGCGAGGCTGCGCTTGAGCTTGCCACGACGAGGGGGATCTCGCTCGATCCTGCGGCAAGCGCGGCGGTCGCGTCCGATGCGTCACGCCCTGTGCGCGAGCGCACGGCAGCGCTCGGCCAGCTCGCGGGCGTCGACACCAGCGGGCCTGACTCGACGCGCCTGCTTGAGCTTCGGGCCGCTGCAGTCGATGCTGCGCTCGCGTCTCCCGACGACGCGCTCCGCACCGCTGGGCGGAGGCTGCTCATGGCGCACGACCCTGCGCGCGCAGCGCGCGAGCTTGCGCATGCCGTCAACGAGGGAACGCTGCGCGAGCAGCAGGCGGCGGTCTCCATGATGGCCACGATCGCGCGCGAGGGCGGACCCGGCTCGGAGGTGTCGCTCGCGACGCTGTCGCGGCTAGTCGACTCGCTGGGCAATGGCGTGCCCGCCGCGCTCCGGCTCGACGTGCGCGAGGCGGCTGAGAGGGTTGATTCGCTCTCGGCGAAGGCATCATCCGCGTGCCCGCTTCCTGGCGCTGCGCCGATGGCTGCGCCGCGTGCGGACGGTGCCGCGGGAACCACGCCGCTCACGGCGCAGTGGGCATCGCTTGCGCTCGAAGGCGGCGACCCCGAGGCTGGTCGCCTTGTGCTCCAGTACAGCTCCACCGGATCGTGCCTCCGATGCCACGCGCTCGAGGGCACGGGCGGTCATGCTGGACCTGCGCTCGATGGCGTTGCGCACAGGCTCGATGCCACCCAACTGCTTCAGTCGCTCGTCGATCCGCAGGCCGAAGTGGCCGAGGGCTACGGGGCGTCGAGCGCGATGCCCGCCATGGGTCCCCTGCTGACCCCGCGCGAGCTCCGCGACCTAGTCGCATACCTTCGCACGCTCAACACCCCCGCCACACAGGGACACTGACATGAACATGAGCTCGCTCCGCAAGATCTTCCGCTTCGGCTTGATGTCCGCTCTCCCAGCGTGCGCGATTGGTCTCGCCGCGTGCAACAACGCGCCATGGGCCACCACCAAGCCGGCGGCGCCAGGGTCCACGGCCTCGAACCCGATCTCTGCCGACGGGAGCCCCGCGAAGTCGCCTCGCGCCGGCCAGGCTGGCGCGGCGCCGGGGGCCGTTCGCACCGGACCGTTCCCCGCACCGTGGCAGGGTCTCTGGCGCGGCGAGGGCACGGACCACATGACTGACGGCACCGTGATGCCATTCTCGATGGAGCTCACCATCTCCGCCGACACGAACCCGGAGAACCAGGATCCCAACCGGTGGGTCTGGTCCATGCGCACCGATGCGGACCTCTCGACTGCCGGACCCGATGGCGCGCTGCGGAGCGTCGATGCACGTTCGGGCAAGTGGATGGCCATGTCGCAGGGCGGATCGGATGATGCGTGGTTTGCCGACGGGACCCTCTCGGTGCAGGGCAACCGCGGTGACCTCCGCGAGCTCGTGATCTACCGCCTCGATCGGGACGGCGACCGCGAGTACATCGACATCGAACGGACTGTCGAGACGCCGCGTGCCGTCGCAGGCGCAACGCCCCTGGGCACGTCGGACCTGCATCCCGGCGCCGTGCTCCGCGCGCGGCTCTGGCGCGTCGAGGTCACTCCCGAGCCTGCGGTCCAGCCGCAGTGACCGCGGCCGCCTGCGCGCGGCGAGTGAATCCGACGCCCAGGTGAAGCGCCACGAAGGTGGCCGCGAGCCCGATCGAGTAGCTCCACGCGACAGCCTCCCAGTGCATGCCCGATGCGGCCCACCACATGCCGCCTATCGCTGCGGCGCATCCGGTGCCGCTGATCGCGAGCACGAGCGTGTGCCGGCCCTTGAACTGGAGCCACCAGGGAGCGAACCCGAGCACGGTGTTCACCGCATTGCCCGCCGACAGCACCAGCAGCGTGCGCTCGCCGCGCTCGTAGCCGGACCCGAAGAGCGACAGCAGCTCGCGCCCGAAGAGCGCCACGCCCACGACAAACGCGAGGCTCATCGCACCGAGCAGCGCATTGCGGCCTGTCATCAGCCTGCGCTCGCCGTCGGTGTCGCCCGCCTCGATCAGCTGCGAGAGCTTCGGCGCATAGACGCGCGTGGTCGCCGTCTGGATGATCGTGACGAAGCCGGCAAGCTGCATCGCGGCCGTAAAGACGCCGATCCCGGCACGGTCCTCGTGCGCGAGTCCGAGCACGATCAGCGGCGCCTGCGCAAACGCAGTCATGATGAGGCTGAACGAGAGGTAGCTGATGCCTCCGCTGAGCCATGACCCGGTGCGGATCTTGGCCGGCGCTCCATGGACACCTGCCGGCATGGCACGCCACACGAGCACCGCAAGAAGCGCAAGAGCAGCGCACCACCCAGCACCCCACGCGTGCACCGCATGCACCGCATCGCGGTCGTCAAGCCAGGCGATCGCTCCGCATGCGACGAGGATCGAGAGCGGAAGCGCGAGCCGGTACGTCGCAGTGCTCGCGAGCGGCCGACCGAATGACGTGAGCACCTCCACAAGCATGCAGAAGAGCGTGATCGGGACGAGGTAGATCAACGCCGCCGTGAACGCACCTCTCGCGTTTGGGGGCGGGCGGATCTCGTCGAGGCCGGGACCCGCCACGAGCCCTGTCGATGCGCCAAGCGCGATGCACACGATCACCGACATCACGAGGTACCCGCGCACCAGTCCCCACTCGCCGCGCACGATGAACGCGGGCAGCAGTCGGAGCGCCTGCTTCTCGAGGCCCAGCGTCGCGAATGTGGCCGCCAGCGTCGCGAACGCCACCGCGGACCCGTACCTGCCGTACTCCTCCGGCGACAGCAGCCGCGCGAGCACGATCCCGACGACGCAGAAGATGCCGTAGTTGGCGAACGACAGCGCCGACACGGCGATGCCGATCCCCGAGTCTGCCTGTCGTGCCGTGGCGGTCACTGGCGCGAGAGGGAGATCGTCATGGCAGGGCCCGACTGCGCGAGCGCCTCATGTGTCGCGGCGAGGTTCGCGACCCAGACGTCAGGGGTCTCGAAGTAGCCCTTGCCCTGCAGCGTCTGGGTTGTGTCCCCCGAGGTGATGTCGAGCGCAAGCGACCCATCAGCGTCCACCTTTCCGGCGATCGTGACGGTGCGCGACGGGAACCCGCTGCTGGGGTCGCTGAACGCATCGCTCACCATCGATCCCGTGATCGTGCCGTCGCGTGCGATCCGAAACGCGCCAGTGCCCGCATCGCCATTGGCCTCCGAGAAGGTCGTGATCCAGCGCCCGACATAGCGCTGCAGCATGTCAGGATGCGTGACGTCCGCAGGTGCCCCGAAGGGTGGCTGTGCCACCACGCCCGCCTCGTGGAGGTCGAAGGTCATGCCGCCACCGTGCACCGAGTTGCCGTCGGAGCCCTTCTGAGTGAGGTTGCAGCCCATCGAGCCGAACGCGGAGCTGATGATCATGCCCTCGAAGCGGTCGACCTGCCCTGTGTTCCAGGTGACCGTCATCAGCGCCACGCCACCGGTGCACGAGCCGCTGAGGAGTCCGGTGCGCGGCGTGCCGTGCGACCGGAGCCACACGGTGTCGGTGAGTGAGCCCTGCACGTTTCCCTGGCCATCGATCGCCCATCGCGCTGGCCCTCCGCTCATGCCTCCCTGGGTCATGTACGAGCCCGTCCAGCGGCCTTCGATGGTGGGTGCCGGCGCACCCGCCTGGGTGGGCGGGGGCGGCTGCCGCGGCGGCGCGTTGCAGCTCGAGGCGGCAAGGACAAGAGGCGCGGCGAGCGTCCACATCGCGAGGGAACGTGTCATTGCGGCAGAGTCTACGGAGCGTCGGCACGCGCTCGCTCGCAGCTCGCAGCTCGCAGCTCGTGCGACGCACCAGCGCACCAGCGCCACTCCGCGGCGATCACGAACCGAATGCCGCGAGAAGCGCGGCAAGGTCGAACCCGTCGACGATGCCGTCATCGTTGATGTCGGCGACCGTATCGCCCGAGCCATAGGCAGCGAGCAGGATCGTGAGGTCGATGCCGTCGACCTCGCCGTCACCGTTGAGGTCCGCTGGGCTTCCGGCGTCGCCAGGCTCGGTGTATGTGAGCACGGGTCCATCCGCCGTGTTGCCGGCCGCATCGGTGGCCCGCACCGAATAGCTCACGATAGAACCTGCAGGGCGAGCGGGAAGGACACCGCGCCAGATGCCGTTGCCGCTCAGCGTCATGGCCACAGACCCGTCGAGCGTGCCGCCGGTGCCGTGTCGAAGCGTGACCGAGCGCGCGTGGAACCCCATGTGGCTGGTGTATGCATCGCGCACCGCCACACGGACCGGACGGGGCACTCCCGCCTCGGTTCCGGGCACCACCTGCTCCGTGATGGCAATCGTCGGAGGACGCGTGTCGACCGCACCGGTGTTCATGTAGATGCGGTTCTGGAACTGGCCGCTCTCGCCCTGGCCGGTGACGAGGTCGTAGCGTCCGTCGCCGTCGAAGTCCCCGACCTTGATGTCCAGCGAAGAGTCGGTCGATGCCGTGATCGCGCCGGTGACCTGCGTGAAGGCGCCCGCACCGCTGTTCCTGTAGACGCGCTTGGACGACCCGAGCACGGCGATCACCAGGTCAAGGTCACCGTCATCGTCGATGTCGATGAACTTGCTGTCGTTGTCGTCCGTGGTCGGGTTCGGCGAGATCGACGACGAGATGTCGGTCCACGAGGTGCCGATGCCGTTGGCGTTGCGCGCAAGGAGCTCGCGGTTGGACGTGCCTGCGTTCACGCCAATGAGGTCGAGGTCGCCGTCACCGTCGATGTCGCCCGCGTCGTACGCGTACGCAGATGCGTCGTTGGGGAACGTCACGCCGCCCGTGAAGCGGCCCGTTCCGTCGTTACGCCACAGGCGGCTCTGGCCTGGCGAGGTTGCGCGCGTCACCACGAAGAGGTCGAGGTCGAGGTCCCCATCCGCGTCGAAGAGG
>CAYPOZ010000009.1:15542-19183 GCA_964412415.1 uncultured Isosphaeraceae bacterium | reverse complement strand
AGCCGCGGCTGGCCATTGGAGCCGAACCGGCTCGACGTGCCCGAGTTGCACAGCGCGATATCAAGGTCGCCGTCGCCGTCGACGTCGCCGAGCGTCGCACGTGCGCTCGAGAGGCCGCCTGACGGGATCCGTGCGGCACTCTGGTCTGCGAAGGTGCCGGTGCCGTCATTGATCAGGAGCTTCGCCGGGCGGTTGAAGTCCTGCGCGAGGACGAGATCGAGGTCGCCGTCGCCATCAACGTCACCGAACTCCGCGCTTCGGAAGCAGCCAGTGATGCCCGCGGCGCGCGCATCGGTCTCGTCAGCGAACACGCCGCTGCCGTTGTTCACGTAGATGCGAGGCTTGAGAAGCGCGCCGAGGGTGCTGTAGCCGCCGCCATTGGCGAAGCAGATGTCGAGGTCGCCGTCGCCATCGATGTCTCCCACCGCGATGTAGTTCGTGTACTCCGCCTGCACCGGGAACCGCACAGCTGTCTGGTCCACGAACTGCTGCGCCGAGGCTGCATAGGCTGCCGCAAGCGCGGCCGCGCATGCCCATCCGATAGGCGCCGCGCGGGGAAACTCATGCACTGAAGCGCGTTGGGGCATGTCACTGGTCAATTCGATCACCGTATCACGTGCAGCAGGCAGACCAAGCGCCTGCATCCAACAGATCCGCAATTGCCGCAGATCGGCGCAGCCGCGAACCAGCTCACCGGCGGCGGCGCTTGAACGAGGCGCGCGCTGCGGCGGGCGCCGCAGTTGCCGTCCCCGCAGGTGCAGGCACGCCAGCTGCTGCGGGAGCCGATGCCGACGCGCCCGCCGGCGCCTGGCCCGGCTGCTTCGTGGCCTGCATTGCGCGCGTGACCATGTCGCGCACACCCTGGCGCACGCGGCCGATCGCCGCAGCGTCGCCGCCCTGCAGGTACGCCGCGGCGGCAGCGAACTCGGGCTCGAATCCCTCGAAGGTGATCGTGCGCGAATTCGCATCGATGCGAAGCGCCGCGATGCCATGGTCCGCGAGCACCTGAACCATCGCAAGCACGCGCGGGTCCTCGCGCGTCGCTCCGCTGAAGATCATGCCCGCCATGAGCCGTGCAGCGGTGAGCGTCGGCCACTCCTGAAGCAGACGCTCGTCCTGCACCGCCTTCATCGCCGCCTTGAGGTCCTCCGAGGGGCGGAGCTTCACTGGAATCGCCTCGCCATCGAGACGGAACTGCCGGCGCGTGAACACCGACACGGCCTGCAGGTTCCCGCGGCCGCACCCGATGCCTCCGGGCGAGTACGGGTCGGTGGTGTCGCGCGCGCGCTCCTCCGGAGTGAGCGACTTCAGCACGTTCGCGCGCTGCTGCTCGAGGTCGATCGCGATCTCGCGGATGCCCATCTGCCACAGCATCCAGAGCACGCACTGGGCCACAGGGTGCGTCATCGGCTGGCTGGACTGGAGCCCCTGTGCGATGATGCCGAAGAGCAGCGGCGCAATCTCCGCGCCCTGGTCGAGCTGCGGAATGAGCTGGGAGCTCAGGTGCATGAAGGGGCCGCGCTCCTGCGGCACAAGAGCGATCGACTGGCCGTTGACCTGGATGGACGTGGACATGGGACGGCGATCGTAGCGCTCATCCATGGCATACTTCGCACATGGATCCCGCATCGCTCACGGTCCTGGCCGCGCTTGCGCAGTCGCCATCGGCGTCCGCCCCACCTGACATGCAGTGGTGGCGAGATGCGCGCTTCGGGATGTTCATCCACTGGGGCCTCTACAGCGAAGCTGGTGGCGTGTGGAAGGGCGCGTTCCTTCCGGGGTGGAGCGAGTGGATGCTGAACAGGCTGAAGATCCCGCCTGCGGAGTACCAGGCCGAGCTCATGCCCCGCTTCGATCCCGTCGACTTCGATGCCGCCGCGTGGGTGCGTGCAGCACGCGATGCCGGCATGGGCTACATGGTGGTCACCACCAAGCACCACGAGGGATTCGCGATCTGGGACAGCGATGCGAGCGACCTCGATGTGGCTGCCACTCGCTTCGGGAAGCCCGTCGCCGACGGGGGGCGGGGCCGCGATCCGCTGAAGGAGCTTGCGGATGCGGCCGCCGCCGAAAGGATGCCGCTGGGCCTCTACTACTCGCTGCTCGACTGGGCCCATCCCGACTACCTGCCGCGCAGGCCGTGGGAGTCGCGATCCGCCGAGGGCGCCGACTACTCGCGCTACACCGACTTCATGAGCGCGCAGGTGCGCGAGCTGCTCGGCGGCGAGTACGGACGCGTCGCGATCCTGTGGGGTGACGGCGACTGGGAGCACGGGATGGCCGAGCACCGCTCCGATGCGATCGTCGCGATGGCACGCGCGCTGCAGCCGGGCATCCTCGTGAACGACCGCTGGGCGCAGCCCGGCGACTACGCGACGCCGGAGAACGCCATCCCCGAGGCTGGGCTCGCGCGCCCGTGGGAGACGTGCATGACACTCAACGACTTGTGGGGCTACGCGCGTGACGACGACAACGTCAAGCTGGCATCGACCGTGACGCGCATGCTCGTGGAGTGCGTGAGCAAGGATGGCAACTTCCTGCTGAACGTGGGCCCAACCGGGCGCGGCATGATCGACGGGCGCACGCTCGGCGTGCTGCGGGAGGTAGGGCAGTGGATGCACACCTACGGCGAGAGCGTGCGCGGATGCGGAGCTGCGCCGCTGCCCACGCCCAATTGGGGGCGCATCACGTGGCGCACCTCGGCCGACGGCAGCGCCACCGCGTACCTCCATGTGCGCGAGGGCCCAGCCGGTGCGGGCACTGACCTGCGTCTGCCCGGCGTGCTCGACCTGCCGTCATCCGTGCGTGCGCTTGGCGAGGACGGTGACCCGCGCGCGATCGCCGAGCGCGACGGCGCCGACACGCTGATCCGCATCGTGGCGGATCCTGCTCCGGCGGCCAGCGGGAGCCCGCCAGTGATCGCGGTGCGGTGGGACAGTGCCCCTGCCATCGCACGACCGCCCCGCATCATCGACGACGTGCGCATCTTCATCGACTCCATGCCCGTGAAGTTCGATCCGGTCTCCGATCAGTGCGAGATCCGGGTGACGCTCGACGGAAGTGCACCGAACGTGTCATCGCCCCTGGCGAGCCCAGGGCGCGACGGGCTGCCCTCCGTGACGGTGCGCGACACATGCTCGCTGCGTGCGGTCACCTTCTGGAACGGCAATCCAGTGGGCAGCGAGACGCGTGCGGAGCTCACGCGCGTCGAGCCGCTTGCGCCGATCGCGCGCACCGACTCGGTCCCAGGTCTTGCCGTGCGCCTGCTCGAGGGCACGTTCGACCGCGTGCCGTCGCGCGAGTCGCTCACGGGGGAAGGATCCGCGTGGCGCGCCGATGTGCCTGATGTGCAGCTGCCGGCCGACCGCCCCGCCGAGAACTTCGCGGTGCTGCTCACGGGATTCATCGAGGTGTCGCGCGCCGGCATCTACCGCTTCGGCCTCTCGAGCGACGACGGGGCCATCCTCGAGATCGACTCCAAGGTCGTCATCGTTTTTTTTAGTGCTACGGCGGCCACCGAGAAGGGGTCGAGGCCGACATCCTCCTGGCCGGAGGTATCGACCAGGCCCCGCTGGCGCAGTTCGTACAGCACCACCGCCGCCAGCACCACCAGGAAGAGGTCCAGGTAGTAGCGCTGCCAG